>NZ_JABMCA010000002.1:0-331892 GCF_014706005.1 Actinomadura sp. RB99 | reverse complement strand
CCCAACCTGGCGGGAGGCGGTTCCAGCGTGCGCACCACGATCTCCACCTCGTCCACGCTGCGCGGACGCCCCGGCCGGGCGGCATCGGTCAGCGCCGCGATCCCGCCCGAGGTGTACCGGTCGCGCCAGTGCCGGACCGTCGGCACCGAGGTGCCGGTCCGCTCGGCCACCTCGGTGTGCGCCAGCCCCTGGGCCGCCAGCAGTACGATCCGCGCTCGCCGGGCCAGGCCCGCCGAGACGCTGCGCGCCGACTCCAGCCGACGCAGCTCGGCCACATCTCCATCACGTAATGCCAGAGGGGCAGCGGTTCGCATACTCCAGTCTCTCAAACAGAAAGAAACTTTTCGAGCGAAACACTAGCGACGAGTTGCTATTTCTTCATGGGATCGACGGGTCTTCCAGGCCCTCCAATCGAGCCCGTGTCACCAACCATAAAGTAGCTATGTGCAATAACTCTGGATCAACATGCAACGGTTACGAACGGATGATACATACCAGTAGTCGTTTGGTTCGATCAGAATTCTCCCGAGGTTGGCGCGTCGAAAAGGATCCCTTTGAGACAGGCTGGTCGGTCCGGTCAGTGCCTGCCTTGCCGCTGTGTGGCAACTTCGAGGTTGGCCCGTACGACTTCAGTTGTCGGGTGGCCGGTACCCAGCACGCGCTCGGTGTCGGTGAGGGTCTGCTCGAAGAGTGGGATCGCTCGCCCAGGTCGCCCGCCTCCTGGCAGGCGCTGGCGAGGTTGTTGCGGGATTGCAGGGTGTGGGGGTGGTCGGCGCCCAGCACGCGTTCTTCCTCGGCCAGGTTGTGTTCCAGCAGCGGAATTGCTCGCTGCAGGTCTCCCGCGCGGCGAAGGACGTAGGCAAGACCGGCACGGGTGTTGAGCACGAACGTGTGGTCGAGGTGGTGGAGCCGCTGGGCGGAGATCAGGCAGCGCTGCACATAAGTGAGTGCGCGGGGGTGGGCGCCTTGATCGGACAGGAACAGAGCGGTGTCACAGAGCAGCCGGACGGTCGCGTCGGTGTCGGTGCCGGCTGGTGCGTGGTCGACCAAGGCATCGATGTGCGGCAGCAGCCCGCGCCACTGCGACCACCCGGCCGGATCGTCATAGGACTGCGGGCGGGTGTTGTCCAGCAGCCGGGTAGCGGTGCCACGCGCGGCGGCGATGTCCTCGGCCCGGCGACGCCGATCATCATCATCGGGGGTGCGGGCCAGGGCCTGCACCAGCCGGTGCACAGTGATGCCTTCCGGGGTCGGGATGATCACGTTGTAGGCGGCGAGTTTGCCGAGCGCGTCCTGCGGGAACGGCGCGGCGAGCGGCTTGTGCCCGTGGAGGTCGTTCATGTTGTCGAGCAGGGTGCGGGGATGGCTTCGGGGGCGTACCAGGCCAAGATCCGCAGCAGCTCGACGGCCAGCGGGGTACTGTCGGTGAGCTGGTCCAGGGTGATCCACCAGATCCGCGCGATGGTCCGCGTGTCACTGCCGGTGCCGCTGTCAGTGTGGCTGCCTCGGCGGGCAGGTCGTACATCGTCGCCGGGGAGTCGGACAGGTAGCGCAGGTATTGGCGAGGGACAGTTGGTTCTGCTACAAGTAGGCGGCCGCCTGCTCGATCGCCAGCGGCAGCGACCCAGGCTCAGCCACCCAGCACCCGAGCCTCGAACCGATGCCAGCCCTGGCCGAGGCGGCTGGTGACGAGCACCCGGCCCTTGCCCGTGCGGTCCAGCAGTGCAGCGATGTGTGCCGGGTCGGTGACGTTGTCCAGCACCGCCAGCCACCCCGGATGACAGCCCAGCCAGGTCAGCGCCCACTCGGCCGGCTCCTCCAGCCTCATGACCGCTTTGATCTCGGGCTACAGCGCGGCCGCCCGGGCGGCCAAGGCGCTGCACGGCCTCGCCGCTGTCGGCGGTAATCCACCACACCGGATGAAACACCCGGTGCCGGACGCGGGCCCGGCGGTCTGGGTATGAGCGGCGGCGTAGTGGGCGACCAGGCTAGCTTACCGACCCCGCCCAGCCCGTGCACGACGGCCACCACCACCGGATCCGCAGCTCCCAGCGCGGCGTCCAGCTGCTCCAGTTCGCTGCCGCGCCCGACGAACAAGCGCGCGTGCGCCGGGACATTGGCCAGGCCAGGCGAAGCGCTCACCTGCTCAGGCGGGCGCACCCTCATGGTCCGCTCGCCGATGTACTGGTCGCGGGCCGCTTGGTACACCCTGCCGCCACCGGAGGCGGTCGCCTCCATCCGGACGTCAGTGGGTACGCCGGCGTCATCGGGCTCGGTCGGCTGCTCACTGGTCGTCGTTGATGCGCTGATCGCAGCCGGCCTGATACACCCGGCCCTGTCCAAATGCGGTGCCCTTGATCTGGGTGTTGGTCGCACCATCGCCGGTGGAGACGATGCCAGTGTTGGTGGCCTTCACCGATCCGCACCGACTGCTCCCCCGTCGGACTGTCCGCCGACTCAGCCGAGGGTGAGGGGCGGCGGGCCAACACGGTCCCGTACACCGCCAGGACCAGAACGGCGATGGCCGACGACGGCGCCGATCACGCCGACGGTGTCGCCCCAGTGCAAGCCCTTCACCGCGAAGTACACGATCAGTCCTACGGCAGAGGTCGCGGCGGTGAGTGCGCCGGTCAAAATCACTATGCGCCCCGTCATGACCGCCATCATCGCCCCGCCCAGCCGGCGATGACACGTCGTCCGCCGCATACGCCCGCAACCGAACACGCATCCGCGACCTGGCAGCACAGCGGGCCGAACGCCTCGCCTTGGCCGGTCATGGGTGGCCCCAGAGAGACGCGTCTCCGCGGTAGGAATGCGCGGACTCGATGACCGCGACAAAGACGTCAGCCGTGAGGGTCCGCGGCCAGGTGCGGGTCGGCTACGCGACGTACCACGAAAAGCAGTACGCCATCGACATGGCGGAGGTAGAAAGCGGTGAAAGCGCTCGAGTCGGTGCCGCACAGCTTCGGGTCGGGATCGGCTGTATGACGTCCGTCCCGGGGCCGTCCCGTAGCCGGTTTCCGTTCTTTTCGTCTCACAACCAAAAGTGGTCGCCACCGCCGAAGACGTTACCGCCGCAGGTCACCTCACTTGTTAAACACAGCCAGCCGGATATACCGTCAGCGCCGAGCGACTCGCCGCCCTGTCTGCGCACCCGCATCAGCCGGCCCGGGCGGCTCGACGAGCCGCGCGGCATGGGCAATCCTGGCCGAGGAGCTCGGCTGCGACGCGTCCAACATCACCCAGATCGTCGTGCGTCTCGAAACGCTCGGCCTCGCGGTCTGCCGGCCGAACCTCCAGGACCGCCGCGCACGGCTCGTCGCGCGAACCCCCGAGGAGACGAGATCAGCCAGCGGTTCGCGGCGGCCTTCGCTTTCGCCCGCACGGCGGTCTCCCGGCTCTCGTCCGACGAGCAGGACCGGCTGACGGCGCTGCCGCGCAAAGCACTGGGCTGACGCCTGTCCAACTCGGCGCCATGGCGATGAGCCGAGCGAGGAGCATCGTGGTCACCAGGCGGATCGCCTTGAGCGATGGGCAGGACCGCCACCTGGTGGAGGCGCCGCGGACGATTAGGATCAGGTCATGCCTCTGACGGTGCAGGACGTCGACCGCTTCGAGATGGCGAGGCCCCGTCTGGAGGCCATCGCCTACCGCCTCCTCGGCTCCGCCTACGAGGCGCAGGACGTCGTTCAGGAGACGTTCCTGCGCTGGCAGGCCGCCGATGTCGACCGCGTCGAGGTTCCGGAGGCCTGGTTGACGAAGGTGCTCACCAACCTGTGCCTCAACCAGCTCGCCTCCGCCCGGGCCCGCCGCGAGACCTATGTCGGCCGGTGGCTCCCCGAGCCGCTGCTCGCGGGGGACCCGATGCTCGGCCCGGCCGACACCGCCGAGCAGCGCGAATCGGTGTCGTACGCGGTCCTCACCCTCATGGAGCGCCTGTCCCCGAGCGAACGGGCCGTCTACGTGCTGCGGGAGGCGTTCGACTACCCGCACCGGGAGATCGCCGAGATCCTCGACATCACCGAGGCCGCCAGCCAGCAGATCTTTCACCGTGCCAAGAAGCACGTCGCGCACGGCAAGGCCCGCCGGGAGGTCGACGAGGCCGCCGCCTTCCGGGTCGTCGAGGAGTTCCTCGCGGCCGCGACCAGCGGCCAGACCGGTGAGCTCGTACGCCTGCTCACCAAGGACGCCGTCTCGGTCGGCGATGGCGGTGGGAAGGTCCCGGCCCGCACCAGGGCGTTCGAGGGGGCCGCCGCGGTCGCGCAGTTCATGCGGGCCCTGTTCAAGCCCGCCGAGGCCAAGCGCGCCATCGTCGGCGGCTCGTCCGAGATCTACGCCTGGGCCGCCAACGGCGAACCCGCCGTGGTGGCCGTCGTGGAGGGCCGGGTCGTCGCCATCATGTGCCTGGAGGTCACCGCCGAGGGCATCACCGCCTGCAGGACCCAGGCGAACCCTGACAAGCTCGAACGCGCGACCGAGCAGTGGGCGGCAGCCGACCATGGCCGACCGCTGCTGGTGGTGTGACGTGGTTCACACCTGACTCCTGTCGGCAATCGGCGGGCCATCCGGTTCAAGTGGCGAACCCGAACCGGACAGCGAAGGAGCCGATGATGAGAGTGCTGGTGGCAGGAGCGACCGGAGCGATGGGCAAGGAGCTGCTGCCGCGTCTGGTCGACGCGGGGCACGAGGTGTTCGCCATGGTCCGCAGTGAATCCGGCAAGGACGCGGTCACGCGGATGGGCGCGGTGCCGGTCATCGCCGACGCGCTCGACAGCGCCCAGGTCGGGAAGGCCGTCCGGGAGGCGGACCCGGAGGTGATCGTCAACCAGCTGACCGCCATCGGGCATATCGACACCCGCCACTTCGAACGCAGCTTCGCCGCCACCGACCGGCTGCGGATCGAGGGCACCGACAACCTGCTCGCCGCCGCGCGCGACACCGGAGTACGACGGTTCATCGCCCAGAGCAACGGCGCGTTCACCTACGCCCGGACCGGCGGCCCGGTCAAGACCGAAGAGGACCCCCTGGACCGCTCACCGGTCGCCCAGATGGCGTCGATGATCGCCGCGGTCGAGTACATGGAGAAGGCCGTGCTGGGCGCCGACGGGATCGAGGGGATCGTGCTGCGCTACGGCGCGTTCTACGGACCCGGCACGTCCATGGCGCCGGGCTCGGAGCAGCTGGAGATGATCCGCAAGCGCAAGTTCCCGGTCGTCGGCGACGGCGGCGGGGTGTGGTCGTTCGTCCACATCGCCGACGCCGCCGACGCCACGGTGGCGGCGGTGGAGAACGGCGGCCGCGGTGTCTACAACATCGTCGATGACGACCCCGCCCGGGTCGCCCAGTGGCTGCCGGAATTGGCCGCGATGCTCGGCGCCAAGAAGCCGATGCGCGTGCCCCGGTTCATCGGACGGCTGGCCGCCGGACCCGCCGGCGTCGTGCTCATGACCGAACTGCGCGGCGCGTCCAACGCCAAGGCCAAGCGCGAACTGGGCTGGACTCCGTCCCACCCCAGCTGGCGCCAAGGACTCCAGGTGGGGACGTGACCTGCTGAGCGCCATCGCCGCCCCGGCCGCCGGGCCCGATCCGACGCGCACCCGGCGGCCGCGCGCCGCGCACGAGGCCCTCCACCGGATCGACCGGACCCTCGCGAGCACGCCCGGGCTCCGACACGAGAGATGCACGATGGAGCGAAAGCAAGATCCTCGCGTGATCGTGGCCGGGGCCGGAATCGGCGGCCTGGCGGCGGATGGGACTCGACCTGCCGCGGACCTCGGCCGGGACCCGTTGCGCCGTCGGCGGCTCAACGGCCACACGTGGATAGCTGACGATCCCGCGCCACTCGCGGGTCCGTTCCTGCCAGACCCACTCCAGGAGATAGGCGGGCTGCATGTCCCGCCCGGACCCCGACCGGTCCAGCGGCGGGCACGAGACCACGCCCTCTCAGCGCACGGCGGGGAGCGTACTGCCTGCTCACGCGTAGGCCATCAAAAGGAGGCGCCCACACGTACGTCGCGCGTGTGTGTGGGCGCCTCCCAAAACTCCCGAAACTCTAGGTGGACTCCTGGTCGAGGTCGAGCGTGACGGCCTCGACTTCGTCCAGCAACGCGCGCAGTTCGGCGACGCGGCGCGCGAGCGGCGCCGGGACAGGAAATGGAAAAGACTCCCGTTACCGCGCCCTAGTGGGGCCCGGCGCCGGTAATCCGGGTCGGGCGTCCTGGTGTCCTGCTGTATTCGACCGTGTCGTATTCGGCCTGTGAGCAGCAACCGAACCTGCACGACCGGACATTCAGCCCGCGTCGTCCGGTGCCCCTTCTACCTCGACTGCCCGGCCGTGCATTTCGCTCCGTCGGGGTTGAACAGGCACAGCACTTCGAGGACCTCGGGCCCGGGGTTGCCGAAGCCGTGCGGCACGCGCGTGTCGAATTCGACGGCGTCGCCGGCGGCGACGATCAGTTCCTCCTCGCCGATAAGGAGCCGCATCTGTCCGATCACGTAGATCCAGTCCCATCCCGGGTGGACCCATTGCCTGATCGGCTTCTCCGGCGCCGGCGGATGCACCTGCTTGAAGGCCTCCTACGCCCCGGAACCGCTGGACAGCGGCATCGTGATGACGCCGTCCCGGACAAGCTGCGGGCGCCTGTTCCCCGACTCGAGCCGAGAGAGCGTGCTGACCGAGATGCCCGTGGCATCCGACACCGACCTGATGGTCATGCGCCGCGACTCCCGGATCGCCCGCAACCGGGGACCGACCGCGGACAGATCGTCCCCCATGCTCGACCTCTTGCCCTTCGGTCTCACGATGTTGCTAAAACAGCATGGTCTTCCGGACGGACAGGATCAACCCATCTCCATGCCATCCCGAAAAGGCCGGTCAGTTGCGGCCACGCTGTTGCCGTTTCGGCACGCATGGTTGCCACGACACGCCCGGTGCGCCCACGATGGGCACATGAGATTGACGACGATGACGCAGATCACCGTGGACGGTGTGATGCAGGGCAACGGTCACGCGACTCCCGAGGAACTGGCGAGCGGATTCACCCGCGACGGCTGGGCGCTCGGAGCATTCGCCGATGACACCGGCGAGATGATCACCGCCACCTATCAGCGAGCGGATGCGTTCCTGTTCGGGCGGCGCACCTACGAGATGTTCGCCGAAACCTGGGGCACCCGGCCGGAAATGCGGGCGCACCCCATCGGGGTCGCGCTCAACGAGTCGCAGAAGTACGTCGCATCCAACAGTCTCCAGCAACCGTCGTGGGGACCCCTCACCCTGCTGCCCGGGGACGCGACCGCGGCGATCAAGGAACTGAAGGAATCGTCATCGGGCGAAATCCAGGTGCACGGAAGCGCGACCCTGATCCGCTCGCTGCTCGCCGCCGGCCTCATCGACGAACTGACCCTGCTGGTCGTTCCCGTGCTCCTCGGACAGGGCATGCGGCTGTTCCCAGACGACGGCCCCGCCGCCGCGCTCGAGGTCATCAGCTCCCACACCGACGCAAGAGGCGTCGGCGTGCACGTATACCGGCCAGCCGGACAACCGGAGCTCCACCCGGCGCGACCGACGTAGACAGACCTGTGGGACTCACCGGAGCCTGAACAGCCGGCCCTGCCGTTCCAGTTCGGGTCGTTGATCGCGCCCGGGCCGCCGTCGCCGGCGGCGTTGACGTGCTGGCCCTGGTAGGCGCCGCGGTCGCCGTACCGGTCGATGAGGTAGGGCTGGAAGAAGCGCCGGTCCCCGTTATTGCGGGTGGAGGAGACGGCACTGGTGGTGATCTGGTCGGTGACGGAAATGTTGCAGCAGGCCGGTGTGGGTGATGTCCGCCCGCTCGGCGATGTCGCGGAGCGAGGACCGGGCGAAACCGTACTCGGCGAAGCCGTCGCGCGCGGCGCGGACGATGTCGGCCCGCCGGGCGGCCGTCTTGGCGTACGGCCCGCGCGGCCTCGCTGAACTCACACCGCCTCCTTCGCCGTGCGTCCGCCTCGTCCGGAGGCGAGGTTTCGACCGGCGACCCCGGAGGCCGCGCACAGTCGTCGCCAGCTTTCGCGGCGCCGCCCGCTTGTCGTCGAGGGACGTGTGCGCGTAGATCGTCATCGCCACCTCGATGTCGCCGTGCTTGACGATGTCGTGGACGACGTTGGGCGCGATGCCCAGGTGGAGCAGCAGCTAGAGGCAGGTATGGAGAGGCAATCCCCGACCGCCGGGTCATCAGTGTCCCGGAGCGACCTGAGGCAGGACGGCGGATCGTCGTCGAAACGGCCGTCTCAGGGCTTCAGCGTTGCCGCGATCTTGCGTGCGGCGGCATAGACCAGGTTGAGCTGCCGACTCCGCTTGTCGTCGGGCGACTGCACCCGTACCTCCACCAGAAGGTTGCGTACTCTGAAAACCACCTCGGCCCCGGAGTAGTGCAGGTAGCCGTGCAGGTTGGACTGCATGTACGTGTACCTGGCGAACGCCTGCTCGCCAGGACCGGTCAGCGCACTGAAGAAGTGCTTGAACTTCGCGTCATTCTCGCTGAACGCCGGGCCGTGGGCCTGGCGGACCAACGCATCGTACCTACGAACGGCTTCGGCCACCGCCCCAGCGTCCGTCGACCTGGGAAACGCAGTGGCCCTCACCTCGTAGGTCTTATACCCCTCCCCCACCTCTCTGACATGCTCGCACCCCCCGTCGTGTTTGACCGGATCGGTGAAATCGCCCAACGACTGCAGTAGCTTGCACGGATCGGGAGCGTGCGAGAACAGCGCCGAGTCCGTCAACGAGTCGGTAGGGCGGACCGGGGGTGTCTTCGTGAACGCCTCGGCGATCGGACCGCCGATGGGCGGCTCGTAGAAGAACTTCCACCACGTTGCTGTTACAAGCGTCAGCAGCAGGATAAAAGCCGCTACTACTGCCACCGCGCAAATGATCATATTCCGCCGCACCTTGTTGATCTTGCCAGCTCGTCGGCTGTGGCGTAGCGTTTAGCCGGATCAGGTAGAAGGCTTCCTTCCCGGCGGGTGGTGCGTGGCCGATCACGCCGTGGATCCGAGTGGTGCCATACCCGGCCATGTACTCGCTGGCGGCTGGCTCTGCACCAGACAGGTTCTTACACGGTCCGCGCGGTTTGATCCGCACGGTCTTGTACAGCCCGGGTCGACTCCATCAGAGCGTCGTCGAGTGCGTCATTCACAGCAACGTGCGGCATGGGTCAAGACCAGGTCAGCGATCATAACGGCCGAGATCGGAATGACTCCCAAGCCGACAGCGCGGTTGGATCCGAGCGGGTGTCGTACAGCAGAGAAGTACGGCAACAGTGGCACACAACGACTTACGCGACCTTCCACCGGCGCGCGTCACGGCCTAGGCAGGACCGCGAAGACCCAGGTCGCCGGTGGTTCGCATTCAGGTGACGGCGCGGCAAGCAGTTATCGTCGGAGTCTGGACGAGTTGGCGGCCGCCCCGCAAACGTTGCGCATCGACCGTGCCCAGCGGCGCTGCGCCGCGCAGCACGAGCGGCACGTCCAGCGGTTGAAAGAACGACGTCGGCGGGTCGATCAGTGACGGCAACCTTGACGGCAACGACCGCAGCCAACCGACACCACGGACGTACGTCAGGCACCGTATGACCTTGGCGGGCGCCACCGCCGCAGGAAGGTTGCCACTTCTGGACCGCATCCGCGCGCGTGCTGGGCCGAGGCCCGGTATCGCGCTGAAATCGGCGGAGGCTGAAGAGCCTCCAGCCGGCGCCGGTCGAACCTGCCGTGGGTGCCGACGGGCTCGCCTGCCGGATGTCACGCGGCGGTCTCGGTGTTGACGGCACCGAGGCGGTTCTTGAGGCGGTAACTGGGCCGTTGATGGCGATGACCTCGCAGTGGTGCACGAGCCGGTCGAGGATGGCAGTGGCCAGGACCTCGTCGCCGAATACGCCTCCCCATTCAGAGAAGGCCTTGTTGCTGGTCAAGGGGATCGCCCCTTCTCTTACCTTTTGGAAGTCATCTGGAAGACCAGGTCGGCTTCGTCGTGGGCCAGTGGCAGGTAGCCGACCCCGTCGACCACCAGGACGTGCGGGCGGAGATAGACGCGCAATTTGGTGGCGAGCCAGCCGATGGTGTCGGCGGCCTTGAGTCGGCGGACCATGTCGTCCAGCGTGGTGAAGTAGACGCTGAACCCGACACCAACGCCAGCGTGGCCAAATCCCGGACTTTGCGGACGTCCAGGTCGAACTGGTGGGAGAAGCCGTGGTCGTCGAGGGATGGTTCGATAGTGGTTTGACCTAGGTCATTGGAACCTAAGCCGGGTGGGAGGTCTGCGAACCGAAACTCCAGGTCTCACCGCCGAGTAGTCGGTCCAGGTCGTCCGCGACCTGTGCGAGGAGGTCTTCTCCGAAGACAACAAGGGTTTGTTCCGCGTAGTGGGCGAACGTGCCCAGGCGGGCGTCCGCCGTGGCGAGGAACTGAAACTCATCATCAGCGATGGCGCTTCCCGGCCAGGACGGCTGTCCGGGGCCGCCGACGCGGTGCGGGTCGAACTCCCATCCGTTGAGGTAGGGCCGGTACACGTACACCCATTCGCCGGTTCGGACGCAGGCGCGCAGACCGCGTTCGATAACACTTTCGGCGGCTGCGATCACCGGGTCGTTGCGGCCGCCCAACAGGCCGTAGAACCAGCGGCGCGAGTCGACTGGCGCGCGATAGCGTCCTCTGCCGCTGTCATAGTCGAAGCCGACGCGGGCTTCGCAGCGGCGCGGGATCTGCCCGTCCTCGCCGTTGTAGAGCGAGTGCCTTGCGGGCGGGGTCGCCGCGGGTTCACCGGGCGGGGTCCAGTGGTGGGCTCGTACGGTCGTGATTTCACGAAATCCGATGGCGAGCAGAACGTCACGCACCTGCCCGTCGGCGTCGGCGGCCAGGAACTGTTTGGGCGGCGGCCGGAACCGCCACAGCGGTAGCCGAGCCAGGAGTTCGGGGCGAGCTGCGGTCAGCCCTCCGATGACGGCGTAGGCGGTGTCGGAGACGTTCTCTAGCCAGCAGGCTGCGATGACCGTTCCGCGGTGGGTCAGCACACGAACCTCGACGTCCCAGTACGGGATGGAGCCCATTGCGTGCCAGGTCGCCAAGGGGAACCTGTGCGGGCCGGTTCGTGCCGCAAGGTCGAGTGCCTGCTGCGCCTGCGGTTCATCCCACCGGACCGATCTGGTCTCCCATACCGGCTCCGGCTCGGGGAAATCGAGCTCGGCGACCTCACCGACCAAGACACTGCGCTCCCAACCTGCGGCGAAGCCGGCCGCGTCGAGCGCCATGCTCAGGTGCGACGCCGCTGCGTCGTGGTGGAACACACGCCACTCCACAGGTTCCGCACATGCGGCTGCGGATGCCTGCACCTGCTGGACAAGCCGCACGACCGAAGCCGAGTCCTCCACCTTCAGCGGGCGGTTGGTCAACGACGCAGTGGGTGCCGTAGTGCGTAAGGTTCAGCGGGCCGATCCGCTCTACGACGGTGCCAAGTCGCGGAGGCTTTCGATCGTGATTTCGCAGCGTGCCGTCGTGCTCCGCCAAGAGCTGCCCCGTACCCAACGCCACGCCGGCATTCAAGCAGGGCGATGCCGGGGACACCATCGCTTAATGCCTGGCCCTCGGGTTCGTCCGACGGCAGGAAGGCTGGGCAGCGCGGCACGTTGATCATCAGCCGCACCCCCGAGATCCCGCCGACCGGCCTGGAGAAACAACAGCCGGGCGCGGCTGCAGGCGTTGGAGATCCACTGGGTGGCGAACCGCAGCTCGGACACCCGGTCGTAGCAGTCCCACGCGTCGGCCTGCCACCCGGCGGTACTGGTCGCCTTGACGATCGATCCTTTGGAGATCAGGGCGGCAGAGGCCCCCGGTTGGGTCTGGCCCCGGCCGGTGTCGGCACCACATGTCGTGTGGACCGGATCAGCCCTGGCACTGCGTTCGGCTCGAGTGGCCGGCAACCCGACCAGGTAGCCGATCGCCGCGGCCTCGACGAGGACGGCGCCGACGTCGCCGCCGGCGCCCGAGCTGCTCACCGGCCGATTCGCCCCTGACCAGGGCGTTCCCCTGCCACGGCGCCGCGGAGCCCGAGAGCCTCCCCCATCACTCTCAGCCCTGGGGTTCCTCGTCCGGGAAGGTCACCGTGACTGCCACCGTCCAGGGCGCCCAACCCCCCTTGTAGCACTCCAGCTCCACCACCAAGGGATGCCTGGCTCGATCAAGTCGCCACTCTTCTGCGGTGCTTCTCCATCCGACAGGCGGGCTCGTCCGGACCATGTAGATGTCTTGGCTCTCCCCGACTTGCAGGGCGAACGAGTAGGAGATGCGGCCTGTGTTGAACACATAGTCCGCCAAGATGACCTCGTCCCGATCGCGCACTTGGAACTCCAGTGAACGGTAGACGTCGAAGGTCGGTGGCCGAGGGCGCCAGGGGCGGGCGGGCCCCTCATCCCGAATGCTGGCGCAGACGTAGTCCAAGCCACCGAGGGCCGAAGGCGCCGTCAACTCGATCCACAACTTGACACTGCCGAAAGTGTCACGCCGCGCGGTGAGGGTGAACTGAGGGGTCAGCTCCTCGTGCCGTCTGTCGAGCTCGATTTGGCTGGCGGTGTGACCGGCGGTGGCCGACCTGTGCGCTGCCCGCCAGGCCGCAATGCTGATGGTGGTGCTGAGAGCGGTGCCGACGATGGAGACGGCGAGGCTGGCAGCAGCGATCGGGTCCACGACGGGACGGTAGCCACCGCGGCCAGCAAGGAGCGACGGATGGCGGAATCCGGCCGCCTCGACGCGGCAGGTGAACCTGAATGACTGCGAAGTGTTCTGCACGGACCGCGATGGGACAGCGCCCTCGTTCCCTGGAGGAGGGAACGACGTAACGCTCCTGCTCCCTGGCTCAGGGTGGTGCTCACGGGCACGTCCTTCGGCGCGCGGCCGGTTCTTAGGAACCGTTCGCCGGGGCGGGGTCGCGGACGAACCGGCCCTCGCCCCTTTCAGACGGCTCGATCAGCCGACCTGGCAGTAGCACATGTTGTCCTCCGGCAACATGTGCCGCGGTGGCCGCGTCCGGGACCCGGGGACTGGGGGAAGGCGACGATCGTGACTGAGCGGTCGGCGCGCCGCGGGAACCCCGGCGGGGGCGGGCGGACAGTCCTGGCATGTGGAGACCAATGCACGCGCCCGGGTCCGCGCCGGAGACCCGGACGCCTTCAGGCAGCTGTTCGACGAGTACGCCCGCTCGGTCTACAACCACGCCTTCAGGCTGCTCGGCGACTGGTCCGCGGCCAGTCGCAACAGCAAAGCCGCCCATCATCTCGCGGCAACCACCTCGCCGCAGCCTGCCCTTGCCACTGATCAAGCCCCGCGTCGCAACCCACCCCCTGCGCCTCTCATCTGCACGGACGTAGTTTTCGGCAGGCACAAGGTTCGTGTTCGCTGACGCGGGGTTCGCCGGACGCCTGGTCGACCGGGCCGCCCAGACCACAATCCACATCGTCCGCAAACCCGCCGATCAGAAGGGCTTCGCCGTGCTGCGTCGCAGGTGGGCTCGAACGGACGCTTGCCTGGCCCACCGCACACCGGCGCCTGGACCGCCGACTACGAATGCCACCCCACCACCAGCGAAGCCATGATCTGCTGGGCAGCCATCGGCCTCATGACCCGCCGCGCGGAACGCCGTGGTGGCTTCGAGCGCGGCCCGTCCGGTCGTCACCTGGTTCACCGATGGGCCATCGAGGAGCATCGGACGGGATTTCGTCGCGCAGCGCGCTGCCGTCCGGTGGGGACGGCAGCGCAGCCGGGGTGGAAGTCGCCTGTCCCTCTCGAGACCGGACCGCCTGCTGAAGGCCGCCGCCGCACCGGGCGGAGAGAGAATGCTCCGGCCTCGGTCCGGCCGTTGGGGCGGCGATGTTCGTCAGGCCGCGGGGATGTGGGAGAGCCGGTAGGCGTCACCATGGGTGATCACGTGGCCGGCGGTGGGCGGTGGGAAGTGGGTGCCCAGCACGAGGGTGCCGCTGCCGGCGAGCGAGGCGAGGAGCCGCCGGCGCGTGGCCTCGGACTGTTCGGGGTCGATGTCGACGCACGAACCGATCGCGGGGTGGGCGAACTGGACCGGGTGGTGGATGCAGTCGCCGGTGATCAGCGCCGTGGCGCTCTGGCGGGTCAGCTGGACGGCGATGTGGCCGGGGGTGTGCCCGGGGGTGGGGACCAGGTGCAGGCCGGGGACGATCTCGACGCCTTCGGCGGGGACGTCGATGGCGTCGAGCAGTCCCGCCTGCTCGATCGGGATCACGGAGTCGCGGAACATCTGCTCGCGCGGCTCGTCCATGTCGTAGCCGGCCCAGAAGTCCCGCTCGACGCGGGAGGTGAGGTAGCGGGCGTTGGGGAAGGTGGGGACCCACTCGCCGTTCGCCTCCCGTGTGTTCCAGCCGACGTGGTCGGTGTGCAGGTGGGTGAGGATCACCAGGTCGACCGTTCGCGGGGCGAATCCGGCGGCCGTGAGGCGTTCGAGGTAGTCGGTCCGCAGGTCGTGCCAGGCGGGGTTGGCTCGTGTCTTACCGTTGCCGATGCCGGTGTCGACGACGATGCGCAGTCCGTTGACGGTGAGGGCGAAGCTGTGGCTGTCGATGTGCAGGGTGCCGTCGGAGTCGGCGAAGTCGGGGCGCAGCCAGTCCTGGCGGTCGACGACGTCCGGGGTGGCGTCGGGCAGCAGCCAGGGTCCGGTCGCGGGCGGCAGGAGAGTCTCGTCGATGCGGTGGACGGTGACATCTCCCACGTTCCAGGAGGGGATGGTGGTGGTCTTGCCGGCGGATGAGCTACTCATGATGGTCACTCCCTTGGTCTTCAGCGGTGGACGTCTGCGGCGGTGGAGATGGAGATGGCCCTGCGCCGCGACACGGTGAGTGCCGACACCGCCGCGACGGCGAGGAGGGCGGCGCCGATGGCGTAGGCGTGGGCGGCGGTCCGCAGTCCGAAGTGCTGGGTTGCGGCGCCCGCGGCGATGGCGGGCAAGCTCATGGACAGGTAACTGAGGACGTAGTAAGCGGCCAGGGTCGCGGCACGGTCCCGTTGGCGGAGCGAGGCGAGCAGCATATGCAGCGCGCCCTGGGAGACGGCCCCGAAGGCGACGCCGGCCAGGGTCGCGCCGCCGTAGACGGCGGGCAGGCCGGCGCCGTGCAGGCCGAGCAGGCTCAGGGCCGCGGACGCGATGACGGTCAGGCTTCCGCCGGTGGCGGCGGCGGTCGGCGCCGTCCGCCGCAGCGTCCACACGGTGAGAGCGGCGGCGGCGCTGACGGTGAAGAACACCATGCCGCCGACGGCGTGCGGGGCGTCGGGTGCCACGAGCCGTACGAGCGCCGGGCCGAGGGAGGAGTAGAAGCCGCCGAGTGCCCAGATGGCGACGACTCCGGTCCCGGCCGTCAGCAGTGCGCGGCGGGCTGGTGGCGGCACGGCGAGCCGGGGGCGCAGGGAGCGCAGGGCCCCGGCGTGCGGGCAGGCCGTCTCCCGGGTGAACGCCACCGCGATCGCCTGGGCGCCGAAAAGTGCCGCCAGCAGGACGTACACGGTGGCCGTGGGGGCGGGCGCGAAACGCACGAGGAGGGTGGCGACCAGTACGCCGGCGGCCATGCCGACGACCGGGGCGATGCCGTTGGTCAGGGCGGACCGGCCCGGCCGGCGGGGATCCTCCAGATCGAGGAGGGCGGCGCCGGCGGCGCTGGTGGCCGCGCCGGTGGCCGCTCCCTGCAGGACGCGGGCGGCGATCAACTGACCGGCGCCGTCCGCCGAGGCCAGGAGCAGCATGGAGGCCGCTTCCAGGAGCAGGGCGCCCATCAGGACGGGGCGCCGTCCCAGGTGGTCGGAGAGCGCTCCGACCGTGATCAGGGCCGCCAGCAGCGCCAGAGAGTAGGCGCTGAAGACCACCGTGATGGTCAGGGCTGTCAGCCCCCACTGGTCTTGGTACAGGGAGTACAAGGGCGTCGGCGCGCTGGACGCCGCCAGGAGGGCGGCCAGGATCGACGCGTCGAGGACGACGGGCGCCGTGCGGTTCGCCGTGCGGAGGGGGGCAGTGGCGTAGGGGCATGGCGCGGGGGCGCCCGATGTGACGCCTGGCATGGGACTCCTCTCCACTAAACGCAACAAATTTGCTTTAAGTCACCCTAGGTCCTAGTGTCGCTTAAGGCAAACGCTTAGCTTTTGCTGCGGAGTCACTCCGCCACCCCGTCCCGACCTGGAGGAACGCTCATGTCCGTCGATGAACTCACACCGCCCGAGGCGGCCCGCTGGGCCGGCCGTGCCGGCCTCCCGCTGCCGGCCGACCGCCACGCCCCGGTGGCCGCCACCGCGAACCACATCCACTCCGTCGTCGCGGTCCTGCGGGACCTGGACTTCGGCGACACCCCACCGGCCGCCGCCTATCGCGCGGGAGAGGAGAAGCACGATGCAGCCGTATGAGCTGTCCCTGACCGCGGCGGCCGACGCGATCCGCGCCCGGAAGCTGTCCCCCGTCGAGCTGGTGGACTCCGTGCTCGACCGCATCGAGGAGGTGGAGCCGCGCCTGGGGGCCTACGTCACCGTCACCGCGGAACGGGCCCGCCGAGCGGCGCACGAGGCCGAGCGTGAGGTCGCGTCCGGCAGGCCGCGCGGCCCGCTGCACGGCATCCCCATGGGCCTGAAAGACCTGATCGACGTCGCCGGCGCGGCCACCACCGCCAGCTCCCGGGTCCGCGCCGGGCACCGCGCCGAGGCCGACGGCACGGTCGCCGCCCGCCTGACCGCGGCCGGAGCGATCCTGGTCGGCAAGACCCACACCCACGAGTTCGCCTACGGGCTGACTACCCCGCAGACCAGCAACGCGTGGGACAGGGACCGGGTCGCCGGCGGCTCCAGCGGCGGGTCCGCCGTCGCCGTCGCCGCGGGAGCCGCCACCTTCGCCCTGGGCACCGACACCGGCGGATCGATCCGCGTGCCCGCCGCGCTCAACGGGGTCGTCGGCCTCAAACCGACCTACGGCCTCGTCCCGCGCCACGGCGTCACCTCGCTGTCGTGGTCGCTGGACCACGTCGGACCGATCACCCGCACCGTCGAGGACGCCGCGCTGGTCCTCGACGCCCTGGCCGCCCACGATCCCCGCGACCCCGCGTCCCTCGCCACGCCCTCCGCGGACCACCGGCCGGGCGCGGACACGGACCTGACCGGGCTGCGCGTCGGAGTGCCGGGCAACTACTACTTCGACCACGTCGCCCCTGAGGTCGAGACCGCCGTCCGGCACGCCATCGACCATCTCGAAAGCCTCGGCGCCCGTCTCGTCGAGGTCGAGATCCCGATGACCCGCTACGTCCAGGCCACCCAGTGGGGGCTGATGGTCCCGGAGGCCACCGCCTACCACGAGCGCACCCTGCGCGCGGTCCCCGAGCTGTACCAGGCGGACGTCCGCATCCTGTTGGAAGCCGGCGAGCTCATGCCCGCCGGCGACTACCTGCGCGCCCAGCGCGCCCGCACCCTCATGCGGCGGGCCTGGGCCGGCCTGCTGGCGGACGTCGACGTGATCGCCGCCCCGACGGTCCCGGCGACCGCGGCGAAGGCCGACCAGCCGGCGCTCACCTGGCCCGACGGCACCGTCGAGAGCGTCTCCGACGCCTACGTGCGCCTCTCCGCCCCGGCCAACATCACCGGGGTCCCCTCGCTCTCGGTACCGGTCGGCCATGACGCGGCGGGCCTGCCGATCGGCATGCAGTTGCTCGGCCGACCCCTTGGAGAATCCGTCCTGCTGCGGGTGGGCCACGCCTACGAGCAGACGCGGCCGGCGCGCGAGCTCGCCGCGGCGTGACGATCGGTGACCAGGTTCCTGGCCGGCCACCCGGAACGGCCGGGGACCAGACCCTTGAAGCAACATCTTTGCTTTAAGCTGGCTCCATGGGACGGAAACCGATGGTGCGCCCCGGTGGGCGCAGCGCCAGGGTGCAGGCGTCGGTGCACGCCGCCGTACGTGAACTCGAATCGGAGGTGGGGCGGGAGGCGCTGACCGTCCCCCTGGTGGCCACCCGGGCCGGAGTCACCCCGTCCACCATCTACCGCCGCTGGGGCGACCTGCAGGAACTGCTGTCGGACGTGGCCGTCGAGCGCCTGCGGCCCGAGACGGCGCCGGAGGAGACGGGCAACCTGCGGACCGATCTGGAGGCCTGGGCCGAGCAGTTCCTCGAGGAGATGGCCTCCCCCACGGGGCGCGCCTACATCCGCGACGCCCTGCTCGGCGACCCGGACGGCAGCAACGCCGGCCAGTGCTCGGCCTACGCGGCCGAGCAGATCGACGTCGTGCTCGCCCGCGCCGCCGAGCGAGGGGAGAGCGCGCCCGAGACCGAGACCGTCCTCGACCGCGTCGTCGCCCCGGTGATGTACCGCATCCTCTTCCGTCCGGACGGGCTCGACGCCGCCTACGCGCGCCGGCTCGTGACCGGGCTCCTCGACCCGGCCGACCGATGACCACGCGACTCGGTCCGCCGCCGCGCGGGTGAGGGCGTCCGCTACGGACGGCCTCCCCCGCACTCGCCGCCGTCGATGTCCTGATCGGCGCCCTCCGCGCCTGATCGACCCGCGAGAAGGAACCCGACGGACGCGACGGCGGCCCGGCCGGGTTGTCGCTGGTTCGGGCCCTCACTGTGGGTTGCCGGACGGGTCGGGCCGACGCGATCGATGGTCAGCGGGGCACAGGGGTTGGTGGCGAAGAGCAGCAGGTCACCAATCGGAGCCCGTTGCGAGGGGCCGCACCTAGCTGTGCCAGGACAGCGGCAAGGCGAAAACCGCCGCACGCATAGGCGACCTGTTAGGGGCGGCATCGGCCACTGGCGCTGTTGCGAGCGACACCTATCGGGAAGCAAAACGAGGATGGTAGGAGCGCTCAGTACTCCAGCCGTAGATCACTGGTGCGACGTCCGACCGACCGCGCTTACGGGTGCGTGTCTGTGATCGCGATGACCTCGTCGAGGCGGTCCAGGGCACCCTGCAGGTCGTCGACCTTGGCCTGGATGCGATCGCGCTCGGCGCGCAGCATGGCTCGTTGCTCGGCGTCGGTGTGCCCGGAGTCCCAGCACGGAAGGAGTTCCGTGATCCTTCGGCTGGTCAGGCCGGCGGCGAACATCTGCTGGAAGAAACGGACCCGGGGGATGGCGTCCTGCTGATAGAGGCGCTGGCCCG
This sequence comes from Actinomadura sp. RB99, assembly GCF_014706005.1. Classification (NCBI taxonomy): domain Bacteria; kingdom Bacillati; phylum Actinomycetota; class Actinomycetes; order Streptosporangiales; family Thermomonosporaceae; genus Actinomadura; species Actinomadura sp. RB99. The sequence continues at coordinate 312,719 of NZ_JABMCA010000002.1, read as the reverse complement.
ATGGGCTGCGCTCCGCGATGAGCAGCCCCTGCTCCTCGTAGTAGCGCACGGCGCGTACTGAGACGCCGGCACCCCGTGCCACCTCGCCGATGCGAATCAGCCGCTCGCCCGCGGCCTGCCCGACGGTCATGGTGATTCCTCCCCCAAGGACCTGATGGCCAGCACTTGCCCCTGACGTTAACGTTAGGTTTTAGCGTACCGGCATGGACATCAACGACTCAGTCGCCCTCGTCACCGGAGCCAACCGCGGCCTGGGCCGCGCCTTCGCGCAGCGCCTGTTCGAACGGGGCGCCCGCAAGGTCTACGCGACGGCACGCCGACCGGAGACCGTGGACCTGCCCGGGGTCGAGGTGCTGCCCCTCGATATCACCGAGCCCGCATCCGTGAAGGCCGCCGCCGAGGCCGCCCCGGACGTCTCACTGCTCATCAACAATGCCGGGATCCAGACCGGGACCGACCTGGTGACCGGTTCGCTGGACGCGGTACGGCGCGAACTGGAGACCAACGTGTTCGGGCACCTGGGAATGATCCGTGAGTTCGCGCCGGCGCTCGCCGGGAACGGCGGGGGTGCGATCGTCAACGTCCTCTCCGCCATGTCGTGGTTCGGGGGCAAGGGCTCCAACGCCTACCACCTGACCAAGGCCGCCGCCTGGGCCATGACGAACGGCGTCCGCCTGGAACTCGCCGAGCAGGGCACCCTCGTGACAGCAGTGCACCTCGGCCTGGCCGACACCGACATGGCCGCGGGCTGGCCCGTGGACAAGCTCGCTCCGTCGGATCTGGCCGACGCGGCACTCGACGGTGTCGAGGCGGGCTCCGCCGAGGTCCTCGCCGACCAGTGGAGCCGGGACGTCAAGTCCCGGCTGCCGCTGGCGCCAGAAGAGTTCAACGCCGCGATGGACCGCGCCCTGGCGGCACTGACGGCGGCCTGAGGGGCCTACTTGAGCCGCGCTGACTTCGGTCGGTTGCTTCTGAGGTCGGTCAACTAATACTTCATCCGCAGTTGTGGATCTTCATGGTGTGGCCTCGCGCCGGCGGTGGCGGCAGTCGCCGGCGCGGGCCCGGTGTCGACGACGCCATAGGGACCAGCGCAGGCGATGGGCCCCTCTACCCCGACGGCGACCTGCCCTGGTCCGCGCTCGTGCCGATCATGGTCGCGACCTACAGCGGCATGCGCGGCCTCGTCGCATTCGTCAACCGCTACCAGCGCCGCATGTGGGACCTGCACCAGAAGACGCACGCCGCACCCGTCCCCAGGTTGACGGTGGGGCTGCCACCGCACCTCGCGGACCGCTTCCCGGCGTACCGGACGTCGTTACCGGTCTTCAGCGCGGAGATCTGACCCGTCCGTTGGCCATCTGGCGAACGGTCTGGGGCGACAGAGCCAGCTTGGTCGCGAGCTCGGCAGTGGCGATGGCGGTGAGGGCCAGGGAGTGTTCGGCCTTGCCTTCGTAGCGGCGGTGCGGGCGGTGCGTAGCCATCGGCGCAGGTAGTCGTCCCTGTCTGCGTGCGGCTTGGCGGGTCGTCGTCTGCGCGGGCCGCGGCGGGAGCGGGTCGGCGGGATGCCGCGTACGAGCGGTTCGAGTGCCTGGCTGTCGTGGAGGTTCGCGCCGGAGATCGCGATCGAGAGGGGTAATCCGGTGCGGTCGGTGATCAAGCCGATCTCCGAGCCTTCCTTGCCTCTGTCTACAGGATTCGGGCGCCTGTCAGGTCCCTCCTTTCAGGGCCAGCATGTTCATCGAGTCGATAGCGCGGCGCGACCAGTCCGGATTTCGGCGCGAGGCCCGGTTCGTCGAAGACGAGGCGGTGCAGTTCGGCCCAGACCCGGGCGGTGGTCCACTCGATGAAGCGTCGGTGAGCGGTTGGTCCCGACGGACCGAAGACCGGCGGCAACTGCCGCCAGGTGCAGCCCATCTTGGCCACGAAGGTGATCGCGGCCAACACCTCGCGATTCCCGTATTTGCGCCGGCCGCCGCCCTGTGGCCGCGTTGGAGCAGGTGTGACCACCCGCTGGAACAGCCCCACAACTCGTCCGGCACCATGCGTTCAACCATCACCACACAGCCCAGAGTCCCAGCACCTCAAATGAGACGACGTCTTAGCGCACGGTCTCGCGCGTTCTTCTCCGCATCCCGACTCTTCAAAGAGAACGCCCCCGTCGGATGACGGGGGCGTTGGCGGCTCGGGTCGCTGTGCGGGCTTCACCGCTTGAGCGCCTTGGCGAGCCGGGCGCGGCGCGCCTGCCGGGCCTCGGCCCGCAGCCTGCGCGCCCGGTCCTCTCCGGCGATCTTCATGAACTCGTAGCTGATCATGGTCGGCTCCCTTCGTCGTCGTCGTGCGGTTCGGTCAGCACGGGTCGTGCTTCAGCGCTTGAGCGCCTTGGCGAGCCGGGCGCGACGGGCGTTGCGCGCCTCGGCCTGCCGCTCGCGTACGCGGTCGGCGATGATGACCCGGCTGATGTCCGTGCTGTACATGTCCTGCTCCTTGTTCCTGCCGGGCCCTCTTGGCCCGACATGTACAAGGTTCGCCCTAAGGCCCCGGGGCCCACATTGGGACGACGCCCTATTCGCGCGCCCTAAGACGCCTTAGTTCCCGGCGCCTGCGGTCATCACCGCAGCCAGCTGCACAGCTCGCACCGTGCATGCTCGCGGCGCGTAAGCCGCCTAGCAGCGCGCGGCGAGCCGCTGTCTGATCTCTGTGGCGATCGTCTGTAGCCGGCGGGCATCCTCGTGGTCGTCGCGGGAGCTGGTGCGGTCTGCCATGTGCGCCTATCGGTTCAGCGCGGTGAGGGTGAGGGCCCATTGGGGCGGGGTCAGTGTGACGGTGACGGTCTGGCCCGAGCGGGGCCAGGCGGCGAATCCGGCGGGTTCGGTGGGCCAGTCGGGCAATTGCGCCCATCCGGTCTCACGGATGCGCAGGACCATCTCGGGGACCTGGTCGTCGCCGGGATCGCAGGAGGCCTCGTTGTCGAGGGCCGAGTCGGCCTGCAGCCAGTCGCTGACCTGCAGCGTCACCGGGCGCGGGGACCTGGGTACGTTCGTATCGACGTTCCTGCCTAGACGGTCTCCCGCCGCCGCGCCCATTGGACGAGCGGCGGGAGATCCGTCAGGTGCTGTCGTTTGCTGATGCTTCGGCCAGCCCAGAGGTCTTAAGGCATGCCCTGCAGGTGGCCAGGACGCACTGCCGCCTCCGCGTGCCCCACGGGAACGGGCGAATGACCATTACACAGGCCGTGTGAACCCGCTTGCCCGCCTGGGTGTCCGTCCGGGCGGGCGAGCGGGAAGGGATCACCTCAGTTGGTGTTGCAGGGGTCTTCCAGCGTTCCCCACAGCGCCCGCTTGCCGGCGTGCTCCGCGACCGTCCAGATGCGCCGCTGGCCCCGGTAGCACGACAGGTCCTCAGGACCGTAGGAGACCGTCTGCCGGGTCACCTTGCCCCAGCCGCCGCCCTTCCGGACGGTGGTGAGCAACTGCCCGCGCTTGGCGCCCGACGTGGTGTCGACGTTGTGGGAGAACCACCACCAGTCGTGCGACCGGACGCCGCCCTGGATCTTCTTGTCCGGAAGCGTCGCCGCCCAGTTCGCGTGCGCGACGCCGCCGGTCCCGACGATGCCGGTACCGACCTTGAGCGGGTAGGTGACCACGCGGCCCTTGGGGCTCGCGGTCGTGCAGTACTCGCCGAGGATGAGCTCTGGCCGCTGCCGCGCGGTGCGGTCCACCGACGCCCACGAGGTGCGGAGCGGCCCGCTGCCCTTGCACTTGGACGCGGGAGCCTTGCCCTTGGCGTTCTGCCAGCTGCCCGTCTGCGGCATCACGTACCGGTACGCGTGCCCGTAGTACGTCTTGCCGTGCAGGCCGACCCACCCCTTCTTCTTGGTGGTGCCCGCCTTGCTCTTGCCGAGGTCGTAGATCTGCGTCATGTCGAACTGGCGCAGGCCCGCCTGGGTGTCGGCGACGTACAGCTTGTTGCCGAACCAGGCGATGCCGCCGGCGTGGACGTCGATGTCGGTGTAGGTCGCCTTGCCGCCCTTCATCGTCGGGTACACGAGCAGGACGTGCCGGTAGCTGTGCTTGGCCGGGTTCACGAACGTGAGCCGGATGGCGTGGTCGGCGTACCAGGCGACGAGGATCGGCTTGCCGCTCTTGCCCCACGTCTCGTCGGAGTCGGCGTCCGAGACGGTCGACACGCCCTGCGGGATCCACTTCGAGGTCTTGGAGTCCCCGGCGTTCCAGCAGTAGGCGACCGACTTGGCAGGGACTCCGGCCGCCTTCGCGCAGCTTCCGGAACCGAGCTTGCGCTGGCCCGTCGCGTTCATCAGCGCGGTGACGCCGCTCTTGTCGAGCTTCTTGCCGAGGGCCTTGAGGGGGGTGCTGCGGTTCGACCCTTGGCGGAGGTCGAAGTCGCCGAGAGCGGGGGCGGCCGCCGTGGCCGAGGTCCCCGCCGCGTTCTGTGTCTGTCCGGGGGCCAGGTACACGACCCCCGGGATACCGGCCGCCAGAGCCACCAACGGGGTGGCGATGGCGAGGGAGCGCCGGATCTTCACTTGATCACCTCCATGGCGAAACCACGGACCGTAACACATCAAAACGGACGGACAGGGCGGGCTCCGTGGGTGGAGGCCCTCCCGCCCGCGGTGATATCGGGATCAGAGAAGGCGGCAGGTGCCGTGGTCGGACTTGGTCTGGGCGCTCTCGGAAGTGCCCGTCAGCTTCGGCTTCGCCTTGTGCTGCGCACCCGGGCCGACTTTCGCCCACACCACCAGCAGCCACGCGGTGGTCAGCCAGATCGCCACCGCCGCCGCTCCCGCGGCCATCAGCATCCAGAAGCCGGGCCGCCAAGGGCCGTATCCGCAACGGCTTGGCCTCGCGTCGGTCCCGAGCCTCTGCCCAGCGCTGGCGTACCGGCTCCAGCCGCCGCCGCACACGCCCGTGCGCGCCGCCCGGCGCCGTCTCGACCGCGCTGCTCAGACGCCCATCCGCGCGGAGGGGTTCACCAGACCACGTGCCTGGATTCGGCCGCAACGGATCGTTCACTGGAGAGCTCAGAACTCGGTGTGTTCGTCCACCCTGGCCACTGACCTGATCGCCTGCTCAGACAGGCCGGTCACGCCGTGCAGGTTCGCGCCCCGAAGATCGGCGGTCATCAGATTCGCTCCCCTGAGGCGTGCGCTTCGAAGGTCGGTGTCCCGAAGATCCGCGCCCTGCAGGTTCACGCCCACCAGGTTCACGTCCTGCAAGGACGCACTCCGCAGGTGCGCGCCCTCAAGATCCACGCCCCTCAGGTCCAGGCCCCCATGATGGCGTAGTGCAGGGGGACGCCCGCCTCAGATCCGCGCCCCCCAGGTCCACAGCCGCCAGAAGCGTGATCCTCAGATCCGCCCTCCTCAAATCCGCGCCCCTCAGGTCTGTGCCATCCAGCCACGCGCCTTGCAGATTCGCTTTCCACAGCTCCGCCCTCTGCAGGTCGGCGTCCTGTAGGTTCACACGGCCCAGGTCCGACTCGGCCAGGCGGGCGCCAGCCAGGTGAAGACCACTGAGGTCGAGGCGGCGGCGCTCGGGACGGCGGGGTCGCCGGCCGAGCGCGGTCAACGCGGCCTGGACATCGGAATCGGGACGCGCAGGCAGGTGAGGGCGCACACCCAACGTCGGGCCGTCGTCTCGGCGGGCTTTGGGCGCGCGGCGACGCAGGAAGGCCTCCAGCACCTCGACCACGTCGTCGTGGTGCGGACGGGAGTCGGCTGCGACGTGCGCCAGGGCGTGGATGCCACCCAGGCGCGCGTCGATGTCGGAGGAGCTGAGCCGCTCCAGCGCCTTGGTGAACCGGTCGGTGACCTGACCGCGGTGGCTGAGCCGGTAGGAGCGGGCGGTGTACAGCAGCGACACCGCCACCACCACGGCGCCGCCGGCCGACACCACCAGCAGCCGCGCATTGTGCCGGTCCTTGGGATCGTGCTGGTGCATCCAGTCCGGCATCCGCCACAACGCGATCGCGTACACCACCGCCAGGACGGCCAGCCCCACCGCGGCCAGCACCGTCCCCATGCCGCGCACGGCCGGCCGCGCGAGCTCATACTGTCCCCAGCGGCGAAGCCTCGTCATCCGATCCACAGCCGATCAGTCAACGAGCCCATGCCCATCTACGAAATCAGATGGCCACAACGGGCAACCGCCATCGTTTTTCGACGTCCGGATCAGGTGCCTACCGTGATCGCCATGGGCTTCTAGCGATGGCGGTAAGAACCGTGTCATGAGCCCCAAACGACCGAGCGGGGGCGGATCAGTACGGCGAGGGCTGGTGAGACCGGTGGGGCGGGCCGAGGGTCTTGCCGCAGGAGCCGGGCGGGCGGCGACCAGTATCGGAACGACGAGTCGTGTAGGCGGCGCCTGGATCGACGCTGGCGTGACTTCTCGTTCTGACGCGTCCGGGGCCCTGGTGTTCCGGAGCTGATGTGGTAGGTGAACGAACGTCCCGCTAAGGGCGCCGCGGTGGCCTGTCGTCGGGGCTGATCGTCTGCGCGCCTGGTAAGGGCCGGGGGGATGCGAGCGGCAGTGGCCTGGGGGCTTTCAGCCCAGCAGGGCATGCAGCGCCAAGTCACCGATCTGCCGCAGTTCGTCGTGGCTGCGGCCGGCTGCCGCCTGGACGGCGATGCCATCGGAGATCGTGTGGACGAGTGCGGCCAGGGCGGCCGGTTCGTAGTGGGACGGAAGATCGGTGGCCCGCTCCAGCCGCCTGCGCAACGCCGCCTCACCGGCTTTGCGCACCGCGATGGCGTCCTGGCGTGCGGTGTGCGCGTCGGGTCCGCAGGCGTGAACGGTGTTGACGCACAGACAGCCATGGGGCGTGTTCTGGCCGGCGGTCAGGTTGGCGGCTCCACGGATCAGCTGCTCGACGACCTCGCGGCCGGTGGGCGCGTCCAGCGCGTCAGCGGTGTAGGCGCCGGGGCCGTTGAGGTAGCGGGCCAGCACCTTGGCGAACAGTTCCTCTTTGTTGCCGAAGGCGGCGTAGAGGCTGGGCTTGTTGATGCCCATCGCTGCGGTCAGGTCGGTCAGCGAGGTGCCCTCGTATCCGTGCCGCCAGAACACCTCCAGCGCCTGGTCGAGTGCGGCGTCTGCGTCGAACGAGCGTGGGCGTCCGCCGGGCATGCCGTCCTCCGTGCTCTCCCGAGTTTTATACCTATCGGTACGTTACCTCTTGCGGGACGACGGCGCGCCGGTCTAGTTTCATACCGGAAGGTACACAACTAAGGGGGGCGCATGATCCGAGTCGGAGTTGTCGGGGCCAGCGGCTGGGCGGACGGCTCGCACCTACCCGCACTCGCCGCACTCGAGGCGTTCGAGGTGACCGCGGTCGCGACCACCAATCAAGCCAGCGCGGACCGGACGGCCGCCGCTCATGGCGTGCGGCACGCTTTCGCCGACGCGGCCGAGCTCGCCGAGCACCCCGATGTCGACCTGGTCGTCGTCTCGGTGAAGGCTTCCGGGCACGCCGCTGTGATCAGGGCCGCGCTCAAGGCCGGCAAGCACGTGGTGTCGGAGTGGCCGCTGGGCGTCGACGCCGACCAAGCGAGAGAGCTGACCGAGGCCGCCGTCGCCGCAGGCGTCGTACACGCGGTGGTCCTCCAGGGACACCACTCGCCGAGCGCCCGCTTCGTCGCCGACCTGTTGGCCGATGGCCGGATCGGCGCGCTCGAATCGGCCGCGCTGGTGGCGGAGGGCGCGCCCTGGGGCGGCAGCCGGATATGGCCGAATCTGGTGTTCGGCCTCGACCCCTCAGAGGGGACCAACATCCTGACCATCATGGCCGGCCACTTCCTGGCCGCGCTCGAACGGGTCGCGGGCCCGCTGACCGAGGTCTCGGCGCGGCTGCCCCGCACGCACGACCGCGTGCTGGTCGCCGGGACGGAACAGACCGCACCCAACGCCACACCCAGCCACGTGCTGCTGCACGGGCTGCTGGTCGGCGGCGCCACCGCGTCCGTCGCCGTGCACGGAGGCAACGGCCCCATCCAGGACGCATTCGTGCTCAAACTCGTCGGCAGCGAAACAACATTGACCGCCACCCCGGCCCAGCGTGGAACGTTCATCCACTGGGGCGACTGGGACATCAGAATCGGAGACGACCCGGTGGCCGTGCCCGACACCTATCGCACCGTCCCCACCGAGGTCCGGTCCGGCCCGCCGGCCAACATAGCGGCCCTCTACCAGGAGGTCGCCCAGGCCATCGCCGAAGACCGGCAGCCACACCCAAGTTTCGAGACCGCCCTGCGCCACCACCGGCTCCTTGCCGCCATCGAACGGTCCGCGGCCGATGGAACCGCCCAGAAAATCGCGTAACTCACCGGCACTGCGGCCCGCTCATGCCGGTCGTCGCGGAGTTCCCCGCCGCACTGGCCGACGGGCACTTCAAGGTGCGACCTCGAACCCATCGGCGGACCGCCCGCCGCACAAAGCTCGAAGACCGCGCCCCCATGGCCGACTGGCTGTCTACGGCAACATCGCCACCTTCGCCCCCGTCCGAATCTCGGTCAACGACCTGCTGATGCAGGGCAAATCCCACCCCGCTCACCTCACCAACAGCGCCCATCGAGCACTCGATCTCGTCACCAAAGCCAGGTCCACATCGACATCAGTGCCGAGAACGCACCAACCGACCGAGGATGTGACAGATCTTGTGATGCAGGGCCGTGCCCGCCGAGCAGGACATCGGCATGCGCGGTCCGCGTGCTCGTAGCGGCGCCCAAGGTCCCCAGCCCGGTGGCGAGCAGGCGTATGCCCTCCTCCGCGATGAGCGACGAGATCGGGTCAGCGTCCGGAGCGTAGAGCGCCTCCACGCAGTGGGCCATCGCGTTCGTCCCGCCTAATGCTGCGACGGAGCCCGACAGCCCGAAGGACAGGTCAGGGACGGAGACAACGACCCAGGACAGCACGTGGGAGGCCCGGCCCGCCCTTTTTTCCCGCCCTCGGTGAGGCCCCAGATCGGCGTCATCTCAGACCCGGAGAATGAGTTAATCGGATACTCGCGGAGTTCCGGTGAACGTATGCCTAAGGCTGCGGGCGGCCGGAGGGCACGGTGACCTTCGGCTGCTCGCCGCCCCACGAGGCCCTGCGCGGTCTGCACGCGCTGAGTTCGGTCGGCGGCATCCGCTGCACATCCGTTGTGCACTGCACGCCCGTGAGCGGCCGGACGCCGATCTGAAGAACGAGGCCGACCTGTTCGCCTTCTGGTGCCGGGGAAGTCCACTCAGTTTCCCCCGCATCTAGCCCCGGGACGAGGTGCCGTCATGGCCGCGATACCTAGCCATGCCGCACGAGGCATCGGTGGAGCACTTGAAACGAAAGGAAGCTCAGCCCGAGTTTTCTCAGCGGCTGCTAACAGCAAGGAAACATCCCGTTCGTTAAAACTCCCATTTACGCCTGGCCAGGCTTCAGCGCCGCTCTATCTGGCATGAGCACACAGGAGCACAACGTGAGAACCACCAAGCGAAACCTCTTCATGGCGGTGAGCGCCGCCATGACCGCCGGAGTCGCCGCAGTCGGCATGACCGCGGCCCCCAGCCCGCGCCTGGCCGCCTATACGGCCGCCAATCCCGCCCAGTGCGTGAGACAGAACGGGCCTACGACCACGCCTGCGGACCCGGCGCCCACCTCGGTCAGCACCGTGCAGCAGGCGTATTACTGCATCATCGACAACTACTACAAGGGTTCGAAGCTCGACCACCGGCAGCTACTGCAGTCCGCGTTCGACTCCGTGGTGACGGAACTGATCAAGCGCGGCATCGACCAGCCGGACGCCGTCATGCCGCCCCTCAGCGGCGACCGCGACAAGGATTGGGATGCCTTCGGCACCCGGCTCGGCTCGGTGCTGGCCGCCGCGTCCGACCAGCAGTCGGTGCGCTCGGCACTGGCCGTCGCGGCGATCAAGGGCATGCTCGCCGCCCTGCACGACAACCACGCCCGCATTCGCACAGCGGCCGCCCAATCGTTGAGCTTGGGCCTGACCCTGAACCAGAACGACCCGGGCGGCGACACATCCCGCTACACCGCCCCGTTGTTCATCAAGGCCGTCACGGCCGACTCCCCCGCCGCCACGGCGGGACTCAAACCCGGTGACATCATCCGCGCCGTCAACGGCGTGCCGCCCTTCAGCGACGGCACCTTCAACGCCGGAGTCATGGGTTACCTGCGTGTGGCCTCCTCCACCAAGGACCCGGTCCGCATCACGGTGCAGCGCCCGTCCACCGGCCACACCCGGACGTTCACCGTCACGCCCTGCGTGCTGCCCGCATCACCGGCGCGTGTGTCGGCGAAGCTGGTACACGGCAGCATCGCGCAGATCCAGTTCAGCCAGTTCTATCCCGGCGTCGCCCACGAAGCGCTCAAAGCCATCACCGACCTGCAAGCAAAGACGAAGATCACCGGTGTCATCATCGACTTGCGCGGAAACCCCGGCGGCAGGGGAGCCGAGGCGGCCACCCTGCTGGGCGCCTTCGCCCACAACACCAACTACGTCGACTTCTGCGACGCCGACGGCAAGTGCGACCCCCAACCCGTCGACAACAGCACCCCGCTGCTGCACCTGCCGATGGTCACCCTCACCGATGGCAACTGCGCCTCGACCTGCGACCTGTTCGCCACGGCCGTCAAAGACCTGAAGCTGGGCACGCTGGTGGGCACCCGCACGGCTGGCGCCTCCTCGGGCCCGTCCTTCGACTACCAACTCAACGACAACACCAGCACACTCACCCTCCCGGCCCAGTACGCACTCGGCGCCCACGGCGAGATCATCGACACCATCGGCGTTCCCCCGGACCACCAGCGGCCACTGACCGCAGCAGACGTCTCCAAGGGCAAGGACCCCGCCGTGAACCAGGCGGTTTCACTGCTCGCCTCCTGAGCCTTTCACTCCCCCGGGTGGCGGGCGCTGACGTCTGGAGTCCACTCCATCGACACGGACCACGGGCGACTGCCCCTGCAGCGGGCTTCACCACCGACGGCGCTGTTGCTCGCCGTAGAACACCTCACTGATTTGGGGGCGACAGGGAAGCCAGTTGAGGAGCCACCGTAGGCGTTAGTGAACTCAGCCGCCCCACACGGCACTCGGCCGGTTCACACAGGACCATAAGAACTGACACCAGCCCACCCAGCGGTGTGGACATCACCGCCGCGAAGGGGTGTTAGTGAACCAGTGCGCCACCAGTTGCTAGGTGTACAGACGCTCATCGTGCTGGAGTGCATGCGCGCCCAGTCAGTAGATGCGGGAATCCAGGACGTCGTAGCCGATGGCGAACCACAGGACTGCGACGGCCTGGATTGCCAACAGGACGAGAATGGCGCCACTGGCCCATCGCTTCTCAGGACGCTCCGTAGGGTCGATCTTCAGTGAGTCGACCAACGGTCGCTTCAGCGCGATCGGGGATGCATCGGGCCGTCGACCACGTTCGTGGCATGCGGTGGTAGCCCGAGGGACTACGCCCGAAGGCCAATGCCGCAGGTCGTGGCCGCTGGCTACGATCGGCGCATGCCAGCTACGTCGCCTCCACGGACGCCGCACCGGCACGTCGCGGTCATCGGAGAGGGCCCGGCGTGGCTCGCGGCGACCGCATTCCCGGTGCTCTTGGCCATCGCGCTGCTCAATGGCGGAGGCCCGGACGGCCTGAGCCTCCTCATTCCCGCCCTCTTGTTTCTGCTACCGGCGGGCCTGCTGACGCATCGGCCGCTGGCAGGCACTGCGTTCATGCTCACCGCCTGGTTCACCGCCTGGGCTGTCGGGGGCACCGCGCCGTTCTCATGGCAGTTGGCGTACCTGATGATGCTGGCGAACGCTCTGGCGATCGGCTTCATCGCCGCCACCCGTCCCCGCCGCACCTCGATCGCGGCGGTCGTCATGACGCTCTGCGCGCAGTTGTTGGTCGTGGCCTTCTACTTGAACGAATCGCCCGCCCTGGTACGGACGGTGATGTTCGTGGTGCTGATCGCCGGGGCGGCATGGATGGCGGGCAACACAGTCCACGAACGCCGCGAGCACGCCGAGGCAATAGAAGAACAAAGGACCGCCCGAGCCGTCACGGCAGAGCGGCTCCGGATCGCGCGCGAGCTGCACGACATGGTCGCGCACAGCATCGGCATCATCGCCATCCAGGCCGGTGTCGGCGGCCGCGTCATCGACACCCAGCCAGCGGAGGCACGCAACGCGCTGTCGGCCATCGAGGCCACCAGCCGGGACACCCTGGCGGGACTGCGACGGATGCTCGGCACCCTACGCCGTACCGACCCCGAGGCGGCTCCGCTTGATCCGACACCGGGCCTGGCCGATCTTGAACGCCTTGCCACACTGACCGCACACGCCGGTGTACGCGCCGACCTGCAGTGGACAGGACAACGGCGTCCGCTGCCCGCGGAGATCAAACTATCGGCGTTCCGCATCATCCAGGAGGCGATGACCAACGTAGTGCGGCACGCCGGCACCGACCACTGCAGCGTCACCATCGACCAGCGCGACGACGAAGTATCGATCGAAGTCATCGACGACGGGCGCGGCTGGCAAGTGGAAGGAACCGGGTACGGAATCGCCGGAATGCGCGAACGGGTCGCAATGCTGCACGGTCACTTCAGCGCGGGACCTCGCCCCGAGGGCGGCTTCCGCGTGACGGCGCGACTTCCACTGCCAGAACAGGTGCCCACATCAGAGGCAGCCCCGGAAGCACGTCAGAGGTGAGGCAAAGGTCGCTGCCGTCCCACGAACCGACTCCAGGGGCGGTGCCACTATTAGCATCCGCGGACATGCGGCCCGACGTGGTCGTGATGGACATCCGCATGCTCGGCACGGAGGGTATCGGGGCCACGCGCGTGACCACCACCGATCCCGGCATCACGATGACGCGCGTGCTCGTCCTCACCACCTTCGATGATGACGACTACGTGTACGGGGCGCTGCGGGCGGGCGCCAGCGGGTTCCTGGTCAAAGACACGGCGCTGAGGACATCCTCCGCGTGGTCGCCGGAGGGGACGGCCTGATCGCGCCCAGCGTCACGCGCCGCCTCATCGAGGAGTTCGCCGCCCGTCCAGACCTGCTCCCCCAGGCAGGACCACCGAACAGAATGACCGAGCGGGAACGCGAGGTGCTCACCCGGATCGGACGCGGCCTGACCAACCCTGAGATCGTCACCGAGTTGGCCATCACCATCGCCACCGCCGAAGCCCACGTGGCCCGCCTGCTCACCAAAGCCGCCCGCGACCGGGTCCACCTCGTGATCATCGCCTATGAGACCGGCCTGGCCACACCTCGTCCCTGCACTCTTTCTGCTGCGCCGAGTACGCCGCCAACTCGCCCCGCTCGCCGAAACCTAACGACCTCGCCCGGGCTGCCCACAAAGTCCCCAACCGGTCGTGTCCCTATCAGGCACGGAGAAGGCAGATGGAGATCGAGACCGCGAACACTACGTAGTGGAACGGGTCCGAGAGCGTCGAGGGGCGCGGCGGCGGCCAGTTGCAGGACGGCGCCTGTGGCCAGCGCGCCGCCACGGCGAGCAGCCAGGTTCGTGAGCCGAATGACCGGTGGGTCGGTTCGGGGCTGTGTCGCGAAATGGTGAGGAGGGTGTTCGCCTGCTCAGACGGAATGGTGGTCGTTCGGCGATGTGGAGCAGAAAGACCTCCTGGTGGAGGTAGTGATGGTGCCCGCGCCTCGATGCTGCGGAGGATGGTTCGTCGCCGATGCGCTACGGGCGGCCGGGGGCGTAGTGGGCGATCAGGTCGGCTCTGAATGGGGTTCAGGTTTCGTCTGTGCTCGTGCCCTGGCCGACGGTGTGCAGCTCTGGACAGCCTCTGGTTCGAACGGGGATGGTGGACGGCATGGTCACCGTGCTGCTGCCTTTGATCACACTCGTCCTCGGTTTTATTGCGAGTTTCCTTCTTGAGATGGCCCGCACTCGTTGGACAAGACGGAACGCGCAGGATGTCCGTAACGCAGAGCGTCAGCAAGCCGAGCATCTGGACCGAATCACATTCGAGCGCGATGGACTGCGCTCCATACATGCGGCCATTCATGATCTCCTCAGCAAGGTGAACGCGATCGCCATTCCTCGAGCAAGGGCGGAAGCCGCAGACGAAGATTGGCGTGAGAGAGACGATGGCCGGGAGCTGCAGGCGGCGGCCATGAATGCCAACGTCAGGTGCAGTCACGAGTCCGCTCTTCTGCTGGACCCGCCGGTCATCGAGGCGGTGGACCGACTGACGAGTGCCGCTTATCCGATGTACTGGTCCCGCGAATCTGGGAGCAATACCGACTACAACCGAGAGTTCTATGAAGCCGCTACGGCCGCATCGCGCGCTATTGCGAGCAGACTCCGCGAGCTATATGGCTTCACGCCGAACACTGATTGACGCCGGACCTCCGCCGTAGGCGGCTCGGGTCGTCCAGGTCGGCGCTCCATCAGGCAGCCCACGTCCCGGGCGGCGGCGCGATGTGCACCGGCTGGACCACCGGGTGGGGGCCGGGTGATGACGATGTCCGCAGAGGGGTGATCGGCGTGCGAGACGGCGAGCTGCGGGGGCGCATTCGGCGGTGACGCGGGCGGAGGTCTCCGCGCCGATTGGTGCTCATATGTCGCCTCCTCATCGTGCTGCCCTCGGTGGCGAGCCCTGACCGCCGGGGCGCAATGTGAACGGCCCCGGAACCGATGCGGCTCCTTACGGGGCCGTTCGCAATGCGCGTTACCCCGATAGGACCAGCGAGCTCAGAGGACGTGTTCAGCGCTCTTGTGAGAGCCAGGGGCGTCCCGTCTCGGCGCCGTCTCGCGCGAGCAGTTGCGTTACGACCGCGGTCAGGAGCGTCCGGTCGGCCGGCCGCACCTCCTCGAGCAGCGTCTCCAGCCGGGTGATCACGTCCTGATGTGCTTCTTCGGCGAGCCGGGCGCCCTGATCGGTCAGCGCGATCCGGCAGGCTCGCCGGTCGGCGGGATCGGGGCGGCGTGCGATGAGGTCGCGGCGCTCGACCCGGTCGACCAGCCCGCTGACGCCGGATCTCTCCAGGTTCAGCAGCCGGCGCAACTCGGTCATCCCGAGGGGGCCGTCGACCAGCAGGCACAGCAGGTGGGTCTGCTGCGGGGTCAGGCCGTGGTCGCGGCTGACGTCGGCGAACACGTGCTGCACGAGGTGTGACAGCCGCACCAGGGCAGCGGCCGTCCCGAGTCGCGCGCCGGCCTCCGCGGTCGTGGTCATGGGCACCTCCGGCCTCCGATGGTAGTTGACATTTGTTCGCAGTGCGCACTACTTTCGTTCGCGTCACGAACAGTCCGCATTGCGAACAAGTTGCCGTCCGCGGACGCCGCGGGCCGGAGCCGCGGCACGGCGGACGCGCGCGCCGGCCGTCGCCGCAGCGCCGGTCTCCCCCGGAAAGGAAGAACTGATGGGCGTGTTCCGAGAATCCAAGGGCGTCGTCTCGCGCCAGGGGCAGGCGCAACGCCCCGCCGGAACCTACGAGGACCAGTACAGCCGGCACGGCTTCGCCGGCGACCAGGCGATGCTGTACCGGCGGCACCCGGCGACCGCCTGGACCCGCATCGAGGGCGACTTCAGGAACACGGTCGCGGACGTCAGGGAGCTGGAGCTTCCCGACGCGACCGATCCGCGGGCACTGCCGACCAAGCTGATGTACAACGACGACGTCGCGGTCTACGCCTCGCGGCGATCCGAGCCGATGCCGTTCTACTACCGCAACGCCGACGGCGACGATCTGATCTTCGTGCAGCGCGGCACCGGACGGCTCACGACGGACTTCGGCCCCCTCGACTTCCAGGCCGGCGACTACCTCGCCGTCCCCAAGGGGATCACCTACCGCCTGGAGCCCGACAGCCGGGACAACATCTTCTACTTGGTCCAGACGACCGGGCCTCTCGGTTTTCCCGAACGCGGGCTGCTCGGCCAGTACGTGCCGTTCGACTACGGCGTCCTGCGGACACCCGAACCGCGTCCGGCCGAGGACGCGGAAGGCGGGGAATGGGAGGTCGTCGTCAAGCGGGGCGACCGGCTCAGTTCGATCTTCTACCCGTTCGACCCGTTCGACGTCGTGGGCTGGCAGGGCAGCACGGCCCCGTTCAAGCTCAGCATGTACGACATCCGGTCCATCTCGGCGGAGCGGCTGGACATCCCGCCCAGCGGTTACACCACGTTCACCGCTCCCGGCTGCCTGATCTGCACGTTCACGCCGCGTCCGATGCAGAGTGACCCCGACTCCTCGTTCGTGCCGCCCTACCACCGCAACGTCGACTACGACGAGATCGCGTTCGTGGTGGGGACGGAAGGGGAGCAGGCCGGCGCGGGCCCGCGCGACGGGACCCTCTATCTCAACCCGCAGGGCGCCCACCACGGCCCCGACGCCAATCCCTTCAGCAGCGCCGAGCGGCCCGAGCGGTTCACCACGTACCTGCTCAACATCGACGTGGAGCGCCCTTTGACGATCACTTCCGCCTACGAATCGCACGCCCGGGACCAGCAGGAGCAGGCATGACGTCCGGCGCCGGCACCCGAGAAGGAGGAACACGCGCAATGACCAGGACCGTGAAGGCGGCCGCGAGCCTCGTGGGCTCATTGTGGTGGGAGGTCGCCGACAGCCTGGGGCGGGTCCTGCCGTCCGAGGGCGTCCGGCTCGACATCGACTGGTCCCGCTACGACCATCTGAACGTGCGGGCCGTCGCCGCCGGCGAATGCGAGATCGGCGTGACCATGCCGCCGTTCGTGGACTGGGCCGTCCGCGGCCGGGGACCGCTCGCCGACCTGGACGCCGGGCACCTGCGGGTCATCGCCGCGGTCAACCTCTCCACCTGGCTGGTGGCCGCGGTCGACGCGGAGTCCGGCGTCCGGACGCTGCGGGAGATCGGTGAGAAGAGGTTCCCCTGGAAGCCGATCACGCCGCCCGGCGACCAGCTGCTGCGGGCGTGGGGCGAACGCGTCCTGGAACTGCACGGCTTCTCCACGCGGGCGCTGCGGGACTGGGGAGGCGATGACCCGCCGCCCTATGCGAGGGACCTCAGGCACGAGCCCGCCGAGGACGGCCTGCCCGCCCAGTGGATCGCGGACCGGGCCTCGGGGCCGCTGAGCGGTTACACCCACTACCAGCTGGAGAACGGCCTGGCCAATGGCGTGTTCATGTTCGTCAACCTCGCCTCGCCGTGGACGAACGTGCTGGCCAACGTCCGCATGATGAACTTCCTCGACCTGGAGGACGATGCGCTGCGGGCGGTGGCGGAGAATTTCGGGGCCCAGCTCGTCCCCATCCCGGAGCGGCTGTATCCGGGCGTCGACAGGACCATCCCCACCATCGGCTGGCGGCACCAGTACGTGTACGGGCGCGAGGACACCGACCCGGAACTGGTCCGCGCGATCCTGAAGGCCCTCGAACGTCCCGAGTTCCTCGACAACGCCATGGGCATCTCCTACACGGCGGTCGAACCGGACCTGGTGCCCGGCGTCGAGCTGCACCCCGCCGCCCTCGACTGGTACCGGGACCGGCGGAAGTGAGCACGATCCGAGGGCAGCGCGTCGGCTTCGGCGCGACCTACGGCCTCGAACCCTTCGACCCCGCCCGGCTGGCCGACGATGTCCGCCGCGCCAAGGCGCTGGGGTACGACCTGTTCTGCCTCAGCGACCACCTGAACACCAGCCATCCGACCCTGGAGACCTGGACCGCGCTGACATGGGCGGCCGCGGCCACCGAGCGCATCGAGGTCATGACCAACGTGCTCGGGCTGCCCTACCGTCACCCGGCGGTCACCGCGAAGATGGCCGAGACCCTCGACCGGCTCTCGGGAGGGCGGCTCGTGCTCGGCCTGGGCACCGGCGGCTACGACCGCGAGTTCTCCGCGTTCGGGCTGGCGGAACGCACCCCGGGGCAGAAGGTCGCCGCGCTCGGCGAGGCTCTGGAGATCGTCCGCGGGCTGTGGCGTGAGCCCGATGTGTCCTTCAGCGGCGACCACTTCCACCTCGACGGGGCGCGCATCGAGCCCAGGCCGTCCCATCACATCCCGATCTGGCTGGGCTCCTACGGCCCGCGGGCGCTCCGGCTGACCGGCCGCACCGCCGACGGCTGGATCCCCTCCCTGACGCGGTTGAGCCTGGACGAGGCGGTGGCGATGCGGGACACCGTGCTGGACGCGGCCCGGGCCGCGGGCCGCGACCCCGACGAGATCACCTGCGCCGCCAACATCGTCGTCGCCTTCGGCGGTCCGGACCCGCCACCACCCGCGGAGATCACCGGTGGCGCCGAGGCGATCGCCGAGCGGGTCACCGCGATCGTCGAAGCCGGCTTCACCTTCGTCAACGCGATGTTCCGCGACGCCGAGGCCCGCGAGCGTTTCGCGATCGAGGTGATCCCGCTGGTCCGCCAAGCCACCGCCCGCTGAACCAGGACGCGGCCGGACCGGGCCGTCCGCCCCGGTCCGGCCGCCCGACGAGAGGAGCCACCGATGACGTCCACCACCGCAGCGATCGGCACCGTGGTGCGCGCCGGCCGGGCGCTGGCCGCCGCGGGACTGACCGACATGGTGTGGGGACACGCCGCCGTCCGCGACCCGGAAGGACGCGGAGTGTGGATGAAAGCCGCCGGCTGGGGCTTCGAGGAGGCCGACGCCGACCGCGTCGTCCTGGTGGCAGGGGACGGCGAGGTCCTCGAAGGCGACGGCCCGCGGCACATCGAGTACCCCATCCACACCGAGATCATGGCCGCGCGCGAGGACGTCGGCTGCGTCGTCCACACGCACGCGCCCGCGCTCAGCGCCTTCGCCTCGCTGGACGAGCCCACCGGTTTCGAGACCGTCCGCGACCTCGCCGCCGTCCTGGTCACCCACGAGCACCCGGACCATCTCGACCTCGACCGGCTGCCGCGGCTCCTGCGCGACAACCCGCGCGCCCGATTGATCGTCGACCCCGGCAGCGCGCAGCGCCTCGCGCAAGCCGGCATCGACCACCACACCGCCATCCCTGGACAGACCCTCGACCACGGCACCCCGATCGAGGTGCTCGGCGGCGACCACGCAGTGATCCACCCCGACCTCCCGGCCGTCGCCAACAACGGATACCACTTCCAGGACATGGTCCTGCACCCGGGCGACGCCTTCGACGCCCCGTCCGGCGACGTCAAGCTCCTGCTGCTTCCCACAGGGGGACCCTGGATGAAACCGAGCGACGGCATCGACTTCATGCGCGCCCTGGAACCCGAACTCGTCGTACCGATCCACCAGGCAGGTCTCGCGCCGGTCCACCGGCAACTGCACTACCAGCTCTTCCAGGCCCTTGCCCCACAGCGAACCCAGATCGAGATCCTGGAACACGGGGCCTCCTTCACCTGCTGAACTCCAGCCCCCTCCGTCATCCCGGCCGTCGCGTTCGGCGGCCGGCTCCCCGCCCGGCGCCGAAAGGCTCCTGCACACCCGACGCGGTCGCCGCTGATGCCTCACCAAGTGAGGCCATGTGTGGCCTAAACGCCATCACGCGCTTTGCGCGTCTTGACTCCAGGATCGCCACTCCGGAGTCTGGCCTGTACGGGGTGGGTTTCGCGCCACGCGCAGTATCTCGCCCGCGATGCAGCCGTCCGTGCGGCTGAGTGGCTAGCCCCTCCAGGAGGTGGCCATGGAGTTGTCCGCCGAGATGCTGCGTGCGCTTGCCGACGACGGCGGTCTCGCCGAGCTGTCGCGGTGGGAGGCGCGGGTCGATCCCACGTTCTGCATCGGGGCGATGACACCACCGGTTACGCCTGTGACTTCCCCGCGGCGGCGGCCGCGCTCGGAGTCACCTCGTGAGATGAGGGTGATGTGACGGGGACGGGGCGATGATCAGGGCGCTGGTGGCGCGACCGGCGGACCACCTGCTGCTGGGGGTGGAATGGTCCGGCATGACCGTCACCGACGGAGGGGCGGCGCTGGTGGCCGACCCGGGCGGCGGGGTTCTCACGCTCTGGTTTCCGCCACAGCACCTGGCCGAGGAGACGATCGCCGAGACCGCCGGGGCCGCCGGGCGGCGGCGGGCGCGGCTGTCCGGCTCGAGCGCGCTGCGGTTCGTCGTGCCGGCCGGGAACAGGGTGGAACTCACCGTGGAAGGCCTGGTCCGGGCCGCCGGTGAGCTCGCCGTCAACGCCGGAAGCGTGGTCGAGCTGCCGTGGCGGCTCAAGGTACGCCCCCAGGCCCACGGCGGACACCCGCTGCGGGCAGGCCACCCTGTCGGCGCGATCCCGGATGAGACCAACCCGCTGTGGCGCACCCGGTTGCACGTCTCCGAGCCCGGCTCGGAGGTGGAGCTCGTGGTGGTGGACGAGACGGCGGCGGGCATCGGCGATCCTCCGGACTTCGTGCCGGCGCTCGACCGGTTCGCCCGGCAGTCCCTCGCCGACCTGACGCGCAAGGCGCCGGCGCGGTCGCGCCTGTTCGAGCTGAGCGCGCTCGGGGGCTCCCTCGTGGCCTCCGGACGCTGGCCGGAGGCGGAATGGGACCACAGCGCCGTACTCGGCCGGGACATGTCCGTCCGCTTCCTCGCCCGCGGCTACCTCTACCCGTTCGGGCACCGGGCCGTCTACGAGAAGTCGGTGGTGCGCGCCTTCGACGCGGCCGAGCAGGTCGCGGTGCTTCGCCACGCGTACCAGCTCACAATCGTCGAGCCGGTACGCGGCCGGTCCGAGGACCCGGCCATCCGCCGCCGGTTCCCCTTCGACGAGGTGGAGATCTCCCGAACCGTCTTCACCGAGCTGGAGCATCCCGACTGGCAGAGCTTCGATGCCGGGGACGGCCAACACAGGGACACGTACTTCCGGCCCATGGCCTCGGCCGGGCGGCCCCTCCTGTTCCCGGTGGTGTGCCACGCGCCGAACGGCCCCGTCCGGCTCGAGGTCCCGCTCGTGTTCGTCGCGGACCGGTCGCTGGACACCGAGGCGACCTCGCGGCTCGCCAAGGACCTCGGGAGGTTCTACGGCCGGGTCACGGTCGCGATCCCGCCCACCCCGCTCGACCTCGTCCGGGCGCCCGAGGCCGCACCGGCGGACGTCCACCTGGTCCGCGGCTTCACGCTCGGCGGCCGGTTCGGCCGTGCCGATCCGGGGGCCGTCCTGGAGGAGCTGGAGGTGACGCTGCCGGCGCTGGGACGGCTGCTGGACCAGGCCGACGCCTACCACCCGTTCCGGTACACCGACGCCTTCGCCGAGCAGGGCGAGTCGGCGTACGCGATGCTGGAGCTCGCCGCAGGCGAGGCGATACCGATCGGCTTCACGGGGCGGGCGGAGCGTTCCGGCGGGCTGGCGGCGCTGGCGTACCGGTTCAACGCGATCTCCCGGGACTACGGCCCCGTCAAGGCCGCCGCGGGCGCCCTGGTGTCCTCCCCGGCCGACCTGTTCGACGTCGGGGCCGGCCTGCTCGGCTACCCGCTGCGCGAGATCATCGAACGGATCGACGTGCCTCCGATGATCACCGCGGAGATGCGGCCGGGCCGCGGTCCCGTCGTCACGATGAGCTGGTCACAGCCGGGCGCCGTCGCGTTCCGGAAGAACCTCCCGGGATTCGTCGCCAGGGACACCACCCGCCTCGAGCTGAACGTGGTCGTGTCCGACACCGGCACAAGCGTCACCAGCACACTGCATGACTTCGGGCTGCGGCTGCCCACGTCCGACCCGCTGCTCGAGCTGTCGTTCGCGAAGGTGACGTACGTCCGGCGGACCGGGCCCGAGCCGCCGGGGCAGGGCACGGCTCCCGACGGGCTCACCGTCGAAGGGCTCGGGGCGAAGCTGCTGGGCGGCCTGAAGCTGCTCGAGGAACTGGGCGACAACGTCGGGATCGGCGACGCCGGGCCGAAGATCACACCGTCCACCAGCGGGGTCGCGGTCGACTACGCGCTGCCGCTGCCCGCCGTGACATGCGGCGTCTTCGTGATGCGCAACATGCTGTTCAGGGCCGGCGTCGAGGTGTCCTTCACCGGCGCACCACCCGAGGTCGTGCTCGCTTTCTCCGGCCGGACGAACCCGTTCGTGCTGACCGTGATGGCGTTCGGCGGTGGCGGCTACCTGGAGCTCGCCGCCGACCAGAACGGGCTGCGGCGGCTGGAGGCGGCGCTGGAGTTCGGGGCGCTGGTGGCCGTCGAGTTCTACGTCGCGCGCGGCGAGGCCCACATCCTCGGCGGGGTGCGGTTCGTCTGGGACTCCGGCGAACTGGAGGTCAGCGGCTACCTGCGGATCGGCGGCACCCTGGACGTGCTGGGGCTGGTCTCGGTGTCGGTGGAGCTGAGG
Source organism: Actinomadura sp. RB99 (assembly GCF_014706005.1). NCBI lineage: Bacteria > Bacillati > Actinomycetota > Actinomycetes > Streptosporangiales > Thermomonosporaceae > Actinomadura > Actinomadura sp. RB99. The sequence continues at coordinate 290,465 of NZ_JABMCA010000002.1, read as the reverse complement.
CTGGAGCTGACCTACCGGTCGGCGACGAACGACCTGGTGGGCCGCGCCACCGTGATCCTCGAGATCGAGGTCCTGTTCTGGTCCGAGCGTGTGGAACTGGACAGCGGCGAATGGCGCCTGGTCGGCGGGGACGCGCCGGCACCGGCCCGGCCCGCGGCCTTCGCGGCCCTCACCGCCGACGGCGACCACGACCCGGGGCTGGAGAACTGGCGGCGGTACCGCAGCCGCTTCGCGCCCGCGCCTTCGGAGGAGGAGCCGTGAGCGGCGTCCCCCCGGTCGCCGAGTTCGACCTGCCGTTCGCCCCGGACCGGCTGTTCTGGACGGACGGCGATCATCTGCTGGCCGCCCGTACCGGCACCGCGGATCCCCCGCTGAAGCTGTCGGTGCCCGGCGGGCAGGCTCAGCCCGCGTGGGGAGAGGATCCGAGCGGCCTGCCCCGCGGCACCCTCACCGCGATCACGGTCCAGGCCGCGTACGGGGTCTGCGCGTACGCGGAACGGATGCAGGTTCCGCACGACACCGAGCCGTTCCAGCGGCTGGTGGGGCTGAACGTGCACACCGGTGAACGGTTCTGGCAGCGGCAGTACCAGGGCGCGAGGGACCTCGCCTTCGGCGACGTCGGAGATCCGTTCCTGTTGGCGTGGACCGATGACGGGTTCCTCGCCTACGCGATGGAGCCGGGCGATCCCGCAGGGTGGAGCCGGTCCGTGTCGCCGTTGCTGAGCCAGCCGTGGTCCCTGGGCCCCGACGGCTCGCCCTCGTTGCTCGCCTACGGCTCGCCGCCGTCGATCGTCGACTGCGCCACCGGCGAGCCGCGACCTTCGAAGCAGACGCGCCTCCTCCCCGGCGAGTGCCAACAGTTGAAGTGGGCCGCCGGCGCGATCCTCCTCGCGGTGGGCGAGTACTTCTGGTGGGACGGAGCGGCCGGCGAACCCGACACCTCTGGCTGGATCATGGAGTTCGAGGGCGACGGGTACGTCGAGTTCCGGCTCCCGGCCGGAGACTCGGTCGGCTACCACGGCATCGCCACCAGTCCGTCCGGGAAGTCGGTGGCCTACGCCTCGGGCTCCGAGCTCACGGTCCGGACGCTGCCCGGACTGGCCCCGTCGAAGGATTTCCGTACGCTGCGGCTGGCCCCGGCAACGGGCAGGCCACGCTGCGTCCGATACAGCCCCGACGGCGGGCTGCTGGCCGTGAACGCCACCCCGTCCGGCCCAGGGGTGACGCTGCTCGAGGCCGGCACCGGCGCCTGCCTTTGGCGGCATGACGGCGAGGACGGCCGGATCGAGTTCAGCCCCTCCGGCGCCCGGATCGCCCTGTACGGCGGCAACCGGGTCACCTGCTACGACATCGACAGCGTCGCGGCGGCCGCGTGGACCCTCCGGCAGCAATGGGAGCGGCGCGGCACCCCGAACCGGATGGTGCTCGCCGCGATCCCGGACTCCGAGGCACCGGAGCGGGAGCGGACTTGGATCGGCGTGGTCGGCGCGAGCGAAGCGGCCGGCGGCTTCGAGTACTTCCGCAGGCTCGACGACGCCACGCCCCTGTACAAGAGCGAGCCGGACGCGCGGGTGCTCGGCCTGGCCGTGAGCCCGGGCGGGGACCACTGCGCGGTGTGGCTCGCCGACACGAGACTCGTGGCCCGTACGTTGCTCGGCACGCCGTTGCAGTCCTGGCCGCGGCAGCCCTCCGCCGCCACCCGGGTCCCGCGCGACGCGGCGTTCATCGACGCCCGGCGGCTCGTCGACGTACGCGGCGACACGTGGTTGCGGTTCTACGACGTCAACGAGGAGGACCCGACGAGCGTGCAGTTCGACGAACCGCTCGAGCGGGTCGCGGTGCTTCCGGCCGAACCGCCCGACGACGCGGTGATCGCGGTGGCGAGCCGGAGCCGCTGCCGCCTGCTGCACCACGACGGCGGGCAGATCACCGGGAAGCCGATCGACGTCGACGGCAAGATCACGTCTCTGGCGTTCGCCTCGCCCGGCGGAGGGAGCGCCACGCTGGTGATCACCAGCAGCAACGCCGACGCCGCGCTGGTGCTCGTGGACACCCGTACCGGCCTCACCGAGACGGTCCCCCATCCCACGGGGATCGACCGGGTGGTGGTGAGCCCGGACGGCCGGCTGCTCGCGACCGCGGCGGGCAACGACGTGCGGGTGGCCTCGGTCTCCTCCCCCGGTGACGCGCACACGGCGTGGCGGCTGCCGTACCCGGTCACCCGGCTGGCGTTCTATCCGAAGGGACGCGCCCTGCTCGTGGCGACCGAGCAGCCGTACCTGTACATGTTCGACCTTGACGGCGAGGCGGTCGGGCGCGGGGATCGCGACGACGCGGACGCGTTCTGGTGGGGTCCGGCGGCCGGCGTTCCCCACGACCTGGGGTTCACCGCCGACGGCAAGGTGCTCGCCATCGCCTGCGAGGACGGAGTCCATTTCTACCGAGGCCGGAGCGATGAGTGACCTGGTGCTGATCGCGGTCCCGAACCGCCTGCTCGACCCGGCCGACGTGCCCGGCCACGAGATCGGCCGACCCGCCGTGCTGCGGGTCGTCGTGGTCCCCAGGCTCGACGGCGACTCCCTGACGGCCGAAGGGCTGGACGGGTGGCCGCAAGTCCTGCTCGACGACCTGGACTTCCGGCTGTACGTCAAGAATCCCGCAGGCGTACAGGCGGGACGGTTCCGCCCGGTGCTGTACGACGCCGTGGCCGACCAGGACGTCTGGGACGCCGTGTTCCGGGGCGACGCGGCGAGGCTGTTCGCGGGCCTGCGTGAGCCGGACAGGGCCGTGGTGACGCCCCGATACGGCGACGCCCAGCGGATCGGCCTGACGTACAGCGAGGCGAGCGAGGTGCTGGCCGAGCCCGACGGCACACCGGACCTGGCGCGATATCTGCAGCCGTGGGCCGCCGTCCCTCCGCCGGAACCGCCGCGGGACTCGCCGCTGCTGGACTCGGCCATGGACTTCCGGCGCACGTTCGGGCTGATCCGCGAGCATCCGGAGGTGCTGCGTGACCTCGGGCTGGTATTCGAGCTGCTGATCGACGCCGACGAGCTGGACGGCGGCGATCGGCTGTCGGTGCGCGCCTCCGGCACCGACCTCGTGCTCACCTCGCCGTGGACGTGGTACGAGCTCGCCACGGACGGCTTCTGGCCGGGCGCCGACCCCGAACGGGCCGGTGACATACGGCGGGGGGTCGTCGACCTGTCGCACGCACCGCGGATCGACCTGGTGGACGAGACGCGCGGCACGCCACCGTGGGCGATCGCGACCTTCGACGTGGACGGCGGGGTGATCGGACTGCGGGCGGCCGCGCGGCTGCTCGCCTCCGGCACCAGCAGCGATCCGTCCGGGCCCTCCACGCCGAACGGGCCGGGCGCGCAGCTGCCCGCGCTGCGGTCGGCCGGGCTGATGCTGATCCGTCCTGACCGGCAACGCGAGTTCGAAGACCGACTCGACCGGGCCTCCCTGCGCGCCCGCAACCGCGTCCACGCCACCGGCGGCAACGCCGAGGACGAGCTGGACGCCACCGAGCTGGTGCTCGGCTACCGAGTGGACGTGTTCGACGCCGACGACGCCCAGTGGCGGTCGCTGTGCGCACGCGAGGCCGTCTACTCGGTGCTCGACGCGGCGGGCGACCGTATCGAGATCGGGACCGGGCGGGGCCGCCGGGAGGAGGGCCACGTCAAGCACCTGGCCGCCGTACGAGGCGAGGACGGCGTGGCACGCGCGGACGAGATCGTGGTGCGGTGGGACGGCTGGAGCCTCGCGGTGCCGCCTCCCGAACTCGCCCACCGTCCCGACCGGACCTGGCAGGCCGCCGCTCCGCGCATGGCCGCCCCGTACAATCTGGACTGGAGCTTCGACGTGCCGGAGGGAGCGCTCCCCCGGCTCCGTTTCGGCCGGCGCTACCGCCTGCGCGTACGGGTGGCGGACATCGCGGGCGGCGGCCCTGATCTGGACGCCGTCGCCGACGACCGCGCAAGCGACGAGATCGCCTACCGCCGGGCCGAGCCGGTGGCGCCGCCCCGCCTGTACGTGGACTCCGCACCGCTGCCCGGCGCGGCCGTCGACCGCCTGGTGATCCGCAGCGACCAGGGCATGACCGCGGAGGAGTTCGCCGCCGCCGAACCCCGCTACGCCGCACGGGACGCATGCACGCTGCATCCCCCGGCGGCCTCGTTCGCGCTGATCGAGCAGCACGGCGTGCTCGACTCGATGACCGATGCCGAGAGTTGGCGGCTCGCCGCGCAGGCGTTGCGCGTCGAACCCGGCGACCAGCCCGCGCTCTCTCTGCCGGACCCGGCGGCGGCCGGCGTGGCCGCGTACGCCGGCGGGCCGTGGTCGGCGGCGGACTGGCGCCCCTGGCCGGGCACCGACGCCAAGACCGTCGTGGTCGGGGACCACGTGCCCGAGAGCACCCCGGTCGCGCTCAGCTGGGAGAACGGCGATCGGCTGCGGATCGACCTGGCCCCCGGAGAGAGCGCCGACGTGGAGCTCTCCTCCACGATCACCCCGGATCTCCTCCCGCACTTCGCCGTCCACGAGTGGCTCGGGCCGCGCGCCGCCGCCGGCGGTGTCACCAGCGGGAACGCGCTCCGTGGGCGGCACCCGTTGCTCTCGCCCCCGGTGACCGTGCACGCCGTGCACGCCGTACGCCGGCCCAGGATCGCCCCGGTATGGCGCGAGCTGCAGGCGACTCGTGGCGAGGGCGACACGGCGGCCATCGTCACGGCGGAGTTCGCCGAGAACGGGCTGCACACCGCCAGCACGGGCAGGGTCGAGGTCGCCGCCGCCTGGGAGGAATGGTCGGATGACACCGTACGGCCCATGACCGCAGGCCACGTCCACGACCAGGACGTGGACCGTGACCAGGCGCCGCGACTGCGCTTCGCGCACCAGTTCGGTGACACCCGGCATCGCGACGTCACCTATACCGCGAAGGCGGTGAGCCGCTACCGGCCGTACTTCGCCCCGGAGGACCCGCCGGAGGCGTTCGAGCTGATGGGCGAGCCGCGCACCGTGGTGGTGCCGTCGTCCGCCCGGCCGCCGAAACCCGAGGTGCTTGCGGTGCTGCCCGGTTTCCGTTGGTCGGCGCAGACCGGGCCGGACCGGATCGTACGCCGCCGCTCCGGCAACCGGTTGGTGGTCGAGCTGGCCCGCCCCTGGTACGCGACCGGTGCGGGCGAGTGCCTGGGCGTGGTCGCGTCCGAGAGCCCCGGAGATGCCGCGCAATCGGTCACCGAGCTGGCCGGAGACCCCGTCTACGCGTCGCCGCGCGTCGGCCGGTACCCGGGGGCCGAGTGGTTCGGCGGCGAGGCCCGTTCGCTGCGGCTGCCCGGGGGTGAGCTGACCGCATCGGTGATCGCGTGCCCGGTCGCCCTCGAGGGCGACGCGTGGCGCGCCGAGGTGGTGCTGACCCCGCCCGCCGACATGCGCGCCTACCGGCCCTTCGTACGGCTGGCCGTGGCCCGCTACCAGCCGTACAGCCTGCCGGCGCTGGAACTGTCGCCGGTGGTCACGACGGAGCGGGTGCCGCTCCTGCCCGATCGGGAGATCGTCGTCGAGCGCGCCGGGGGACGGCTGCTCGTACGGGTGCACGGCGTCGGGCCGCAGCCGCCGAACCGGGTCGAGGTCGGCATCGACGAGGCCCCGGACGGCGGCCCGGCACCGGAGCTGATCGCGGTCGACCCCGCCGCCGACCCCGGCCTGCCCGCGTGGCGCCCGCTGCCGGCGTTCACGCGGACCGGTGACGCGTCCGGCACGCCGATCGAGCTGCCGCTCCCGCCCGGAGGCCGGCCGCTGCGGCTGCGGGTGCGGGAGGTCGAGGACCTGACTCCGCTCGGCGATCTCGCGGCCCCGGCGGAGGGCCTCGGCGCGCAACCGCCGGAGCTGACCGAACGCACGGTGTTGATCGACCACATCCCGATCCCGGGCGGATGGCTGCCAGAAGGGGACGACCATGGGTGAACTAGAGATCTCGGTGTACACCGGTGGACTGGGCCAGACCCCGCCGATCGACGTGAACGTTGCCGACGACGGATCGGGGAATCTGCGGGGCACGATCACCTTCGTCATCCACAACACGGGCACGAACGCCGTCACCGCGACCTTCGACGTCCTGCCGGACGAGGGGACCCCGGCTTCGTGGTTCCGGGTCGAGACCGACCAGTTCACGGTGCCCGCGAACGCGTACGTCCAAGCCGCCGTGCAGATCACCATGCCGGCCGAGGGCGGGTACGAGCGCCACCACCTGCGGGGACGCGTGCGATCACCTGGCCTCGCACCGGCCGTCAGCGAACAGGGCCGCTTCTCCCGGCCGCTCCCGCCGGGATGGGGAGCGACGTCATATCCGGATACCTACCTCGATCTCTCCGGCGGCGGCCGCGAAATCCTGTTCAAGTTCCGTGGTCCTGGCATGGACGCGTCCCTGCGCTTCAACATCGGAGCACCGGACCCGGAATCGGCCGGCTGGTTCAGCGTGCAGCCGGCGAAGGACAGTCCCGGGCCTTTTGGGCTACCGCCCCCTTGGGACGGGAGTTTCACCTGGCGTGTGGTCGTCGACGCCGACGCGCTCATCGCCTCGGGGCGGCGTGGGGTGTGGCTCCAACCATGGGTGGAAATCGAGTACTTCCCTCCCATCTCGGAAGGGGATACCTCCATCCCAGAACCTCAATGGAAGCCGTGCGGGTACTGGTTCGGCTACGGCGTAGAGGTCGGCGGCTGACGAGATGCCCTCGATGGCGGTCCCGCCGAGCCGTTGGACGATCTGCTCCATCTTCGGCAGCGTGAACGCGTTCGTGGCGATCGTGAGGCGCGCGCCGGACGCCGCGATCCGGCGTATCTCGCTCTCTCCGCGAGGCGCGATCCGCAGGTGTTCCTCGTCCACGGCGTCCGCCGCCGAGCGCAACTCGTGCTCGGTGAGCCCCTTGCCGATCACGCCGTAGTACGGCGGATCCTCGCCCTCCTCGGCCGTGCCGTTCCAGCCGATCCAGGTGAAGCCCCCCTGCCGCCCCAAGCGTCCCTTCCCGAAGCGGCTGATCCGCACCGCGTGCGCGCCTTCCGGCAGGTCACCGTTGCGGTCGTCCTGGCGGGTCAGCGCCAGTACCCGTCCGGTCAGCGGATCACCGCGCCCCGGCTCGCTGTAGACGACCAGGCGGTCGCCGGCCGGCGGCGTCGGCCGCAACGACTCCAGGAACAACCCGGGCGGTCTGTCCGGCGCCAGCACGAACGGCGCCGCCTCGGCCGACACCGACGGCACCGGCGTCGCATCGCGCGGAGCATCGCCGCACCCGGCCGGCGCGATGGCGAGCAGGGCGTCGCCCGTCGACCATCGGGCGGCCGCGTTCATCGGGCGCCGGTCGCCGGCGGTGCTGGCGCGACACCTGATCCTGGCACCGAACAGGACCAAATCCCCACTCAGCACGCGTACCGTGTCAGCTCGTCCAGGTGGCGCGCGACGATCAGTTTTGCCCGGTCGGGCGTGAGGGCGTCGGGCCGCATGGCGATGTGCACCGCGAGGCCGTCGAGCAGCGCGTGGAGGCGGTCGGTCTCGAGTTCCACGTCCAGACCCGTCACCTCTCCGGCCAGCCCCTCGACCAGCCGGCGGCACCCGCCCCGCAGGACGTCGTAGCCCTGGTCATGGACGGCCCGCAGCTCGGGGTCCACCTGCGCGCGCGCCGTGAAGGCCAACCACACCTCGTTCTCGGCGGCGCGTTCCGCGTCGAGCGGCAGTAGTTCCAGCAGGACGCGCTCGGCGCGGCGGCGCGGATCGGGTTCTTGCGGCAGCGCCGCGATCCGCGCCTCGATCCGTTCGATGACCGCACGCAGGGTGAAGGACAGCAGTTCCGACTGGGACGCGAAGTAGTGCCGCAGCGACCCCATCGACAGGCCGGCCTCCTGCGCCACGTTGCGGACCGAGGCCGCCGACAGGCCCTCGCGGCGGACGACCCGCCACACCGCCTCCACCACATCGGCCCTGCGCCGTTCGGGATCCACCTTCGCCATCTCCCCTTTCTAGCACAGCCGTGCTACTTTGCGTTTAGCACGACTGTGCTACTCGAAGGAGGAAGAGCATGGCTCGTCTCCCCGCGGGCTCGCGCCCCGTCCGCATCACGCTCGCCATCACCGCCGCCGTCACCGCGTCGGCCGGCGCCGCCCTCACCACCGGGGGCGTACTCCAGGCGAACTCCGGCGGCCGCTTCGGCACTGCCGAGCACCGCTTCACCACACCGACCGCAGCCCTCAAGACCGACGAGATCGACGTCGGCTCGGACACGGCCCGTCCGGCGGATCCCGATCCCGACGTGGGCGAACTGGCGCAGGTCAGGATCGTGGTACGGCCCGCCGACCCGCGCACCCGGCTGTTCGTCGGCATCGGACCGAAGCAGGAGGTCGAGGCCTACCTGCGCACCGTCGCGCACGACGAGTTCGCGTCCGCGGACCTCTCTCCGTTCCGGGCGATCTTCACCCGGCACCCGGGCGCCGCCCGCGCGGCGTCCGCACCCGCGCGCCAGCCGTTCTGGGTAGCGGCGTCCTCAGGACCAGGCGTCCGGACGCTGAACTGGAACAAGACACACGGAACGTGGTCCGTCGCAGTGATGCGCCTGGACGGCTCCCCCGGCATCGACGTCCGCGCCTCCGTCGGCCTTCGCTTCGGCTTCCTCCTTCCGTCCGGCCTGTCCCTCCTCGCCGCAGGAGCACTGATGCTTCTCTACATCCCGCTCTCCCGCCGCACGCGGCACCAGCCGTCCGGCAAGCCGACCGCGAACGCCCCTGCCACCCCCGCCCGCCCGAGGCACGACACCCACAACAACCTGTGAGGCGGGGGCGCAGGGGCGGGAATCCGATCAGTCGACCAGGGCGCCGGCGGAGATGTTCACCTGCGTCGACGTCATCGTGGCGGCGTGGTCGGACACCAGGAACGCGGCGATGCGGCTCACGTCCGCGAGGGTGGTGGCGCGCTTGAGGAGGGTGGCGTCGACCATCTGCTGCTTCACCGGGGCCATCTCCGGGCCGTCCGGCATGGACTCGGCGACGCCCCCGGTCTTCATCGACAGGACGCGGACCGAGTGCGGCCCGAGCTCGCACGCCCACTGCCGCCGCATCGCCTCGACCATCTCGCAGCCGACCTGGACGTTGCCGAGACCGGGCGAGCGGTTCCCGCTGTCGGAGCCGCCGAAGTGCAGGATCACGCCGGAGCCCTGCTTGACCATGTGGCGGGCGGCGGCCTGGGTGGTCAGCATGAGGGTGCGGGCGATCTTCTCCAGGGACCGGGCGAAGGCGTCGGCCGGCAGCTCCATCAGGGGACCGAACAGCGTCTCGTGGGAGATGACGTTGACCGAGATGTCGACGCTGCCGGCGGTCTCCACGACGGAGTCGACCCAGCCGTTGACGGCGTCGCCGTCCAGGGCGTCGACGCGGGCCGTCTCGGCAAGGCCGCCGGCGGCCCGGATGTCGTCGGCGACCGCGTCGAGCGTCGCCGGGGTGCGGCCGGCGAGGAAGACACGCGCGCCCTCGGCGGCGAAGCCGCGCGCCATGGCGCCGCCGATCGATCCGCCGCCGCCGTAGATGACCGCGGTCTTGTTCTCCAGAAGCATGGCCGTTCTCCGTCCGTCCGAGGTGTTCGGTGGTGATGGCGTCGACCGTAGGAGCGCGGCCGGACGGCCCGCATCGGTCACCGGACGGGAATTGAACGGCGCAGGTCAGAAGGCGGATGAGCGCTCGGAACATGGTCTCGCGCAGAGGGTGCCGTACGGGTGCGGAGGAGCGGCTAAGTCATGTGTCCGATACCAGGCGGGCCAGTTCCAAGCGGCGGGTGACGCCGATCTTCGGATACGCCTTGTAGAGGTGGTGCCCGACCGTGCGGGGGCTCAGGTAGAGCCGCGCGCCGATCTCCCGGTTGCTGAGCCCGGCGGCGGCGAGCCGCACGACCTGCAGTTCCTGCGGGGTGAGCCGCTTCAGCGGGTCGGTGTCCTCGGCGCTGGCCGCCGGGCGGTCGCCGAGGACCTCCAGCTCGGCGCGGGCCCGTTCGGCCCAGGCGGGGGCGCCGAGCCGGGCGAAGGCGTTCCGGGCGGCGGTCAGCTCGGTGCGCGCCTCGGTGCGGCGGCGCCGGCGGCGCAGCCATTCGCCGTAGAGCAGCCTGGTCCGCGCGGCATCGTAGGCCCGGTCCCCGTGCAGGCCGAGTGCGGAGCGGTAGTGCCCGTCCGCCTCGTCGCCCTCGGCCAGGAGGGCGCGGCACCGGGCGATCAGGGCCGTGCAGGACGTGGCCGCGGCCCATGCCTCGAACGCGGGCAGATGGGCGCGGGCCAGGTCCCGGCGCCCGGCCCGCACCGCGGCCTCCGCGTGGTCGGGGACGGCGCGGATCAGCACGTCGTACCGGGCCGGGCCGGAGCACACCGCGTCCAGCCGCTCCAGGGCCTCGCCGGCGTGCCCTTCGGCGAGATCGAGCAGGCCGATGCCCCAGGACGCCAGCGCCGCGTTGGTCGGGTGCACGTCGGCATGGCCGAGGACGTCCGGCGCCAGGGCGCGGCTGCGCTCCGGGTCCGACTCCAACCGGACCGCGATGCACTTCATCGCGGTGACCTGCATGTCCATGCCGATGTCGGCGGCCAGCGACATGCCCTCGGCCGTCGCCGCGTCCGCGCCGTGCAGGTCGCCGAGCAGCACCCGCCCGATCGCGAGCGCCTCGGAGATGTACGGCAGCCAGCCGAGCGCGCCCTCGGCCCTGGCCTCGGCGGCCATGCGCTCCAGCAGCTCCGTCGCGGCCCGGTCGTCCGCTACGAGCAGGCCCATGAAACCGCCGATGAGGCGTTCGACGACGTCCTCGATCTCGCCCGCCCGGGCGGCCTCGAACAGCGCCCGCATCGGCCGGACGGCGTCGGGCGCGTCGTCCACCAGCCGCCGCCCGTAGGCGATCAGGGCGCCCGCCACCGGCGCCTTCGCCGAATCGGCGGGCGGCCTCACCTTCGTCAGCAGCTCGACGCTCCGCCGCACGAGACCGTGCGCGCCCGCGTCCCGCGCGGACCAGACCGCCTCCGTCAGCATGGACACCGCCTGGTCGGGATCGCTTTCCACGATCAGCGCCGCGCCCTGCAGCGCGAGCTCCGCGTCGGCGGCGGGCGAGGTGCGCTCGTAGGCGACCTGGGCGCGGATGAACGTCGCCTCGGCGACGACCCCGTCGTCCCCGGTGAGGTGCTCGGCCTCGGCGGCCAGCCGGGTGGCCTGGTCGGGGCGGCCCGCGTCGTAGGAGGCCCGCGCCGCGTGCACGAGCCGGCGGGCCTCGCCCTCCGGCTCGGTGCTGAGCCGCGCGGCGCGCTCGTAGGCGGCGGCGACCGCGGCCGTTCCGCCGCGCCGCCCGGCGCGGTGCGCGACCCGCTCCAGCTCGGCGGCGACCTCCTCGTCCGGGCCGGTGGCGGCCGCCGCTCGGTGCCAGGCGCGCCGGTCGGCGTGCTCGTCGCCGGTCAATACCCGGGCCAAGGCGTCATGGACGGCGGTCCGCCGGTGGTGCGCGGCCTCCTGGTAGGTGACGGCGCGGATGAGCGGATGCCGGAACCGCACCTCCTCCCCGTCGAGGACGACGAGCCCGGCCTCCTCGGCGGGTTCGAGGTCGGCGGGGACGAGCCCCAGCGCGTCCCCGGCGCGCAGGACGACGCCCAGGTCGGCGGTGCCGTCGGCGGCGACCACCAGGAGCAGCCGGCGGGTGGCGTCCGGCAGCTCGGCCAGCCGCCGCCGGAAGCTCTCCTGGACCTTGCCGCCGACCGGCAGCGGCCCGGCGTGCCGGGCGGGCCGCGACTTGAGGGCGTGCGCCAGCTCGATGAGGGCGAGCGGGTTGCCGGCCGCCTCGTCCAGCAGCCGCTCCCGAACCGGGACGGTCAGCTCCGGCGCGTGCGCCGCCACGAGGTCGCGCGCGGCGGCCCGGTCCAGGCCGGCCAGCCGGACGACGTCGAGCCCGCGGTCGGGGAACGGACGGACGCCGTCCCGCACCGTGAAGACCATGGAGATCGGATCGGCGCCGAGCCGGCGGGCGGCGAAGAGCAGCGCGTCCAGCGAGGCGTTGTCGAGCCACTGCGCGTCGTCCACCAGGCAGAGCAGCGGGCGGTCGGCGGCCAGCTCGGACAGCAGGGTAAGGGTGGCGGCGCCGATCAGGAAGCGGTCGCCGGCGGGCCCGGAGCCGAGTCCGAACGCCGATCGCAGCGCCGCCGCCTGCTGCGCCGGCAGCGCGTCGAACCGGTCGGTGAAGGGGTGCAGCATCAGGTGCAGACCGCCGAAGGCCAGCTCGCTCTCCGACTCGACGCCGGCACCGCGGATGAGCCGCATGTCCCCGGCGTCGGCCGCGAGCTGCTCCAGCAGGGAGGTCTTGCCGATCCCCGCCTCGCCCTGGATCACCACCGTGCCGCTGCGCCCGGAACGCGCGGCCCGGAGCAGCCCGGCAAGGTGGTCCCTCTCACGATCCCGCCCCATGAGCACGCGAGAACAGTACAACCCGGGCACGCCGCCGAGGACGCCATGACGGGAGCCACCGGATGCTAGACGAAGCGCCGGCATCCGAGCGCCGAGCGGGAGGGGCGCCTCAAAAGTTAGAACGCGTTCTTGTTTATGGCGGCGGTGTCGAGCAGGCTACGTCGCATGGATCTGAACGCCCTGGAGGACATCCGTCAGGTGAAGTACCGCTACCTGCGCTGCCTCGACCTGAAGGACTGGAACGGGTTCGCCGACACCCTCACCGAGGACGCCATAGGCGCCTACGGGACCCGCGCGGTCGGCGGGCCGCTGCGCCTTGAAGGCCGCGATGCCATCGTCGACTACATGCGCACCAACCTCGGCCCCGAGATCACCACGGTGCACTTCGCGGGCCAACCCGAGATCCGGGTCGACGGCGACACCGCCGAGGGCACCTGGTGCCTGGAGGACACCGTCATCGCCAAGGCGTTCCGGGTGCTGATCCGCGGATCCGCCTTCTACGAGGAGACGTATCGGCGCTGCGCGGACGGCGGATGGCGCATCAGCGGCATCGGCTATGAACGGACCTACGAATACTCGGTATCACTCGATGATGTGCCCAGCTTCAGGCTCCTGGCGGACCGCTGGGCGCCCCCGCCCCCACAGCCGGGAACCTGACCAACGCCGCCTCCATCGCGAGCAGCGCGGCCGGCGATGGACATCGCGCGAGTCAGGCCTTGGCGCGCTGCTCCTTGAGGCGGAGTTCCTCCTTGCGGACTTCGGCCTGCACGGCTTGCTCGCGTTCCAACCACTCGGGCCTTTCGGCCTTGAGGTTCTCGATCTCGGCCGTGGTGAGAGGGCCCGTGATGCCGGCGCGGGCCAGGCCTGAGACGGAGACGCGGAGCTTGGCGGCGACGACCTGGCGGGGGTGGGGACCCTCGCGACGCAGATTCGCCAGCCAAGAGGGCGGGTCGGCCTGGAGCGCGTTCAATTCGTCCCGGGAGACAGGACCTTCCTGGAACTCGGCGGGTGCTGCCGATAGCAGGATCCCCAGCTTCTTGGCCGCTGTCGCGGGCTTCATGGTCTGCGGGGTCTTTGCTTTGGACGTGCCCATGCCCTCAAGCGTAGCCAGCGGGAGGGCATCGTCTGGACGCGACTAGGGTGGCGGGGTGACCGATGGTGAGTTCCGGCTGGCCTATGTGCCGGGGGTGACGCCCGGGAAGTGGGCCGGGGTGTGGGCCGAGCGGGTCCGGGAGGTGCCGCTTCGCCTGCTGCAGATGCCGGCGACCGAGGTCGTCCCCCTGCTGCGGAACGGTGAGGTGGACGCAGCGTTCGTACGCCTGCCCGTCGACCGCGAGGCCCTCCATGTGATCCCGCTGTACCTGGAGACGACCGTGGTCGTGGTGCCCAAGGATCACGCGGTGGCCGCAGTGGAGGAGGTGGAGCTCGCCGACCTCGCCGACGAGGACGTGTTCGAGCCGCTCGACGACGTCTTGACCTGGGACGTCCGTCCCGGGCAACCCGCCTTCACCCGTCCTGAGAGCACCGCCGGCGCAATCGAGTTGGTGGCGTCGGGTGTCGGCGTCCTGCTGCTCCCGCAGTCCCTGGCCCGCCTCCATCACCGCAAAGACCTCACCTACCGGACCGTGACCGACGCTCCTCAGTCCCAGATCGGCCTGGCCTGGCTCGCGGCCGAGACGACCGACCTGATGGAGGAGCTGATCGGCATCGTCCGCGGCCGCACCCCCAACAGCTCCCGTGGCCGCAATCCCCAACAACAGCAGCCCACCCGCAAGAAGCCACAGCAACAACGCTCCCCCTCCAAGCAGCACCGCCAGAAGCGCCGCCGAAGGTGAAGAGAGCCGCGCTCACCCCCCCGGCCAGCCCGCACCAAGAAGACGATGCCCCTCCGCCAGTTGTCGGTAATCGATGGATACGGCGGCTTCAACGGGCGTGCGTTGCGATGCCCTGATGAGGCCGACGCTCCATGACCGCCGGCGAAGTACCAGCGTGCGGGATGCGGTTACCGGTGCGGCCAGACACTCTCGGACGTCCAACGCCGCCAAGGACGACTCGGCGTGGCCCGGCAGCCGCCTGACGGGTCGGTGGAGACCGTTGACCGGAAATGAGAACACGTTACAGTTTCTGCCATGACCGCAGTCACTTGGGACGCACCGGACGCCGACCACCCCGCGCGCCGGGCGGTACGCGCGGCGATGAGCGCGGCCGCGGAAGGACGCAAGCAGGAGTGGCTCGCGCTGTTCGGCCCGGACGCCGTCATCGAGGACCCCGTCGGCCCCTCGATGCTCGATCCCGAGGGCAAGGGGCACCGGGGGCCGGACGGGATCGAGCGGTTCTGGGACGAGAACATCGCCCGGGTGCGGAAGTTCCGCTTCCGGGTGAGCGACTCGTTCGCCAACGGTCCCGCCTGCGCCAATGTCGTCACCATCACCGCGACGCTGGACGGCGGGACCACCATGACGATCGACTGCCTGACCGTCTACACGGTCGATGACGACGGCCTGATCACCTCGTTCCGCGCCCACTGGGAACCGGATCGCGTGTTGGCCACCCTCACCTCACCGTAGGGCGCGGTGATGCGGATGCTCGTCTCCTGCAGCGGGCGTTGGTGGGAACTCATGCCCCCTGAGCAGGGACGTCACTAGGTCCGCCGTCCCCTTCGGGTCTTAGGAGGACGAGGTCGGCCGGTCTTATGGTTGGTCGATGGTCGAGTTCGCGCGGGTTCAGCTGTTCACCTGGTCGGTCCCCGCCGCGATGCGGGCGGTACGGGCCGCCGTGGTGCTTCCCGCGTTGTTCGCTTTGACCTTTGAGGGTTTCGGCAACGTGCAGATGGCCACGTTCGCGGCGTTCGGCGGTTTCGCGACGCTGGTGATGGCCTCGTTCGGGGGGCGGCGGCTGGACAAGGTCATCGCGCACCTCTACTTGGCGGTCGCGGGGAGCGTGCTGCTGACGATCGGCACGGCTGTGCACTCGGTGACCTGGTTGGCGGCGCTGGTGACCGTGCCCGTGGCGTTCGGGGTGCTGTTCGCCGGGGTGATCGCGCCCAACCTGGCCGCCGGCGCCACCGCCGCGCTGCTGGCGTACGTCCTGCCCGCCGCCTCTTCCGGCACCTTGGCGATGGTGCCGGACCGGCTCGCCGGCTGGTGGCTGGCCTCAGTGGTCGGAACGCTGGCGGTCCTGCTCGTCTCCCCGCGACCAGCGGCGGACGCGCTGCAGGACGCCGCGTCCAAGTGCGCCCGGGCGCTCGGCGATCTCGTCGGGGCCGGGTTGCGCGCCGAGGCCGTCCCAGACCACCGGGAAGCGTCGATCCGGGCCAAACACCGGCTGATCGACCAGTTCACGTCCACCCCCTATCGGCCGACCAGCCTCACGAACGCCGACCAAGCGCTCGCGGGCGTCGTCGGCATGCTCGAGTGGAGCACCGCCCTCCTGTGCGACAGCCTCAGCGAGTACGGCCACTTCAGTGACATGCCAGAGGTCGAGCGTGAACTCTTCTCCGCGACGGGCGCCGTCCTGCGGGACGTGGCGGGACTGCTCGACGGTGCGGACACCAATCCCGATCTCGACCGGCTCGACAAGGCGCTCCAAGCGAGCGTGACGGCACTGCGGCACATGAGCATCGACACCGGGTACGCCACCGCGGTCGACCTTTCGTTCCACGCGCGGACGCTCGGCCTCGCCGTCCGCGCAGCGGCCATCGACACGATCGTCGCGGTGCGACGGGCCAATCCGGCGACCATCGCCGAATGGCAGGAACGCGTGTACGGCATCCCCGAACGTGCCGCAGGGGCCGAGCGGCGGCTCGGCGTGCTCGCCGCGATCAGCGGCGTCGCCCTGCACCACGCCAGCCTGCGGTCGGTCTGGCTCCTCAACAGCATCCGCGGCGCCGCCGGACTCGCCGCGGCGATCGCCGTCGCCGACGTCAGCGGTGTCCAGCACGGCTTCTGGGTCGTCCTCGGCACCCTGTCGGTGCTGCGCACCAGCGCGGCCTCGACCGGGGCCACCGCCTGGCGGGCCCTGCTGGGAACGGTGGTCGGGTTCGCCCTCGGCGCCGCCCTGATCATGGCGATCGGCACCGGCTCGGCCGCGCTGTGGGCCGCGTTGCCGCTCGCCGTGCTCGTCGCCGGATACGCGCCCGGAACCGCCCCGTTCGCGGTGGGCCAGGCCGCCTTCACCATCGTCGTGTCGGTCCTGTACAACCTGCTCGCCCCGGTCGGCTGGCAGGTCGGGGTGCTGCGAATCGAGGACGTGGCCATCGGATGCGCGGTCAGCCTCGTCGTCGGGCTGGTCTTCTGGCCGCGCGGCGCCGGCCAGGTGGTCCGCGCCGATCTCGCCGACGCCTTCCGGCAGAGCGCCGCCTATCTCAGGCAGGCGATCGACTGGGCGCTCGGCATGAGACCCCGCCCGCCCCAGGCCACCCAGGCCGTCGCCGCAAAGATCCGGCTCGACGACGCGCTGCGGGGCTATCTCGCCGAGCAGGGCACCAAGCGGATGCCACGCGAAGAGCTATGGCGGCTCGTCGCGGGCACCACCCGGCTCCGTCTCACTGCCCGATCGCTGAACGGACTACCGAGCCCGGACGCCGAACCCGATCCGGTCAGCCGCGCCCTCCGCGACCAAGCCGCACGCCTGAACGACTGGTACGACCAACTCGCCGCCAGCCTGACCGACCGCGACCAACCGCCGCCAAGGGAACTCGATCCACCCGAATTGACGGCGATCGCCGCGACCGCGTCCGACCCCGTCGTGGCCTGCACCCTGTGGGTGGAGCAACACATACAGCACATCAGACCCCACCTCGGCGAACTCACCACCGCCGCAGACCACCTCGCCCAGCAACGCGCCCTGCCCTGGTGGCAGTAACCGCCGCCGCTTTCCGAGCGACCAACTGACTCGGGACCGCTCCCCGAAAGCCGCCATTGATGGCGAGCCGCGCACGATCCGCTTCTGCGATGGCATGCTTGCCGACAACAGCACGAGGACGGGACTCCGACGCCGCCGACGCGGCGCACAAAATCGCGCACACCGACCCAATAGTGGGTTGGCGCGCTGACCGGACTTTGAATCAACGCCAGCTCAACGGTTCGGTAACGGATCGACACGCGGCGGCATCGGACAACACGAGAATGGGACCTCAGTCGAACACGTCAGCTCGTAGCCCACTGAAAGCACCGCTTTAGGTAGCGCTCGGTAGTGGAGCCCGAGCCATTGCCAATGCGGTTCTTGACGGCCGTGAAGTCGGCGCCTCCAGACAGGAGCCAGGACGCGTGAGTGTGCCGGAGGTCGTGAATGCGGAGCATCGGGTTAAGGTCGGCCTCCTTGAGGACAGACTTCCAGATCCGATTGCGGAACCAGTTGGCGGGGACGTGACCGTCGGTTTAGTGTCGGCGAGGTTCGCGGCGATGTCCTTGCCGTCGGCCGTGCGGCGGGCGCGGTATTCGGCAGAGGCTCGCCTGCGGTGGTCGCAGCGACAATTGGCGCCGTTATAGGCGCTCAGCATCCCATACCCGGTATCGGCCCCCTTTGGCCTTCTCTTCGGCCCGGCCGAGCTCGGAGTCGAGCGAGGCGGGTCGCTCCTCGTTCGCCGCGTCCGGCCAGTGGACGAACAGGAGCCCGTCGGTGCCGAGCTCCTCTTCGAGGATGTGGTCTTCTTTTAGGGCACGCGGGCGTGGGTCCCGCCGTCGCGACAGCGTTTACGCAGGCCAGGAGGCTTCGAAGGGTATCCAGGAGCCCCGCTTCTTGCTCTTGCAGGTGGTTCGGGAGCCACTGGGGAGCAAACGCTCCCAGACACATGGGCAAGAAGGACCCTTGCGTCACATTCGTCAAGAGAAGTCGCGCTTCCCACTGCAGGAACGCAAAGGAAGCGGCGGTGAAGGCCCGCCGGACATACGGCCCATCCGGGCCGGTTTCAGCGAGCCTCCACCGTTTCGACTCATTGTGATGGGTTCGGCGTGGCCGCCGAGATCTGCGTGTGGCGTCAGCAGTGGTGCGGCTTGGCGCCGAGGAGCTTGATGTAGTAGGCGGACACGTAGCCGACCCCGTCCCAGTTGGCATTGTGGGTCGGGTCCAGCCGGTACCAGGTGCTGTTACCGAAGACGCCTTGTCCCTTGACGTAGCACTTGAGCGCGAGGATGTCGCCCTTGTTGTAGTAGCCCTCGCGGAGCGACTTGGTGGTGGGCTTGCTCCGGATCGCCAGGTGCGGCGAGGCGGTGACCCTGCCCTTCACGTAAGCGGGTCCCCCGTTGGCCGGTGTGACAGTCTCGGCGTGCGCGGCGGACAGCACGGCGCCGCCGACGAGAACCGCGCTCGCTGTGGCCGCCACCGTCACCAAACGCTTCATCGTGATCCCCCTTGTCCTTTGGCGGTGGCCCCCCTGGCCGTCCGCCTCTTAGTAGGATCAACGGACGGGCACAAAAGTTCGGTCGGTTTCGGAATCGGTCGAGGAGAATGCCAGATCCCGAGCACACAGGGATGCCCCCGGAAGCTGGGCGTTCCGGATGTGACGCCTGGCGGCAAGACCGCCCCGGTCAGCACAGCACCCCTCGTCGGACAAATCCCCTCGAATAGTGCTCAACACTCGATAACGACCAGCTCGGGTGGAGTGGGCGAAGACGGCTTGGGTTGCGGCGCGGTGGACAGGTTCGCGGGAAGCCGTCGCCGTGCCCCGCGCCGGGAGTGGCCCGGCGGGATGCCGCGCACCAGGGGCTCCAGTCCGAGTTACGGGCGCGATGACCGCAGCCCCATAGCCGCGTCTGGTTCCACTCGGTGAACTGGCGATGCACCGTCTCCAGGACACACCGAAGTTCGGCGGTGGCTGTCGCCAAGTGCAGCCGATGGTCACCACGAACACGATCAGGCCATTAGCGATCAGTGGCCTGATGCAGTCCGGAGAAGCGGTCATGGCCTGCGCAGAGGCCGCGCCGCCACGCCATCCGGTTCAGGTCGCCTGTGGAGCGGGGTGGCGCAGGCCGTCGAAGAGGAGGGCGGTGATCTGCCGGGCCTCCTCCAGCCAGCCCTTCGTGGCGCGCATTCCGCAGATGCCGCCCAAAGCGCGCAGCAGCGTCGAGCCGGAGACGTCGTTGCGAACGGTACCGGCCGCGCTGCCCGCGTCGAGCAGTTGAGTGAGGGCGTCCGCCATCCGGGTGCGCGCGTCATCGAAGACCGGCGAGTCCGTCGCCATGATGCTCTCCAGAGCGACGGACATTCCTTTGCCCACGGCCGCGTGGTCCACGAGCAACAGCAGGAAGCGCCTCAGGGCCTCGTCCGGGGCGTACTGGTCCAGCAGGTCGGAAGGCGCGGAGCACAGGTCGTCGACCTCCGCGCGGTAGACCTCCTCGATGAGGGCCTCGCGGGTCTCGAAGTGGCGGTAGAGCGTTCCGACGGCGACGCCGGCGCTGCGGGCGATGTCCTCCACGTGCGCCTCGGTGTCGCCACCGAGGAACGCCTCGCGGGCCGCGGACAGGAGCGCCTCGCGGTTGCGTCGCGCGTCGGCGCGCAGCGGACGTGATGACGGCAACAGACCTCCATAAGGTGAGTCCGGTTCCGGTTATGTATATGGTTTCCGGAGTCGGGTTCATCTTACGGAGGAGAAGCGCATGCCGATCACGGACGAGCGGTTGGACGGTCTGCGGGTGCTGGTCACCGGCGGCAGCCGCGGCCTGGGCGAGGCGACCGTCCGCCGCTTCGCCGCCGCGGGCGCGACCGTGCTGACGGCCTCCCGCAGCAGGCCTGAGGAGGACACCCCCGCCATGTTCATTCCAGCGGACCTCTCGACACAGGAGGGCGTAGCGGAACTCGGGCGCCGGGTCATCGACCGCGTGGGCGGAGTGGACGTCCTCGTGAACAACGCGGGCGCGGCCAGCGACCCGGCGCCGACCCTGAGCCGGTCGGACGAGTCCTGGCGGGCGGACCTGGAGATGAACCTCCTCAGCGCCGTGCGCCTCGACCGGGCTTTGGTTCCGGGGATGGTCGAGCGGCGCTCCGGTGTCGTCGTGCACGTCTCATCGATCGCCAGCCAGTTGCCGCAGCGCACGGAGGCGTCCTACGCCGCCGCCAAGGCGGCGCTCAACACCTACAGCCGCGAACTGGCGACCGAGGTCGGCGAGCACGGGGTGCGCGTGGTGTGCGTCCTTCCCGGCTTCGTCGTCACCGACGGTGCCACCGCCCATCTCCAGCACATGGCCGACCAGCAGGGCCTCACCTCAGAGGAGGTCACGCGGCAGATCGTGGATCACCTCAAGGTCCCCATGGGCCGCCCAGGAGACCCCGAGGACGTCGCCGAGATGATCGCCTTCCTCGCCTCAGGCCGCGCGAAATGGCTCACCGGAGCGCAGTTCCGCGTCGACGGCGGCATCATCCCGACCGTCTGAGCACCGACCGGCACGAAGAACAGGACCCCCATGCCCATGACTCTGAGTTCCTTGATCATCGACGCCGCCGATGTCGCGGCGGAGAGCGCCTTCTGGCACCGGCTGCTCGGCGGATCGATCACCCGGACGCCCACCCATCACTTCATCCAGGCGCCCGGCCTCCCGGTTCTCATCGTCCAGTCGGCCCCCGGACGCATGGCCCCGAACTGGCCGGACGGCCCCTCCCAGCAGATGCACCTCGATTTCGGCGTCGATGACCTCGCGGCCGCCGACCGCACGGCCACCGGGGCCGGCGCCACCCGCCTGCGGCCCACTGACGACGTCACCCCGGAAACCCGCACGGGCAGCCGGGTCTACGCCAGCCCTGCCGGACACCCCTTCTGCCTGCGATCATCCTGAAACCGCCGCCGCCCGCAGCGCCGCACGCCCCGACAAGGCCGACCTATTCGGACGTTAGTTAGCGGCGCCCGACGTCGCGCGCGATCCCTGATGACGGCGTCACCGATGTTCCGGATGCTCTCGTGGTTCGACCGGACTTTCAGAGGCGGCCTCCGACGGTGGTGAAGCCCTCGTCGGCGCCGGGTCGCGAAGCTGGATCAGGCTGGCCGGGAATCATCCCCGCATGGTGGACATTCACGAGTAGCTCACAAAGAGGGACAGCCACAACCACGACCCCGACCACGCCAGCACCGCGCCTGCTGAAAACACCGTCGGCACAGGTCAGGCGAGTCGTCGACGAGGAGGATGCCCCCAGGTCCGGCGCAACAACCTGCGGTCGGTCATCCGCGCAGACGTGATGGTCGGCGCGAATGGGAGCGGCTCCGGCGCTGCCGCCCGAGGGCGCGGGCGCGGCGGCCGAAGTTCGTCGCGGTTACAGATGTCCGAATTCGTTTGCGCGGGCTGTTCGTCAGAGGGTCATGCGGAGCGAATCATCGATGTGAGTTCTTTGAGCTCGCCGATTCTCAGCAGGTGCGCGGTGAGGGCGTAGAGCCCGGCTCCGACTGCTGCAGCCGCGCTGATGATGGTGAGTGCGCCGGTCGTTCCTGTCCCCAAGGCTGGGCTGAGCGTCTGGGTGATGAGGGCTGCACCGGCAGCGCCAACGGCGGCGGCGGTCAGTGTCCGAGTGTGGGTTTTCAGGAGCCGGTGCCCGTCGACGCGGCCGAGTCGGCGGCGGAGCAGCTGTGCGGTGACGGCCAGGCCGAGGGCGTATGCGAGGCCCGTGCAGCCGGCCAGGGCGATCACCAGGTTCGCACCGTGGAAGACGTGGGCGGCGGTGAAGCTGGCCGCGATGGTGGCGGCGGACACGACAGTGCTGACGAGGGCGGGGGTGCGGGTGTCCCCGAGGGCGTAGAAGACGCGCAGCATGATCTGGTAACCGGCGAACGGGACCAGGGCCAGGCCGTAGGCGGCCAAGACCGATCCGGTGAGGTGGGCCGCGGCCGGTGCGGCGTTGCCGTGGTCGAACAGCACACCGGTCAGCAGCGGACCGAGCACGATCAGTGCAGCGGCGACGGGGGCCATGGCCACGCTGGTCAGGCGAAGGCTCCGGGACAGGTCGGCGGTGATCCGGGCGAGGTCGCGGTCGGCGGCCGCCCGGCTCATCCGCGGCAGAACGCCGGTGATGACGGTGACCGCGATGACGGCGTACGGCAGCTGGAACAGGGTGTAGGCGTTCGAGTAGATGGCGACGGCTCCTTGTCCGGCCTGGGAGGCCAGGCGCGTGCTGACGATGAACACCACCTGGGCGGCCGCCACCGACGCGACGGTCCAACCCGCCATGACGGCGATCGCCCGGACGGCGATGCCGCGCGGGTCAGCGTGCAGGCGGAGCCGGAACCCGCTCCGTCGGCTGGTCACGGCCAGCACCGCCATTTGCGCGGCGACGCCGCCGCTGGTGCCGATCGACAGCAGCAGCATCTGACCCGTGGTGAGCTTTTCCAGATGCCCGGTGCCGCCGATCATCAGGAAGGCCAGGGCGGTCGCGGTGACGATGAGGTTGTTGGCGACGGGGGCCCACATCGGTGCGACGAAGCGCGAGCGTGCGTTCAATACCGCGGCCAGGGTGGCGCTCACCCCGTAGAAGAGGATCTGGGGCATGAAGAACCGGGTGAACACGATCGCCAGATGCCGCTCGGGCGGGGTGAACCCGGGGACGTACACCTGCACGATGAGCGGGGCGGCGATGACGGTCACGATGACCACCAGACCCAGGCCGTAGACCACCAGGGACAGCAGCCGCTGCGCGAACAGGTCGGCGTCGACGCTGTCGTCCGCGGCGGTGCGGACCAGCAGCGGCACGACCACGCTGGCCACCGCCCCGCCCATCACCAGCTCATAGATCGTGTTCGGGGTGACGTTGGCCGCGGTGTAGGCATCCAGCAGCCTCGTCCCCAACCCCAGAGCAGCGACCAGGACCATCGTGCGGACGAACCCGGTGACCCGCGACACCATGGTGGCGATCGCCATCGCCCGCCCGGCCCGCATCAAATGCGCCTCCGCCGTCATGAAGACGCTCCCGCCGCAGTGGTGCCGACGGCGCGGCCAACGAACAAGATCCCCATCAGGTGGGCGAAGGCGTAGTCACCGGTGATCGCAGGCACCTGAGCGCCGCCACGCTGAGGGGCAAGGGGCTCGGGAGCAGCGGCGGTCGAGTTTCTGGCGCAGCCGATCAGTTCGCCCACACGACGAGCGTACCGTTGAGCCTCGATCCGGGCCGGTTGGAAACCGAGGTCAGGTCTGATCAGCGGTGAGGTCGATGGACACATGAGCAGGTGCCGCAGTGGTGAGGCGGGCCGGGTCGACGCGAACGCCGGGGAGCCGGCGCCGCACGTGCGGCTCGACCGTCGCGGCGGAGCCGGTCGTCCGGATACCGAGTTCGGTACCGTTCCCGCTCGGCCCCACCTCGATCGCCTCGATCTGGTTCCAGGCGAGGAACTCCCCGTCGAACCGCAGCCCGGCCCCGTCCGCCGTCAGCGTCTCCCGGGGGATCAGGAAGTCGACCACGATCAGCGCGATGCCGACGCCGACGATGATCAGCGGAAAGAGCGCGTGCGGGTATTCACGGGACAGGCCGATCGCCCACACCGTTCCGAGACCGCCATTCCAGGCGACGAGGAAGGCGGCGAAGAGCAGGGCCGACCGGGACCGGGCTCGGACGGCATACGGTTCGGGCGCATGAGGTTCGGTGCCGGGACCGGCAACAGGCACCGGTGCCAGACTCTGGAGCTGTTCGGCCAGTTCGCGGGCGGACGAGGCCATGCAGCGCGACTCGAAGGCGAGAGCGAAGGGCTTGTCGCGGCGGACAGCACCCAGCCGGGCGTCGCCGAATAAGCGGCGTTGCAGTTCTTTCACGCGGTCCAATGGGCGTGGGGGCAGAGCGCTCACCCTGGCCTGGACACCGACGGAGACCTGATCGCCGCGGCCGGCGGAGACGACCAGTTGCGCGATCCCGTCCCAGCGAAAGTCCCGCTGGTCGCGACCGATCCCTGCCGAGATGCCGTGGCGATCGGCGGTCAGCACCCGGCGCGGGAAGACCGTCAAGAACCCCACGGCGACGATCGTCCAGCCCACCATGAGCAGCGCCGCCGGCCACCCGCTGGTCACGTATCCGACGGCGACCATTCCGGCGAAGCCGAGTGCGTACCCTGCGGCTTGCAGGGGCCGGTCCAAGAGCGAGACGACCCCGCGCCGGCGCAGCACCACCGTGTCCATCAGTCCTCCTCGACCAGGCACCACAATCACCCGCGAAGTGGACGTCTCTTCCAACACAACGGTTGCCGCATAGTCCGGAACCGGCTCAAACAGAGGGCGAAAAAGCGTTGTCCCCACCGAATACCTGGGTGGCGGCTTCACCGGGCGCGTGTTGGAGATGCCGATGCTCGTTGTAGACGGTCTCGAACTCGCGGAGGGCGTGAAGCAGGTGCCCGCTGGTCCAGATCGACGCCGGCATCGGCCAGGTGGTTGACGCACGCCCCCGCTCGGGTTCCCCCCGCACCAGTGTCGCTCGAAAGGCTCACGAGGACGCGGTGATGCAGCCCTACGGTCACTTGCTCGGCTGCGGAACCTTGCAGGAAGCGGTGGGGTTGAGACCGATGTAGTTGAGCGGACCGGAGACCAGGGTGATTCCGATGGTGGCGAACTGGCCGCAGCTGCCGTTGAAGTGGGCGTAGTAGTGGCGCTGTCCCGCAGCGAGTGCTCCGATGACCAGCCAGGTGAGGAGCATCCACCGTCCGGACCGCATCGTTACCTCCGGTGACCGCCTCGCCGACCCTGGGGTACGACAGTAACGACAAGATCGTCCATAGTTAAGCAAGCCGGGCCAGGTGTGTCATCTCACTGACCTCGGAACACTGGATCATCCGCGGAGGGCCGCCTCAGAAGCAGACATTCAGCTCAAGTGCGGTGAAGCATGCCGAGATCGCGGTGCGGGGCAACGCGAGGAGGGCGTTGTGAGCGATGCCTGCCATACCCGCTCCCCCGGCGCGCGAGGGACGAGGACGAGCGCCTCGGGGCCGTACGCGACGACGCCATCGCGTTGAGCGACAGGGCGGCGAGGTCGCCGACGACGCTCAGCCGGCGTCGGCCGTCTCCTTCACCGGCTCGCCCCGTTCGGACTCCCTGGGACGGTCGAGGCGGACCGGGTCAGGGCTCGAACCGGTAGCCCATTCCGGGCTCGGTGATGAAGTGCCGCGGGCGGGACGGGTCGTCCTCCAGCTTGCGGCGGAGCGAGGCCAGGTAGACGCGCAGGTAGTTGGTCTCGCTGAGGTGGTTCGGGCTCCAGACCTCGGTGAGGAGCCGCCGCTGCGAGATGAGCTTGCCGGGGTTGCGCACCAGGATCTCCAGCAGTCCCCATTCGGTGGGGGTGAGATGGACGCGCACCCCGCCCGGACCGTGGACGATCTTTCCCTTCAGGTCGACCGAGTGGCGGCCGACGTCAACGGTGGGCAGGTCGTCGGCGGGCACCCGGCGGGTGATCGCGCGGATCCGGGCCAGCAGCTCGTCCACGCCGAAGGGCTTCGTGACGTAGTCGTCGGCGCCGGCGTCCAGGGCGTCGACCTTGTCGCCGCTTTCGGCCCGTCCGGACAGCACGATGATCGGCACCGCCGACCAGCCCCGCAGCCCGCGGATCACGTCGACCCCGTCCATGTCGGGGAGCCCGAGGTCGAGGATCACCAGGTCCGGCTGCCATTCCGCGGCGCCGGTGAGGGCGCCCTTGCCGTCCGGAGCGACCTGCACCTGGTAGCTGCGGGCGCGGAGGTTGAGCCGGAGGGTCGCGAGGATCTGCGGTGAGTCGTCGACCACGAGGACGCGCGTCATGGCCGTTCGTCCTGGCGGCTCACGATCTCGATGGGGAAGAGCACGGGTCACCTCTGATGAGCGTCTTGGTGGATCTGCCGGTCACCGGTGCGATCGGCGCGCCGGTCGCGTTGAGGCGGGACGCCCCGCGTCTTTCGCTCGGGCCGATGGTGCTCGCCGTTCTCGTCCGCGGGACGGTCGCTGGGCGGCAGCGGCGCGTCCAGCGGCTGGAACCGACAGGTCCTGGACGGGGAAACGGCTCTGCGCGTCGTCGGGTCGTTCGGCGGATGCGCGGACGACGGCGGACTTCGCGATCCTCCGGGCGACGCCTCGCCGCCGACCACCGGCCAGACAGCCGATTCCAAGCGATCCATCGCATGCCCCCAATTTGCGGCATTCTGCCGCCACATCGCTTTTCGCGAATGCGCCTTGCGAGGCCCGCACCCGCAAAACCCACGCTAGGGCCGGGTCGCGGCCTTGTTCGGGATCACTACGTCTTGTTGACGCCCCCGCCGGGAATCTTGACGCCTCCCTGACGGCATGCCTCCGGCCACTCCCAAGGACGCCGCCGCTTGCGGAGGAGGTGCGGTCAGGCGCGACCGATCAGAAGCGGCGTCCGTCAGGCCATGGAAGGCATGCCGTTCAGACTGCGTGGGCGCGGTCGGCGACGTTCCAGTTGTTCGCTTCATCGTCTCCGAGGCCATGGGCGGTGACGTCGACGTTGTCGCGGAGACCGTCAAAAGGTGATCGGAACGACGTGAGCGCATCGCCACGTAAACGGCGGCCGGGAGCGAAGCCGTCACGATCATTGGGAGGGCCCCGCGCGATCGTTGCCTTGGCCGATGCGGTCGCGCCAGGCGGCGACCCGGTCGATGATCCTGGGGTCGGCGAGGTCGGCCTCCGTGGCCCTCTCCTCCGGGTCGGCCGTCGGGCCGGCAGTGGCTCCGGAGGGCGCCTCGGACGGGGGATGCGGGCGGCGGACCGGCATGGTGAGGATCATGGTGAGGCCGCCGCCCGGGGTCTCCTCCGGGGTGATGTCCCCGTCCATGGCTTCGGCGAGGCCGCGGGCGAGGGCCAGGCCGAGGCCGACCCCGGTCTCGTTGTCGCGGTCGCCGAGGCGCTGGAAGGGCTGGAAGACCCGGTCGCGGTCGGCGGGCGGGATGCCGGGGCCGCGGTCGATGACGCGCAGTTCGAGCCGGTCGCCGTGGGCGCTGGCGGTGATCACGACGGGCTCGCCGTGCGGGTTGAAGCGCACGGCGTTGGCGATGAGGTTCGCCAGGACGCGCTCCAGGAGCGCCGGATCGGCGACCATCTCGGGCAGGCCGTCGGGGATGTGGATCTCGACGGCGTCCCGGTCGGTGTCGCCGATCGCGCGGGCGACGACGTCCTCGGCCGCGACCCGGCTCGGGGAGATGCCGAGCGACCCGGCCTGGAGGCGGCTCATGTCGAGGAGGTTGGCCACCAGGTGGTCGAGCCTGGCCAGGGATTCGGCGGCGGTGGCGACCAGCTCGTCCTGGTCCTCGGCGCTCCACGGGACGTCGGGGCTGTGCAGGCTCTCGACGGCGGCCTTGGCGGAGGCGAGCGGGGTGCGCAGGTCGTGGCTGACGGCGTTGAGCAGCGCGGTGCGCATCTTGTCGGCGGCTTCCAGCGGGCGGATCTGGCGGGCCGTCTCGGCGAGGCGCTGGTGCCGCAGCGCGACGGCGGCCTGGGCGGCGAACGCCTCGAGAACGCGGCGGTCCGAGGCGGGCAGCGTCCGGCCCCGCAGGACGAGGGAGAGCGTGCCGTCCTCGACCAGGATGTCGGACTCGCCGGCGTCCGGGCTGGTGCAGGGTTCGCCGCCGGCGGTGGCGACGATCCCCCAGCGGTCCGGGTCGCGCAGGGTGTCGGGCGTCACCGGCGCGTCCGGGTCGCGTTCCAGCAGCGTGACGGTGGTGAGCGCGTAGGTCTCGCGGAGCCGTTCGAGGATGTTCGCCAGCGCGCTGTAGCCGCCGGGCCCCGCGATCGGCGCGTGCTCGCCGCGCAGGATGTCCCCGGCGAGGGTGGACAGCACCTCGGCGTCGGCGCGGGCCCGCGCCGCCTCCCGGCTGCGGCGCACGGTGATGTCGACGATCGTGCTGACCGTCACGCCCACCACCACGTAGATCACGAGCTGGAGCACCGCCTCGGGCTGGGCGACGGTGAACGTTCCGGTGGGCGGGGTGAAGTAGTAGTTGAGCAGGAGGGAGCCGCCGATCGCCGCGAACAGCGCCGGATACAGCCCGCCCAGCAGCGCGACGCCGACGACCGCCGCCTGGAACAGCAGGATGTCGCTGGCCAGGGACAGCTGTTCGCGCAGGTGGACGAGCAGGACGGTCAGCAGCGGCAGCCCGGCCGCGGCCAGCGCGAACCCCGCGTTGCGGCGCGCGGCCGGGAGTCCCGCCGATCTGCGCGCCCTCCACCGGCGGCCCTGGTTGGTCTCCTCGTGGGTCACCAGGTGCACGTCGATGGTCCCGGACTGCGCCGTGGTCGTGACGCCGACGCCGCGCGAGAACAGCTGGGCGACCCGTCCGCGCCGGGACGCGCCGAGGACGAGCTGGGTGGCGTTGACGCCGCGCGCGAAGTCCAGCAGCGCGTCCGGCACGTTCGATCCGACGACCTGGTGGTAGCTGCCGCCCAGGCTCTCGACCAGGGCCCGCTGCCGGGTCAGGTTCGCGGGGCTGACGTCGGTGAGCCCGTCGTTGCGGGCGACGTGGACCGCCAGCAGGTCGGCGCCCTTGGTGCGGTCGGCGATGCGGGCGGCGCGGCGGATGAGGGTGTCGCCCTCGGGGCCGCCGGTGAGGGCGACGACGACGCGTTCGCGGGCCTCCCAGGTGCGGGCGATGCCGTGGTCGGCGCGGTACCGGTCGAGCTGGTCGTCGACCTTGTCGGCCAGCCAGAGGAGCGCCAGCTCGCGCAGCGCGGTGAGGTTGCCGACGCGGAAGTAGTTGCCGAGGGCGGCGTCGATCTTCTCGGGGGCGTAGATGTTCCCGTGCGCCATCCGGCGGCGCAGCGCCTCCGGCGCCATGTCGACCAGCTCGACCTGGTCGGCGCGGCGGACCACCTCGTCGGGGACGGTCTCGCGCTGCGGAACCCCGGTGATCTGCTCGACGACGTCGTTCACCGACTCCAGGTGCTGGACGTTGACGGTGGTGACCACGTCGATGCCGGCTTCCAGGATCTCCTCGATGTCCTGCCACCGCTTGGCGTTGCGCGAGCCGGGCACGTTGGTGTGCGCCAGCTCGTCGATCAGCGCGACCTGCGGCCTCCGCGCGGTGACGGCGCCGGTGTCCAGCTCGGTGAAGCTCGTGCCGCGGTAGTCGAGCGTCCTGCGCGGGACGATCTCCATGCCTTCCAGGAGCGCGGCGGTGCGCGGCCGGCCGTGGGTCTCCACGAAGCCGACCACCACGTCGGTGCCCCGTTCCCGGCGGCGGGCGCCTTCGGCGAGCATGGCGTAGGTCTTGCCGACGCCGGGCGCCGCGCCGAGATAGACGCGCAACCTGCCGCGCCCCATGCACACCTCCATCGTGGACGCCCGTGGTGGCGGACCCCGGATCGGATGTCCGGGGACCCGCCACGGCACCGGGCTTGAGCGGGATCAGCCCCGGATCGGGTAGGACCGGTCGAGGGCGATGTTGAGCTTGAGGACGTTGACGCGCCGCTCGCCCATGAAGCCGAGGTCGCGGCCGTCGGTGTTGTCCTCGACCAGTCGCCTCACCTGGGCGGGGGTGACGCCGCGCGCCGTGGCGACGCGGTTCACCTGCAGCGACGCGTAGGCGGGCGAGATGTGCGGGTCGAGGCCGCTGCCGCTCGCGGTGACCGCGTCGGCGGGGACGGCGGGCTTGGCGGGCGCGCCGCCCTTGACCGGCACGACCAGGCCCTTGGCGTAGTCCTCGCCGTACTTGGCCAGCTCGACGGGCACTCCCTTGTAGGCGGCGATGAACGGTGCCTTCACCACGCCCTGCTCCTCGTTGAGGCTGACCACCCGCGTGGGGTGCGGGACGGTGCCGTCGGCGGCGCGGTGGCCGAACACCGCCAGGACGGCTCCGGCGCCGCCCGGCGTGCAGAACGGCCGCGCGCCGCTGACGCCTTCGAGGTCGCCGACGGCCTTGCTGCGGGCGCAGACCTGGGTGAGCAGGCTCTGCTTGGCGTTCTCGTCCTCCTTGCCGGCCGCGATCAGCTTGGGGTCGGGCAGCGTGTCGACGACGTCCTCGGGTCCGAGGTTGCTCGCGGACGTGGCTGTCGGGTCGTAGCCGTCGCTGGCGTTGGACGGGCGGCTCTGGAAGTACTGCCTGAGCGGCTCGCCGCCGGAGCCGGTGAACGACTGGCCGATGAGCGCGCTGCCGACCGTCCGGCCGTGCAGGGAGACGTAGGAGCCGTCGGCGTGGTGCTTCAGGCCGGGGACCTGGGCGACCGCGAACACGGCCAGCGGGTAGGCGACGCCGAGCAGGACGGTCAGCACGAGCAGGGCGCGCAGGGCGGCCAGGTGCTGCCGGATCCAGGTGGGATAACGCATGTCAGGACATCCCCGGAAGGAATCGGATGAGAAGGTCGATGATCTTGATGCCGACGAACGGCGCGACGATGCCGCCGAGCCCGTAGACGTACAGGTTCCGCGACAGCAGCTGGGACGCGCTGCTGGGCCGGTACCGGACGCCGCGCAGCGCCAGCGGGATCAGCGCGATGATCACCAGCGCGTTGAACACGACGGCGGACAGGATCGCCGACTGCGGGCTGTGCAGCCGCATGACGTTGAGCGCGTCCAGGCCGGGGAACAGCCCGACGAACAGCGCCGGGATGATCGCGAAGTACTTGGCGATGTCGTTGGCGATGGAGAAGGTGGTGAGGGCGCCGCGGGTGATGAGCAACTGCTTGCCGATCTCCACGATCTCGATGAGCTTGGTCGGGTCGGAGTCCAGGTCGACCATGTTCCCGGCCTCCTTGGCGGCCGAGGTGCCGGTGTTCATCGCCACCCCGACGTCGGCCTGCGCGAGCGCGGGCGCGTCGTTGGTGCCGTCGCCGGTCATCGCGACCAGCCGCCCGCCCTCCTGCTCGCGCTTGATGAGCGAGAGCTTGTCCTCGGGCTTGGCCTCGGCGAGGAAGTCGTCCACGCCGGCCTCGTCGGCGATGGCCTTGGCCGTCAGCGGGTTGTCGCCGGTGATCATGACGGTGCGAATGCCCATCCGGCGCATCTCGTCGAACCGCTCGCGCATCCCGGCCTTCACCACGTCCTTGAGGTGGATGACGCCCAGGACGCGCGCGTCGCGGTCCACGACCTCCCCGACGACCAGCGGGGTGCCGCCGGACGCGGAGATGCCGTCCACGATCTGGTGCAGGTCGGCCGGGACGTCGCCGCCCTGCTCGCGGACCCACTCGCCGACCGCGGCGGCGGCGCCCTTGCGCAGCATCCGGTCGGGCGTGCCGTTGCCGGACTCGTGCAGGTCGACGCCGCTCATCCGCGTCTGGGCGGAGAAGGGCACCCAGGTGGCGTGGGACAGCTCGCCGGGCGTGCGTTCCCGCAGGCCGTGACGCTGCTTGGCCAGCACCACCACCGAGCGCCCCTCCGGGGTCTCGTCGGCCAGGCTGGACAGCTGGGCGGCGTCGGCCAGCTCGTCGGCGTCGACGTCGCGCAGCGGCAGGAACTCGGCGGCCTGCCGGTTCCCCAGGGTGATCGTGCCGGTCTTGTCCAGCAGCAGCGTGTTCACGTCGCCCGCCGCCTCGACGGCGCGTCCGGACATGGCGAGGACGTTGCGCTGGACGAGCCGGTCCATGCCCGCGATGCCGATCGCCGACAGCAGCGCGCCGATCGTGGTGGGGATCAGGCAGACCAGCAGCGACACCAGCACGATCCCGGTGACGCCGTGGGCGGCCAGCGCCAGGCTGTCGCCGACGCCCGGGTTGACGGACTTGGAGAAGATCGCCAGCGGCTGCAGCGTGGCGACGGCCAGCAGGAAGATGATGGTCAGCGCGGCGAGCAGGATGTTGAGGGCGATCTCGTTCGGCGTCTTCTGCCGGCTCGATCCCTCCACCAGCGCGATCATGCGGTCGATGAACGACTCGCCGGGGCGCTGGGTGATCTTGACGATGATGCGGTCCGACAGCACCTTGGTCCCGCCGGTCACCGCGGACCGGTCGCCGCCGGACTCGCGGATGACCGGCGCCGACTCGCCGGTGATCGCCGACTCGTCCACGCTGGCGATGCCCTCGACGACGTCCCCGTCACCGGGGATGATCTCGCCGGCCTCGACGACGACGTGGTCGCCCTGCCGCAGGTCGGGGGCGCCGACCTGCTCCTCGCGCAGGTCCGTCCGGTCCCGGGCCCAGCCGGTCAGGCGGCGCGCCACCGCGTCGGTCTTGGCGCGGCGCAGCGCGTCCGCCTGCGCCTTGCCCCGGCCCTCGGCGACCGCCTCCGCCAGGTTCGCGAAGACGACGGTGAGCCAGAGCCACACCGCGATCAGCCAGGCGAACACGCTCGGATTCGCGGCGGCGAGGACCGTGGTCCACAGCGCGCCGATCTCCACGATGAACATCACCGGGTTGCGCCACAGGGTGCGCGGGTCGAGCTTGCGCATCGCGTCCGGGAGGGACTTCACCATCTGCTTCGGGTCGAGCAGGCCGCCCTGGATCCTGCCTCCGCCGCGGTGTTCCGGCGGTCGCGGCGCCGAACCCGACGCCTGAACGGTCTGAGTGGTCATGAGTGGATTCCTTCGGCCAACGGCCCCAGCGCCAGCGCGGGGAGGAAGGTGAGCGCGACGAGGACGACGGTGACGCCGACGACGAGGCCGACGAACTGCGGCCGGTGCGTGGGCAGCGTGCCGTCCGACTCCGGGGCCTGCCCCTGCCGGGCCAGCGATCCCGCCAGCGCCAGGACGAAGATCATCGGCAGGAAGCGCCCGAGGGCCATGCACAGGCCGAGCGCGGTGTCGTAGAACACGGTGTTGACCGTGAGCCCGGCGAACGCCGAGCCGTTGTTGTTGGACGCCGAGGTGAACGCGTACAGCACCTCCGACAGCCCGTGCGCGCCGTGGTTCAGCATCCCGTCCCGGCCGCTGCGGGTCGCCATCCCCACGCCCGTGCCGACCAGCACCAGGATCGGCGTGATCAGGAAGTACATCGAGGCGAGCTTGATCTCGCGGGAGCCGATCTTCTTGCCCAGGTACTCGGGCGTGCGGCCGACCATGAGGCCCGCCACGAACACCGTGATGACGGCGAGGATCAGCATCCCGTACAGGCCCGAGCCCGTCCCGCCCGGCGCGACCTCGCCGAGCATCATGTTGAACATCGTCATCATGCCGCCGAGGCTGGTGTAGGAGTCGTGGAAGGAGTCCACGGCGCCCGTCGAGGTCAGCGTGGTCGCGGCGGCGAACGTCCCGGAGTTCGACACCCCGAACCGGGCCTCCACGCCCTCCGTGGCCCCGCCGACCGCGGTCGGCACCGTCCCGTGGTGCATGAGCTGGAACACCTGGACGAGCACCACGCTGATGATCGCGAGGGTCGCCATCACCGAGACGATCGCGTAGCCCTGCCGGTCGCTGCCGACCATCCGGCCGAACGTGCGGCACAGCGCGAACGGGATGAGCAGGATCAGGAAGATCTCCAGCCAGTTCGTCCAGGGGGCGGCGTTCTCGAACGGGTGGGCGGAGTTGGCGTTGTAGAAGCCGCCGCCGTTGGTGCCCAGCTCCTTGATGGCCTCCTGGCTCGCGACCGGCCCGCCGGTGATCGCCTGGTGCCCTCCGGCCAGCGTGTTCACCACGTGGTCGTTGGCGTCCCCGAAGTTCTGCACGAGCCCGCCCGCGATGAGGACGAGGGCGCCGACGAACGCGATCGGCAGCAGGATCCGCAGGCTGCCGCGCACGAGGTCGACCCAGAAGTTCCCGAGCCGGTCGGTCCGCTTGCGGGCGAAGCCCCGCACGAGCGCGATGGCGACGGCCATGCCGACGGCGGCGGACACGAAGTTCTGCACCGCCAGACCCGCCATCTGCACCAGGTGGCCCATCGTCGACTCACCCGAGTACGACTGCCAGTTGGTGTTGGTGACGAAGCTGACCGCGGTGTTCCACGCCTGGTCCGCCTTGACCGGCGGGAAGCCGAGGCTCAGCAGCAGGTGGTTCTGCAGCCGCTGAAGACCGTACAGGAACAGGATGCTGAGCACCGAGAACGCCAGCACGCTGCGCGCGTAGACGGGCCAGGTCTGCTCGGCGTCCGGTCTCGCTCCGATCAGCCGGTAGATCGCCCGCTCGACGCGCGTGTGCCTGGTACCGCTGTAGACGCGGTACATGTAGTCGCCCAGTGGCCGATACACCACCGCAAGGGCGAGCACGAGGGATCCGATGAAGATGATCCCCGCGAGGGTCGTACTCATCTAGAAGCGCTCCGGGTACAAGAGTGCGGCGATAAGGAAGATGGTCAGGATCGCGGCGAGCACGAGACCGACCGCGTTCTCGACGGTCACAGCTTCTCCACGCCCCTCACCACTAGCCCGAGCAGGACGAACACGCCCACGGTCAGCAGAACGAACACCACGTCGCTCATAGTCGTTTTCCTTGTCGAATGTCATCGCGGCCGGAACGCCCTTGACGGCGGGCCGTCCGCCGATCGCGCTGGTAAGGGATCGCGTGGGGGACCTTCGCGGAACGGGGCGGCACACCGTCCGCGCCCGTGTCCGCGCGTTCCGCCGGCCACTCCTCGGGCGGCGCCGGCCAGCCGGACGCCTCCCGCTCGGGGACGGCCCGGCGCATCCGCGCGCCCGCCGCACCCGCGGCGGCGCCCGCGCCGATCAGGACCACGGCCCGGGCGGCGTCCGACGGCCCGCTCACCACCAGGTCACCGGACCCGGCGACGTCGAATCCCGTCACCAGCGCCCAGGCCGCCGTCCCGAGCAGGGCGCCCGCGAAGGGCGGCGCGGCCAGCGACCAGCCCGCCACGGACATCCCGGTGACCGCGAACCCCACCGGCCAGGGGGCGTCCTTGAGCACGACCGTGATCACGAACGCGCACAGCACACCCCCTCCCAGCGGCCACGCGGCCGCTTCCAGGCGCTCCATCGCGGCCTCCCAGCGCATCTCACGCCCCGGCTCCTTCCAGGGCACAATGGAGTAAAGCGCCGTTTTGGGGAGAGTTGACCGACCTTGACGCGTTTTTAGCGGCGCCGGCCGCAGTATTAACGCGTTCCTAACGCCGGGCCCCTCCCGCAGTGGCGCAGGTCACCCGCGGCCATGGCGAGCGCACTTCACAGGGACTCGCAAAAGCGGCCTAAACCACTCTCCCGCCGCATTGACGCGCTTTTAGCGCGGTCGATTATCAGCGGTCGCGAAAGCGGTTTCGCGGGTCGCGAAAGGGAGCCGGGGGCCGATGACCGCCGTCAGCGGCCGCCGCTCACGGCCTGCCCCGGGCGGTGGCCTGTGGCGCGGGGGCCGCGGCATACGCTGGGATCATCATGAGGACGCCGAAGGACGGCGCGCTGAGCCGCCGCAGGCTGGTCGCCGGATGGGTCCTGGCACTCGCCGGGCCGCCGCTGCTGACCCTGCTGCTCCTGCCGTGGCGCGGCGACCTGGGCCTCGCGTCCGAGCTGCTGGTGTTCCTGACCTTCACCGTCCTCGTCGCGCTCGTCGGCGGGCTCGGCCCGGCGCTGTTCACCGCCATCGCCGGGAACCTCCTGACGAACTGGTTCTTCACCCCGCCCTACTACACGCTCACCATCGCCGATTTCGAGCACGTCCTGGCGCTGGTGCTGTCGGTGGTGGTGGCGGCCGCGGTGTCGCTGGTGGTCGACCTCGCGGAGCGGCGGCGCCGCTGGGCCGTCCAGGCCGGGAGCGAGTCGGTGACGCTGAGCCGGCTGTCCACCACGGTGCTGCTCGGCGAGGACACCCTGCCCGACCTGCTGCGGCAGGCCCGGGAGACGTTCGCGCTGACGTCGGTGACCATGCTGGAGCGGACGCGGCACGG
The DNA here is from genome assembly GCF_014706005.1 of Actinomadura sp. RB99. NCBI lineage: Bacteria > Bacillati > Actinomycetota > Actinomycetes > Streptosporangiales > Thermomonosporaceae > Actinomadura > Actinomadura sp. RB99. Next base: position 254,379 of record NZ_JABMCA010000002.1, on the reverse strand, counting down.
CTGGGACGTCATCGGGTCGTCGGGCGACGGGTACTGCACGGACCCGCACCAGGCGGACATGCGGGTGGAGGTGACCGGCGACCTGCTGCTGGCACTGCGCGGCCGGGTGCTGCCCGAGGCGGACCGGCGGGTGCTGTCCGCGTTCGCGCACCAGGCGGCGGCCGCCGTGGAGCGGCAGCGGCTGCAGGCCGAGGCGACCCGCGCCAGGGAGCTCACCGAGATCGACAAGGTGCGGACGGCGCTGCTCGCCGCCGTCTCCCACGACCTGCGCACCCCCCTCGCGTCGGTGAAGGCGAGCGTGAGCAGCCTGCGCCAGGACGACGTGGAATGGGATCCCAAGGACCGGGCGGAACTGCTCGCCACGATCGAGGAGTCCGCCGACCGGCTGAACCGGCTGATCGCCAACCTGCTCGACATGACCCGGCTGGAGACGGGCGCGGTCGCGCCGCTCACGCGTCCGGTGGCGGTGGACGAGATCGTGCCGTTCGCGCTCGCCGCGGTGCCGGAGGCCCGGATCGAGGTGGACGTCCCCGAGACGCTGCCACCGGTGCTCGTCGACCCCGGGCTGCTGGAGCGCGCGCTCGCGAACGTGGTGGAGAACGCCGTCCGGCACGGCACCGGCCCCGTACAGGTCGTCGCGAGTGAACTACGCTTCGGCCGTGCGGAGGGGCGGATCGAGATCCAGGTGGTGGACGACGGGCCCGGCGTGCCGGACCACGACAAGGACCGCATCTTCGGGTCCTTCCAGCGGCTCGGGGACGCGCCGAAGGGCGCCGGCGTGGGGCTGGGCCTCGCGGTCGCCCGCGGGTTCACCGAGGCGATGGGCGGGACGCTCGTCGCGCGTGACACCCCGGGCGGCGGGCTGACCATGGTGTTCGCTCTGCCGATCGCGCAGGACCCACCGGTGGCGGAGGACCGATGACCCTGGTGCTCGTGGTGGAGGACGAACCGCAGATGGTCCGCACGCTGCGGATCAACCTGAAGGTGCGCGGCTACGAGGTGCAGGCCGCGCCGGACGGCCGGACCGCGCTCGACCTCGCCGCGCGGCGCCCCCCGGACGTGGTGATCCTCGACCTCGGCCTGCCCGACATGGACGGCACCGAGGTGATCCGCGGCCTGCGCGGCTGGCTGAGCGTCCCGATCATCGTGCTGTCGGCCCGGCACGGGTCGTCGGAGAAGGTCGCCGCGCTCGACGCGGGCGCCGACGACTACGTGACGAAGCCGTTCGGGATGGACGAGTTCCTGGCGCGGCTGAGGGCGGCGATCCGGCGGTCCGCGCCGGTGGAAGGCGGCAGCGCCGTGGTCGCCACCGACTCCTTCACCGTCGACCTCGCCGCGAAGCGCGTCACGCGGGAGGGCGCCGACGTCCGGCTGACCCCCACCGAATGGCACCTCCTGGAGCTGCTGGTGCGGCATTCGGGGCGGCTCGTGAGCCAGCGGCAGCTGCTGCGCGAGGTGTGGGGCCCGGCGTACGAGACGGAGACGCACTACCTGCGCGTCTACTTCGCCCAGCTCCGCCGCAAGCTGGAGCGCGACCCGTCCCGGCCCCGTCACCTGATCACCGAACCGGGCATGGGCTACCGCTTCGAGCCCTGACCGCCCGCCTCCGGCCCGGCGGCGAGCCGGGCGGGATCCCCGCCGAGCCGGGGGTGTTAAGAGCGCGTCAAGATCGACGCCGTCGCCGTCAAGAGCGCGTTAAGGAATCTGTCGACACGGCCGGGCGGGGCGGTCGGATGGGACCGTGCGCAATGTCCTGACCCCCAAGCGCCTGCTGGTCGGCCGCCCCCTGCGGAGCGAGCAGATGGGCGAGACGCTGCTCCCCAAGAAGCTGGCGCTGCCGGTGTTCTGCAGCGACCCCCTGTCGTCCAACGCCTACGCGACCGAGGAGATCCTGCTCGGCCTGAGCCTGGGCGGGCTCGCACTGTTCCACGTCGCCCCGTGGATCGCCCTCGCGGTGATCGTCCTGCTGACCGTGGTGGTGCTGTCGTACCGGCAGACCTGCCACGCCTACCCCAACGGCGGCGGCGCGTACGCGGTCAGCCGCGAGAACCTGGGCGTGAACGCGTCGCTGACCGCCGCGAGCGCCCTGCTGGTCGACTACGTGCTGACCGTCGCCGTGTCGGTCGCGGCGGGCGTGGCCAACATCGTCTCGGCCGTCCCGGCCCTGGCCCCCTACTCGGTGGTGCTCTGCCTCGGGCTGGTCGCCCTGCTGGCCCTCATGAACCTGCGCGGGGTCAAGGAGTCGGGGGCGGTGTTCGCCGTCCCCACCTACGGGTTCATCGCCGTCATCGGCATCGTGATCGTCTGGGGGCTGGTCCGGGCGCTGCTCGGCGACACCCCGCAGGCCGAATCGGCGCACTTCGGGATCGCGGCGCACCACCAGACCACCGGGCTGCTGGCCGTCGTCCTGATCCTGCGCGCCTTCTCCCAGGGGTGCACGGCGCTGACCGGCGTCGAGGCCGTCAGCAACGGGGTGCCCAACTTCAAGAAGCCCAAGAGCAGGAACGCCGCCGACACCCTGGCGATCATGGGCGGGCTCACCATCGCGATCTTCGCCGGGATCACGTGGCTGGCCCTGGCCTCGCACGTCCGGATCGCCGACAGCGTCTCCGCCCTCACCGGCGCCCCGCCCGGCTACGAGCAGAAGACGGTGATCACCCAGGTCGCCGCCGCGGTGTCCGGCTCCGGATCGTGGCTGTTCTACCTCGTGGCCGGGTTCACCGCCGCGATCCTGGTCCTGGCGGCCAACACCGCCTACAACGGCTTCCCGATCCTCGCCTCGATCCTCGGCGAGGACGGCTTCCTGCCCAAGCAGTTCTCCCGGCGCGGCGACCGCCTCGTCTTCAGCAACGGCGTCGTCATCCTCGCCGTCCTCGCCGGCGGCCTCATCTGGATCTTCGACGCCAGCACCACCCGGCTCATCCAGCTCTACATCATCGGCGTCTTCGTCTCCTTCACGCTCAGCCAGGCCGGCATGGTCAAGCACTGGACGACCGCCCTGCGCGCCGCGCCGCCCGGCGCCCGCCACGCGCTGCACCGCGCCCGGGCGATCAACGCGGCCGGCACCGTCCTGACCGCGCTCGTCCTGGTCGTCGTGCTGATCACCAAGTTCACCCACGGCGCCTGGATCGTGGTCATCGCGATGCCGCTGGTGTTCCTGATGATGAAGGGCATCCACCGCCACTACGCGCGGGTCGCCGTCGAGCTGTCGGCCGGCGACGGCTCCCTCGCGCTGCCGAGCCGGATCCACGCCGTCGTCCTGGTCTCCAAGCTGCACGCCCCGACCCTCCAGGCGCTCGCGTTCGCCCGCGCGACCCGCCCGTTCGACCTGACGGCGGTGACCGTGTCGACGTCCGCCACCGACACCACCGCGCTCGAGGAGGAATGGGCCCGCCGCGACATCCCCGTCCCGCTCAGGGTCCTGGACTCCCCCTACCGCGACATCACCGGCCCCGTGCTGGACTACGTCGGCCGGATCCGCCGCAAGAGCCCCCGCGACGTCGTCTGCGTCTTCATCCCCGAGTACGTCGTCGGCCACTGGTGGGAGCACCTGCTCCACAACCAGAGCGCGCTGCGGCTGAAGGCGCGGCTGCTGTTCCGGTCCGGGGTCATGGTCACCAGCGTCCCGTGGCAGCTCGGCTCCGCCGAAGCCGCCTTCGCCCGACGCACCGACGAGGCGGCGCTGTCCCCCCGCCACCAGGCCGCCCACCGATAGTCCGCTTCAAAGGGCACATCGGCCTCCCAGGGCACGTTCGATCGCGCCGCTGATCGACGTCATCGCCTCGACGATCCGCCGCCGGTCGCTCTCCGAGAACGCGCCCAGCCTGGCGCGCAGCACCTCCGCCATGCGGTCCTCGATGACCTCGAAGGCGGCGCGGCCGCGCCGGGTCAGCCGGACCGTCTGGAAGCGCCTGTTCTCCGGCGACCGGTCCCTGATGATCAGTCGGTCGGCCTGGAACCGCCGCAGGACGCGGCTGAGGTAGCCGGGATCCATGCCGGTCCGCCGGCGCAGCTCCATCACCTCGGTGACGTCCCGCTGCGCCAGCTCGACGATCACCCAGCCCTCGGTCACGGAGTACGGGGCGTTCTCCCAGCTGAGCCGCAGGCCGTCCACCAGGTACCGGTACATCCGGCCGAGCGCCCGCGCATCGCCGACGAGGTCGCCGTCACGCGACCGCACGGCGGGCTCCGGAGCGATATTCATTGACCAAGTCAAACATATGTGCCCCCGCTCGTCTCCAGCCGGCGGTTCGGGCGCAGAGCATGCCGCTCGGGCTCCGCGACGGGCAGGCAGTGCGGCCCCAGCCCGGCGGCGACCCGGCGAAGATGCTCGATCATGGCCGACGAGGAGGGCAGCCGGTACTCGCCGGCCGGCGTCGCGGCCGCCACGGTCCGGGTCAGCGACGGCTCGCTCAGCGGGCGCACCACCAGGCCGGACGGGGTCGCCGACAGCGTGAGCGACGGGGCGAGGGCGACGCCCAGGCCCGCCGCGACGAGACCTCGCACCGTCATCTGGTCGTCGGTGCGGAACGCGATCCGCGGCTCGAAACCCGCCTTCCGGCAGGCGCGCGGAAGGACGTCGATGGTCGAGCCGTGATGCACGCCCTGGATCCAGCGGTCCTCGGCGAGGTCGGTCAGCCGGAGCCGCTCGCGGTCCGCGAGCGGGTGATCGAGCGGAAGCGCGACGTGGAGGGGGTCCACGAGAAGCGGGCTGAGCTCCACGTTCGCCGGAACCTCCAGCGGCACTACGGGGAACTCGTAGACGAGGGCGAGGTCCAGCTCGTACATCGCGACCGCGGCCATCGCCTCGTCCCGGTCGATCTCCGTCAGGTCGACCTCCACATCGGGGAGCCGCTGCTGGAACGCGCTCACCGCCCGGGGCATCAGGGTGGCGTTCGCCGTGGTGAACGACCCGAGCCGCAGCCGGCCGCCGGAACCGTGCGCGACGGCGGCCAGGGACGTCTCGGCCGCGCGCAGCTCGGCGAGGACCACCTCGGCGTGCCGCACCAGCACCCGTCCCGCCTCGGTCAGCCGCGCGCCTCGCGCATGGCGCACGAGCAGCTGCGCCCCCGCTTCCCGTTCGAGCACGGCGATCTGCTGGGAAACGGCGGAGATGGTGAAGGAGAGGGCCTCCGCTGCGCGGGTCAAAGAGCCGTGCCGCGCCACCTCCCGGAGCACACGCAGCCGCGTCACGTCGAGCATGGCGCAATGCTAGAACCAGGGTTCGGGACTCCCCCGGCTCCCGGGGAAAGGCCCCTCCCGAGCCGGACGGCGGGCCGGGTGAGACCACGCCGACCGCGATGAGGACCCGCTTGCCGCGTCATCGTTCGCCTCCTGGAAACGGACGCTCGGAAATTCGGCTTGTCAGCCCTGCTTTTCCCTCGTCACCCGGAGCACCGCTTTCCCCGCCAGGCGCCGGTCGCGCAATCGGTGCAGGGTCGCCCGGGCGTCGCGCCAATCGTCGACGGCCGCGATGTCCGCTGCCAGCTCCCCCGTGGCGACCAGCCGGGCAAGGTAGGCGAGATCATCCGCGGTGCGGGGGCAGTCCAGGTCGTTCAGCACGTAGAAGCCGCGCAGAGACGCTTCCTTCGGGTAGAAGTCGCTCACTGAGAACGACGTGGCGGCGCGCGAGGAATTGCCGAAAGAGACGACGGTGCCGTGCGGTGCGACGAGGCGGAGCGCCTCCCGCAGAGACTCACCGCCGCCGGTCTCCAAGACGAGGTCGAATCCCGCCTTCACCTCCTCGACGCCGACGACGACCTCGGCGGCGCCGAGCGCGGCGAGACCCTCGCCGCGCTCGGGCCGGCCGACCACCGCCGTCACCTCGGCCTCGAACCGCCGCGCCAGCTGGACGGCGAACCGCCCGACCCCGCCGGCCGCCCCCGTCACCAGAACGCTGGCCCCCGACAGGTCACCTCCCATGCGCAACGTCCGCAGCGCGGTCAGCCCGGCCGTTGGCAGCGCCGCCGCCCGCTCGACCGTGAGTCCCTCCGGGACGGCGGCGAGCCGGGCCGCGGGGACCGCGACCCGCTCGGCCCAGCTGCCCCCGTCCGCGATGCCGAACACCCGCGTGCCCGGGACCGGGCGACCAGGGGCCGGGGCGGTGCCGGACGTCCCCTGATCCGCCACCACCCCGGCGAAGTCCCAGCCCGGCCGCCAACCCGCGGCCGCCGCCGTCAGACGGTGCAGTTCGCCCCGGTTGACCGAGACGGCCTGCACGTCCACCAGCACCTCGCCGGCGCCGGCGGACGGCTCGGGCACCCGGACCAACTCCACCAGGCCGTCGTCGCCCGTCGCGGACAGGGCTCTCATGATCCGGCCGGCCAGCGCGGAGGCGCTTCGGGTGCTCGGTCCAGCCCTTCCCAGTCGCTCCGGACGGGCGAGAACGCCTCGACGACCACCGCGCCGTCGGCACCGGCGTGCACCTCGTGCGGCACGTCGGCGTGGATCCGCCACATGCCGCCGGGGCCGCACTCGCGCGTCTCCGGACCGATGGTGAACCGCAGGGAGCCCGCCAGGCAGAGCCCGACCTGCTCGTTCGGGTGCCGGTGCGCCGGCACCAGGCCGCCGGGCGGGATCTCCACGACCGCCAGCGTGATCAGCTCGCTCTCGACGACCCTGGCGACGACGTCCTGCCAGATGCGCAGCGGCCGGATCGAGTCCAGGTCGCTCAGGGCGCTCTCCGTCCCGGTCCCCGTCCGGACCCGCCTGCTCGACTCGTTCACGCCTCCGCCTCCGTGCCGAATACGGGAGTGGTCCACTCGTGGTGCCGGTCGCCGTCCCGCCGGGCGATCGACGACAGTTCGCGCTGCAAGGCCAGCGTCGTCTCGCCCGGCCTCCCGTCGCCCACCGGGCGCCCGTCCACCTCGATGATCGGCGCGACCATGGCGGCCGTGCCGCACAGCAGCGCCTCGTCGCAGGCGTACAGCTCCGAGCGGTGGACACGGCGCTGGACGACGGTGACGCCGAAGTCCTCGGAGAGCAGCCCGGTCACCTGGCGGCGGGTGATCCCCTCGAGGATGTCGTCGGTCGCGGCGGGCGTGGCCCACTCGTCTCCGCGGCGCACCAGGACGTTCGACGTCGTCGCTTCGGCCACATGGCCGTCGGTGGTCAGCAGCAGTGCCTCGTCGAACCCGCGCTGGACCGCCTCCGTCTTGGCCAGCGCGGGGCCGACATAGCTCCCGATCACCTTGGCGCGGTTGGGCACGGCGACGTCCGTGCCGCGCCGCCAGGTGCTCACCATGCACCGGATGCCCCGCGGGTCGATGTAGTCGCCGGGCATCGGGGTGGCCGGGATGCACAGCCGGCTGCCCGAATCGTGCATCCGGACGGCGAGCTGCTCACCGGCCAGGAACAGCAGCGGGCGGACGTAGCTGTCGGCGCACACGCCGTTCCGGCGCAGCAGTTCGCAGGTCACCGCCACCAGATCCGCAGGCGCGTACGGCAGCCGGAGGCCGAGGATCCGCGCGGAACGCTCCAGCCGCTCGTAGTGCGCCGGCGCCTCCAGCAGAAAGAGGTCTCCCCGCTCCTGGTTCCACGTGGCCCGGATCCCCTCGAAGGTCCCCGTTCCGTACGAGACGACGTTCGCGAGAACACTCAGCCGCGCCTCATCCGACGAAACGAATTCGCCATCGACGAAGACCACGTCGTAAGGCATGCCGAAAACGGCGGGATCTCGCGGCCCTACTTCTGCCTGTAGACTCACTGCACTGACCTCCCCTTCACCGAGGAACGCCTGTCAGCAGCACGTTAAGCCGGTCGCCGCGTTAAGCACAATCGAAGGCTTCTTAATCAAGCCTTCAGCATTCCTGTAAGCGACGCCAGGCCGCCCGCCCGGGCACTGAGCCTTGCCGAGACGCACCGCGAAACCCGGCAATTCCCTGCCGTCGAGGCGAATTGAAATTCGCGAATTCAATATGAAGAGCGAGACGGCGGGCACCGCCGGAAAGCCCCGCGCACACGACGGCGCGCCGATGCCCCCGTTCCGTGCGGGGCCCGGACGTCACACCGTCCGGCCCCCGCGCGGCGCGGCGTGCAGGTGCCAGAGCAGGAGGGCCGTTCGCCCGCGGTAGCGGCCATCGCTGGAGCGAACGTCGAACCCGAGGAGATCGGAGATCCGGTCGATGCGATAGGCCACGCTGCTGTGATGCATGTGCAGGGCCGCGGCCACCTCGCGCAACGAGCCCTGCCGCCCCAGCTGGTCGAGGATCTTCATGTCGGTGCTTCCGGAGCGGGAGCCGGCGAGTTCGCCGACCGCCCGGACGTCGGGCAGCGCCCTGATCTCCTCGGAGTCGAGATCGGCCAGCGCGATGACGCCGCCCAGGTTCTCGGCGAGAATCCAGTCGGACGGGTCGGCCCGGAGGGCCGCGAAGCGGATTCCCCGGCGGGCCTGCGACCAGGAGCGCCCGCACTGCTCGACCGCCACCTCTGGGCCGACGCAGACCGCGATGCCGTCGGGCGTCGGAGTACGCGGGGCGGGACCCGCGGCGATGAGCACGGCGAGATCGTTCGTCATCGCGGCCGCCACGGTCCGCCCCTTCGTCGCGCCCGCGACGGCGGCCCGGAAGGCGGGCAGGATCTTCTCGACCCGGCCGTCGGCGTGCACCGCGAGGACCCGAACCGGCTGGCCCATCCGGAAGCCGAGAAGGCGCGCCGCCCGGGCCGTCTCGGCCTCGCCCGCGTGATCGTTCAGCAGGGTGTGCAGCAGCTCCGGGTGGGTGAGGCCGGCCTGGGCGTCGTCGCCGTAGGAGCGCGAGTACAGCGCCGCCATCGTGAGCGCGAACCGCGCGATGATCAGCTCGTCCCACTCGTGGCCGTCCGCCTCGTCCCGGCGTTCCAGCCAGACGCGCCCGACGGGGCCGTTGTCGACGATGACGTCGCTGATGAGGACGTCCGGCCCCGGGCCCGGCGTGTCGACCGTCCGCCCGGCCGGATCGACGACGTGGACCGCGCCGACCTCGTCGAAGATGACGCCCGCGGTCGTCTCGGCCAGGATCGCGGTGGCCCGGGCCACCGCCTCCGCGTCGGCCCGGTGCGCGAGCAGCTGGTCGAAGAACTCGATGACCTGCAGGCCGCGCTCGGCGCTGGAGTCGATGCTCGACAACCGGTTCAACAAGCCTCGCACGGCCCGTACTGTACTCGGCGCCCCTCCTCGAGACTAGCCATCTGGCGGACGGAGCATGACAGCGGACCGGCGCGATGTGCCATGATCGACGCATGCCGACCGCACCGTCCGATCCGAGCGGTCGGGACGGGGCGGGTCCCTCTCACCGGCCCGGCGGGATGCGGCTCGATCCCGAGCTCGCCGCGATGCAGGTCCTGATGCCCCGCATCGACATCGCCGAGGTGGAGCAGGCCCGGGCGACGGAGGCGATGCTGGTCGCGAACATGCGCTCGTCCGACCGCCGCCACGAGGTGGAGACCACCGATTCGGTCGTCCCGCGGCCCGACGGCACTCACCTGGCCGTCCGGGGTTACCGGCCGAGGACGCGAAGGCGCGGCCCGCTCCCGATGCTGCTGTTCATCCACGGCGGCAGTTTCGTCACCGGCGACCTGGAGACCGAGGACGCCCGGTGCGAGATCTACGCGGCCGAGGCCGAGTGCGTCGTCTTCGCGGTGGACTACCGCCTCGCGCCGGAGAACCCTTTTCCGGCGGGTCTCGACGACTGCTCCACCGCCCTGGCCCACCTGCGCGACCGGGCGGACGAGTTCGGCATCGACAACGGTCGCGTCGCCATCGGCGGGCTGAGCGCCGGAGGCGCCCTGGCCAGCGGAACCGCGCTCCGTTGCGGCGGGGACGGACGGCCGGCCCTCGTTCTGCAGATGCTGCTGTTCCCCGTTCTCGACGCCGGTCTCACGACCCACACCGCGCGGCATTACTCGGACACCCCTGTGCTGACGCACGAGACGCTGCGCGACATGTGGCGCCTCTACCTGGGTCCGGAGTGGAGACCGGGCCAGGCGTCCTACCCGGTCCACAGCTCGCCCGCTCACGAGCCGGACCTCTCCCTCTCGCCCCCCACCTACCTCTGCACCGCCGGCCACGACCCGCTGCGGGACGAGGCGCTGGAGCACGCGCAACGCCTCATGCGCGCGGAGGTCCAGGTCGACCTGCGGGTGTACGCCCGCGGGTTCCATTCCTTCGACTCGTTCCACGCGACCCGGCTGGGCCGGTCCGCGATCCGCGACCAGGTCGAGGCGCTCCGGGCCGCCTTCGCCTGACTTAGCCGAATGGCGGAATATCCCGGGCGAACGTCAGCCACTCGTCCGTAGACACCGCCCCGGGGGAAACCTAGCGTTTACGTCACCGTAAACGAACGTCCGATCTCCCGGCGAGACGGGTGCCTTCGGAAGGATCCTGCGCATGGCTGCTCGACGATACTTGCGTTACGCTCTCGGTGCCGCGATAGTCACCACACTTTCCGCAGGTGTCACCGCGTGCAGCAACGCCACCGGTGACACCGCCGCCAAGCCGTCCGCGGGATCGTCGGGCAAGCCGATCAAGTCCATGCTCTTCGTGAACCCGCTGCCCAATTACCCCGCCTGGAAGACGATCGGGCAGTGCATGAAAGCGGAGGCCGAGAAGAACGGCATCGGCTTCTCGCAGGCCGGCCCCAACGGGAACAACATGGACACCAAGCTGATGCTCGACCGGCTTCAGCAGGGCATTTCGAGCAAGGTGGACGCGCTGGTCACCTTCCCGGCCAGCGCCGAGCAGTTCGATCCGATCTTCGCGCAGGCCCGCGCGGCCGGCGCCTACGTCGCGACCGTCGAGGGCGGCCAGACCAAGAACCAGAACCTCAACGCCGGCACGTCCTTCGAGGAGTTCGGGCGGCTCGCCGCCAAGACCGTCGCGGCGAAGGCCGGGCAGCAGAACGTCGCGTTCCTCACGCAGGGCCCGACGGGGCCGGACGCGACCTTCGTCAACGCGTTCAAGGAGGCCGCGAAGCAGTACCCGAACATCAAGATCATCGACACCCGGTACGACGGCGGGGACGTCGTCAAGACGACCGACCTGGCCACCGCGCTGATGACGGCGCACCCCGAGCTCAACCACTTCGTCACCAACGAGGGAGCGGACACCCCCGGGATCATCGCGGCCATCAAGCAGAAGGGCCGGGTGGGCAAGGTCTTCCTCACCACGAACAGCATCTACAGCGGCTCGGTGGAGGGCATGAAGGCGGGGATCGTGTACTCCTTCCTGCTGCAGAACATGTGCGAGATCGGCAAGGCGCCCGTCGACGCGCTGGTCAAGCTGTCCAAGGGCGAAACGGTCCCGCCGAACATTCCGACGCCGATCGACTTCGCCACCGCGTCGACCGTCGATTCCCTCACCAAGAGCGGCGACCTGCAGTAAGGAGTTTCGGTGACCAACGCGGAGACGGCGCGGACCGACGCGCTGACACTGGTGGGCGCGAGCAAGAACTTCGGCCACGTACAGGCCCTGCACGAGGCGGACCTGCGGGTCTCCCCCGGACGCGTGCACGCGATCGTCGGCGACAACGGAGCCGGCAAGTCGACCATGCTGAAGATCCTCTCGGGCCTGCACAAGCCGGACGGCGGCGAGCTGCGGGTCGCGGGGGCGCCCGTTTCCTTCGACAGCCCGGCCGAAGCGCGCGAGCACGGCATCGCGACCGTCTACCAGGACCTCGCGCTCGTCGAATGCCTGGACGTGGCGACGAACCTGCACCTGGGCGACATCCCGAAGAAGAGGTTCTTCGTCGATCGCAGGCGCATGGAGCGCGACGCCGAGCGGGTGCTCGCGGATCTCAACGTGCGGGTCGGCTCGGTGCGGACGCCCGTCGGAATGCTCTCGGGCGGGCAGCGCCAGATCATCGCCATCTCGCGCGCGGTGCGTCTGGAGGAGAGCGAGATCGTGCTGCTGGACGAGCCCACCGCCGCCCTCGGAATCCAGGAGCGAGGCCATGTCGGCGGCATCGTCGAGCGGCTGAAGGCCAAAGGAAAGGCCGTCATCATCATCTGCCACGACCTGGACTTCGTGTTCACCTACTGCGACGAGATCACCGTGATGCGCCTCGGCCGGACCGTCGCTCATCTCGACGCCGCGGCGACGGACCGCGACGAGGTCATCGGATACATCACCGGCGCTCGCCAAGGGACCACGGCATGACCGTCAACGGAAACACGTCCACGGCGACGGCGCCGGGAGCGACCGACACGCCGATCATCAGGCTCGGGCTCGGCCGGCGGCTGCTGGCCCGGCAGGAGCTGACGCTGATCGCCGTCCTGCTCCTGGTCGGCGTTCTCGCCACGCTGCGCAACCCCTCCTTCGGCGAGTCGGACAACCTCCTCCAGGTCGTCCGCGCCGCGGTCGTGACCTTCATCGTGGCGTGCCCGCTCACGCTCGTGACCATCGGCGGAGGCTTCGACTTCTCCGTGGGCTCGGTCTTCACCCTCGGCGGGGTCTCGGCGGCGTACTTCATGACCCACGGCGTCATCTGGCCGCTGGCGATACTCATCGCCCTCGCGGTCGGCGCGGCGGTCGGAGCGCTGAACGCGGTCGTCATCGACCGCCTCAAGGTGCCGCCGATCATCACGACGCTCGGCACCTTCTACGTCATGGGCGGCGTGGTCATCCTCTTCACCCATGGAATCGACATCGCACCGCTCCCGCTGCAGTTCGATTCACTGGGCACCGGTTCGACCCTCGGCCTGCCGAACGTCATCATCGCGGGGATCCTGGTGGGCATCGCTTACCACCTCGTCCTCGAACGCACCCGGTACGGATACAACGTGCGATCCCTCGGAGGCAACCGGCTGGCGGCCACGGAGAACGGCATTCCGGTCCGGCGTCTCGACGCGTGGCTCTATATCGGGGCCGGTGCTCTCGCCGCTTTCGCGGGCATCGTCTACGCCGCCCGCACCGGCAGCGGGCAGGTCGGCGCGGGCGGAGCGTCGGTGACCCTGACCGCGATCAGTGCCGTGCTCATCGGCGGCACCAGCCTGTTCGGCGGCATCGGGACGATCACCGGTACCGCCCTCGGCGCGATCCTGTTCGCGGAGATCGACAACGCGCTCGCCGTCGCGGGAATCGACGCGCTCTACTCCAACATGATCATCGGCAGCATCCTGATCTTCGCCGTCGCCGCCGACAGCATAAGGCGCGGGCGGATGTTCTCCCTCAAGCGCTGATCCCGCCCCCCGTCTCCCGTCCGGCGCCGATGCGCGCCGGCACATCCGCCGCGCGCGGTAGTGAAAGTGGTTCCCTTCATGCATCCATCCCTGGACCCCGCCGTCCGGCACCTGATCGCCGAGCTGGACGCGCTCGGCGAACCCGGCGCCGAGGGCCTCGACGACCTGACGCCGGAACAGGCCCGCGCCTGGTACACCGTCCTGCGCCGGATCCTCGGCGGGGAGAGGACGGCCCCCGAGGTGGCGTCCGTCCGCGACGCGCAGGTGCTCGACGGCGCGCACGCCGTCCCCGTCCGCGTCTACGACACCGAAGAATCGATCATGATGCCCGACCGGGTGGTGCTCTGCGTCCACGGCGGCGGCTGGGTCGTCGGCGACCTGGACGGCGCCGACCACCTGGCCCGAAGCGCCGCCCGGCGGCTGCGCGCACGGGTGGTCTCCGTCGACTACCGGCTCGCACCGGAGCACGTCTTCCCGGCCGCGTACGACGACTGCGCCGCGGTGCTCGCCGAACTGAGCCGGACGCATCCCGAGGCCCGGATCGCGGGCATCGGGGACAGCGCGGGGGCGAACCTGGTGGGCGCGCTCGCCGCCGCGAGCCGGCACCGCGACGATCTGCGGGTCGACGCCCAGTTGCTCCTCTACCCGGCTCTGGACCCGTCGATGGCGAGCGATTCGATGAGTCGGATGGCGGAAGGCTACATCCTCACCAAGGCGGACATGGCGTACTACTGGTCCTGCTATCTCCGCGATCCCGCGCATGCGTCCGACCCCCGGGCCACGCCGGCGGCACTGGCGGATCTCGCCGGAATGCCCCCGACCGTCCTGGTCACGGCGGGCTTCGACCCCCTTCACGACGAAGGGATGGCCTACGCGCGCAGGCTCGTCGCGGCGGACGTCGCGACGGCCTACCTGCCGTTTCCCTCGCTCGTGCACGGCTTCGCCGATATGGCCGGCAGGGTCCCCGCCGCGCTCGACGCGCTCGACAACGCTCTGGCCGCACTCGATCTGTACTTCGGGGCCGCGACGCCGCAGCGACGGCTCGGCCCGGCATCCAGCGAGGTCTCCCCCATATGACACCGACTCCCTCCAGAGGCAGCGGCGCCGCGTCCGGCGCCGGCGCACAGACCACGGCGCCCGGCGATGACCACGAGGAGACGACGCGGCGTCCCCCGGCCGTGGTCGTCATCGGCGAATCGGTCATGGACGTGATCGGCGACCCCGCCGGGAACGGCTCGATGACGCCGGGCGGCTCCCCTCTCAACGTCGCCGTCGCGCTCGGACGGCTCGACGTCCCGGTCCAGTTCCTGACGGCGCTCGGGTCGGACGCCTACGGGGACCGGATCCTCGCCCACCTCCACGACGCGGGGGCCGACGTCGTATCCGCGGGACCGGTCGGAGCCGGCACACCGGTGGCCACCGCGAAACTGGCCGCCGACGGCTCGGCGCACTACGACCTGGAGTTCACGTGGGACCTCCGCCCGGACGTCCCGGTCGGCGAGGCCGGTCTCCTGCACGCCGGCTCGCTGGCGCTCTTCCTGCACCCCGGCGCCGGCCGGGTCGCGGAGATCCTGGCGGCCGCACGGCTGCGCGGGGCCGTGGTGAGCATCGACCCGAACATCCGGCCCTCGCTGCTGCCCCCGCCGCGAGAGGTGCGGAGGCTTTTCGAGGACCTCTGCGCCCACGCCGACATCGTGAAGCTCAGCGACGAGGACGCGTCCTGGCTCTACCCCGACCTCGCCCCGGGGGACCTGGTCGGGAAGCTGCTCGGGCTCGGCGCAGCCCTCGTCGGGCTGACCACCGGGGCCGGCGGCTCCCTGCTGGCGTCCGGCGACCACCGGGTTCGCGTCCCCGCGACCCCCGCGCGGGTGGTCGACACGATCGGCGCCGGTGACGCCTACATGGCGGGCCTGCTCTACGAGATCGTCGAGCGGGACCTCGCGCGATCACTGCGCCGCCCCGGCGGGCTTCCCGACGACACGTTGCGGTCCATCGGCTCGTTCGCCGCCCGGATCGCCGGGGTGACGGTGACACGCCGCGGCGCGGACCCGCCGCGCCTGTCCCACCTCGGGTCCGGAGTCCCCCGCCCCGACGCGCCGGCTTCGATGACTCAGGAGGCCAGATGAAGCTCACCCCCGCCAACCTTCCCGCCATCGCGGCGCGCGTCCCGGTGCCCCGCTACGACCGGTCGAGGCTTCGCCCCGGGATCGTCCACATCGGGGTGGGAGGGTTCCATCGCGCGCATCAGGCCATGTACCTCGACGCCCTGTTCAACGAGTCCGGCGAGAGCCCCTTCGGCATCATCGGTGTGGGCGTCCGTCCCGAGGACGAACCGATGCGCGACGCGCTGCGCGACCAGTCCACCTTGTACACGCTGGTGGAGAAGGGGGCGGACGGCCCTCACCGCCCCCGGGTCATCGGGTCGATGATCGACTACCGGTTCGCGCCCGACGCCCCCGAAGCGGTGCTCTCGGCCCTCACCGATCCCGCCGTCCGGATCGTCTCGTTGACGATCACCGAAGGCGGGTACCACGTGAACCAGACCACGGGCGCGTTCGAAGCCGACGCGGCCGTCCTCGCCGAGGCGCGCGACGGCGCGCGGCCGACCTCGGCGTTCGGGTTCCTGACCGAGGCCCTCGCACGGCGCCGCGCGGCCGGCACCGCGCCGTTCACCGTCGTGTCGTGCGACAACGTCCCGCAGAACGGCCGGATCGCGCGGCGGACGCTCAGCGCCTTCGCCCGCCTCAGGGACGAGCGGCTCGGCGAGTGGATCGACCGGGAGGTCGGCTTCCCCAGTTCGATGGTCGACCGCATCACCCCGGTCACCTCCGACCTCGACCGCCGGCGGCTCCTCGACGAGTTCGGCGTCGAGGACTCGTGGCCCGTCGTATGCGAACCGTTCTCCCAGTGGGTCGTCGAGGACCGCTTCCCGTCCGGCCGGCCCGCGCTCGAGCGCGTCGGCGTCCGGTTCGTCGATGACGTCGAGCCGTACGAGTCGATGAAGCTTCGCCTGCTCAACGCCGGTCACCAGGCGCTCTGCCATCTCGGCTACCTGGCCGGGTACCGGTTCGCGCACGAGGTCTGCCGCGACCCCTCGTTCGTCCGGTTCCTCAGCGCCTACATGGAGGAGGAAGCGACCCCGACGCTGGAGCCGGTCCCCGGCGTGGACCTGCCCGCGTACAGGAGGCAGCTCATCGAACGCTTCTCCAACCCGGAGATCAGCGACACTCTGGCCCGGCTGTGCACCGACGCCTCCGACCGCATCCCCAAATTCCTCCTGCCCGTCGTCCACGACCGTCTCGCGGCGGGGAAGGACGTCCGAAGGTCGGCTCTGGTGGTCGCGGGCTGGGCCAGGTACGCGCAGGGGGTCGACGAGCAGGGCCGGCGGATCGACGTGGTCGACCGGCGCCGTGGCGACCTGGCGGCCCGAGCGGCGCGCCAGCTCACCGACCCCCTGGCCTTCCTCGACGACGAGACCCTCTTCGGCGACCTCCGTTCTCGGCCCGCCTTCGTCGAGCCCTTCACCAAGGCTCTCGACAGCCTCCACAGCATCGGCGCACGAGCCACCGTCGAGAAGTGGGAGAGCCGCACCTGACGGCGCCCCCCAACTCGCCGTCGACCGGGCGGGGGACGGTCGGCGCCCGGGCGTGGGTCCTTTGGCTGGGTGTGGCTTTTTTGTGCGCTTTTTCACGCCGAGGGACTGGCAATTTCAGGAATTATCGGGGCGAATTCCTGATCATTTTAACGTGCCGTGAAGTCGACGCCCGCCGCGTATGGATTTCGATTACCTTCCGTGGTCTCATTAATGGGCGGCCACGCTCCTCGGCGGGTCCGTGGCCTTGTGAAGGACGAGCTTGTCCGCGAGGCCGGTTCACATGGATCCGCACATGGGGGCAGGTGTGTCGAACGCGGCGCCGGTGGCACCGTCGGCCCAGAACGGCCTTTCTTCCGGAATTGCTACCACCGGCGGGCAATGGCTGCGCGAGACCTATGCGCTGACCGACGCCGAAATGGGCATCACCGCGCTGGCGCTGGAACCGGAGATCACCGGGCGGCCCTGGCCGGCCGTCGCCGACGCGCTGGCGGCGGTGCCCGGAGCGGAAAGGCGGCATTTCCAGGGCGACGCCCCATTGATCTCCGAGCGGATCGTCGCGCTGCTGGGCGAGGGGCCGTTGATCACCCGCCGGATGGCGCTCGACGAGCAGATCATCGACGTCCTGCTCGGGCAGCACGGGCTGGACCGGCGCCTCGTCCCCTCCTGCGCGCTGACCGCGCCCCCGCCGGACCTGTGGGCGGAGGTGCCGCTGCCCGACGACGCTCGGGCCGGGCTGCTCGCCGCCGTCCGGGCCGCCTCACCCGGCCGGATCCGCCTGCACTTCCGCGGTCCACCGGGATCCGGCCGGCGGACCACTGCCCGCGCCCTCGCCGGGCGGCTCGGCATGCCGCTGCTGGCCATCGAGACGAATCCCGGCCCCGACCTGATGTTCCACGTGCTGCGCGAGGCGGCCCTGCACGGTGCGCTGCTCTACGGCCCGGACGACCTGGCGTCCGAGATCCGCGACCACCCGGGCATCGCCGTGCTGGCGGGCGACGGTCCCGCGATGCCGGACGGCGCGGTCGAGGTCTCCTTCTCCCGCCCGTGCTACGAGGTCCGGCGCCGCGTCTGGACGGCCCGCCTGACCGCCGCCGGCATCAGCGCGGAACCGGCCGCCGAGCTCGCGGCCCGCTTCCGGTTCGGCCCCGGCCGGATCGGCGGAGCCGTCGCAGCGGCCGCCGCGGCCCGGGACGCCGCGGGCGCCGGCCCCGGACGCGAGGAGCTGTTCGCCGCGGCGCGCGCCCAGACCGGCCGCGAGCTGGCCGCCCTCGCCCGCAGGATCGAGCCGCTGCACACCTGGGACGACCTGGTCCTGCCGCCCGGCGAGCTGGACCAGCTCCGCGAACTGTGCACGCAGGTGACCGCGCGGCGAACGGTCTGGCACGACTGGGGCTTCGCGGCCGGGACCGCCCGGGGGCGCGGCGTCACGGCGCTGTTCACCGGCCCGCCCGGCACCGGCAAGACGACGGCCGCGGAGGTCGTCGCCGGGGAGCTCGGCCTCGACCTGTACGCGGTCGACCTGGCGGCGGTGGTCAGCAAGTACATCGGCGAGACCGAGAAGAACCTGGAGAAGGTCTTCACCGCGGCGGGCGAGACCGACGCGGTGCTGCTGTTCGACGAGGCCGACTCGCTGTTCGCCAGGCGCGGCGACGTCCGCGACGCGCGCGACCGCTACGCCAACATCGAGACGTCCTACCTGCTCCAGCGGATGGAGCACTACGACGGGATCGCGCTGCTGGCCACCAACCTGCGCCGCCACCTCGACCCGGCCTTCACCAGGCGGCTGCGGTTCATCGTCGAGTTCCCCGTTCCCGGCGAGCCGGAGCGCCGCCTCATCTGGGACCGCTGCCTGCCCGAGCGGGCTCCGCGCGGCGACGACCTCGATCTGGCCGAGCTGGCGGCGCGGTTCCCGCTCACCGGCGGCGAGATCCGCGGCGTCGTGCTGCGCGCCGCGTTCCGCGCCGCGGCGGCGGGCAGGCCGATCGGGCAGGGCGACGTGCTGGAGGCGATCCGCCGCGAGCACCGCAAGACCGGCCGGTTCGCCCCCGGGTCGGAGGGCTGATGTTCCAGGACCTCGACCGGACCCTCGCCAAGCTCGTCCAGGACGCCGCCGCCCCCGAGGCGCTGCGGGCCGCGCAGGTCGCCTTCGACACCCCCGACCGGGACTACCGCCCGGACCAGACCACGCTGGACCTGTTCCTGCACGAGATCGCCGAGAACCGGCCGCTGCGCGACGAGGCCCGGGTGATCGAGCGCACCGGCGACTCCGTCACGAGCCGGCCGCCCCCGCTCCGGCTCGACTGCGGCTACCTGGTGACCGCCTGGTCCCATCAGACGGCCGGGCTGCGGGCCGCCGAGGAGCACGCGCTGCTCGGCGCCGCCCTGGTCTGGCTGGCCCGCTTCCCCACCGTCCCGGACCGCTTCCTGCAGGGAACGATGGCGGCGCAGCCCTACCCGGTCCCGGTGACCGTCGCGCAGACCGGGGAGGGGCGGGCGATGGGCCATTTCTGGAGCGCGCTCGGCATCGCGCCGCGGCCCGCGTTCGGGCTGACGCTGACGGTCGCCGCCGAGCCCTTCGACCAGACCGCCACCAGCCCGATCGTCAAGGACGTGCTGCTCAAGCCCGTCCTGAAGGCATGAGCCGCGGGCACGACCGCTTCGAGCGACAGGAGAGACGATGGCCTACGACACCATGGCCCCCGGGGTCTACGTCAAGGAGATCACCCAGGCCGGGCCGATCGCCGGGGTGAGCAGCACGGTCACGGCGTTCCTGGGGACGCCCGCGACGCTCCCGCCCGCCTCCGAGGCCGGCGTGCCGTTCCCGGTCACCACGTGGACCGCGTACGTCGCGAAGTACGGCGCCTACAAGGCGGGCCTGTCCCTGCCGTACGCGGTGAAGGGCTTCTTCGACAACGGCGGCGGCTTCGCCTACATCGTCCCGATCGCGGACCCGGCGGGGATCGACCCCGCGCTCGGCCGCCTCACCCGCTACCCCGACGTCAGCATGGTCTGCCTGCCCGGGACGGTCACGGTGGCGTCGCAGGCGAAGGTGCTCGGGCACTGCGACGCGATGGGCGACCGGTTCGCGATCCTCGACGGCGTCCAGGACCCGAACCCGGTGAACCCGCAGAGCCCGCTGCTGACGCAGCGGGCCGGCCTCGACTCCGCGAGCGGCCTCGGCGCCCTGTACTGGCCGTGGCTGGTCATCGCCGACCCCACCACGCCGGACGCGCGGCTCACCGTTCCGCCGTCCGGGCACGTCGCGGGCATCATGGCGCGCTGCGACGACACCGTCGGCGTGCACCGGGCCCCGGCCAACGAGGCCGTCCGCGGCGCCCTCGACCTGGACTACCAGCTCAACGACACCGAGCACGGGCAGCTCAACCACGCCGGCGTCAACGCGATCCGGCGGTTCCCCGGCGGCCCGCCGCTGGTCTGGGGCGCCCGCACCCTCACCGCCAACACCAACTGGCAGTACGTGAACGTCCGGCGGCTGGTCTGCTATTTGGAGGACTCGATCAAGCAGGGCGTCCGCTGGGCGGTGTTCCAGCCGAACAACCTCGCCCTGTGGCGGGGCCTGGAACGCACGATCACCGAGTTCCTCACCCGGATCTGGCAGGCGGGAGCGCTGTTCGGGGCCACCGCCAAGGAGGCGTTCTACGTCTCGATCACCGAGGAGCTCAACCCGCCCGACGTCCGGGCCAGGGGCGAGGTGGTCATCGAGATCGGGCTGGCTCCGAGCCGTCCCGCCGAGTTCGTCGAACTGCGCATCGGCCTGTGGGACGGCGGCGCGTCCATCAGCGAGCGTTAAGGAGCAGCAGTGCCCACCACCGGACAGCGGGTCGACCCGTACCGCAACTTCAACTTCCTGGTCGAGCTGGAAGGCATCGCCCAGGCGAGCTTCGTCGAGTGCGGCGGCCTCGGCTCCACCACCGAGGTCATCGAGAACCGGCAGGGCGGGGACAACACCACGTCCTACAAGCTGCCGGGCCGCACCAGCTACTCCGACATCTCGCTGAAGTGGGGCCTGACGGCGTCCACGGAGCTGTGGGACTGGCGGCAGCAGATCGTGATCGGCGCGATCGTCCGCAAGAACGGCTCGATCGTGGTGTTCGACCTGGACAACAGCACCGAGGTGGCCAGGTGGAACTTCGTCAACGCCTGGCCCTCCAAGTGGGAGAGCTCGGCGTTCACCGCCAAGGGCAGCGACATCTCCATCGACACGCTGGTGCTCGCGCACGAGGGGCTGACCCGGGTATGAGCGCGCTGGCCACGGAGATCGAGTTCGAGCTGCCCAAGGGCTACGTGGACGCGGACGGCACCCTGCACCGCGCCGGTGTGATGCGGCTCGCGACGGCGGCCGACGAGATCTACCCGCTGAAGGACCCGCGGGTCCGCAACTGGCCCGCCTACCTGGTCGTGCTGCTGCTGTCGCGGGTGGTCACCCGGCTCGGCGGGCTGCCCGAGATCAACCCCGGGGTGATCGAGGGCCTGTTCTCCGAGGACCTCGCCTACCTGCAGGACCTCTACAACCGTGTCAACGGGCTGGCGCCCGGCACGGCAGCCGTCGAGTGCCCGCACTGCGGGCGGGGCCACGAGGTGGAGGTGCCGCCGCTGGGGGGATGACCGGCTACCCCCTGGACCGGGTCCATCAGGAGGTGGCCTTCCTCGCACGGCACGCGCACTGGACCCTCACCGAAGTCCTGGACCTCGACCACGCGGCCCGCCGCCGCTGGGTGACCGAGGTCCTCGACCAGATCGCCCGGGAGGCGCGATGACGACGCTCGGAGAACGGCTCCAGGAGGCCGGCCGGCACCTGGCGGCGCGCCATGTGCCGGAGTTCCCGTGGACGGCGGCGCTGGACCCGGTGCTGGCCAGGGCGTCGCGGAACGCCGCACCGCTCGCGGGTCGGTTCGACCGCGTCGAGCGGCCGCCTGACGGGCCGGCGCATCCGCCGGACCCACCACCGAGGGCCCGGCCGGGCACCGGTCCCGGCCTGCCGGCGCCCGGGGCGGCGGACGCGTCGCCGGGCGGCGCGCCGCAGGCCGCGGCGGCGGAGCGGGAGATGCCGCTCCCCCGGGACGTCCGGGTCAGGCTCCGCGACGTGGCGGGCCCGGGAGCCGACGTCCTGCGCCCGCACGCCGGGCCGGCCGCCGACGCGGTCGCGCGCGGCCATCGGGCCGACGCGGTGGCGCTGGGCGCCGACGTCTACTTCCGGGACGGCCGCTACCGCCCCGACGAGCCTGCGGGGTTCGGCCTGCTGGCCCACGAGGCGGCGCACGTCACGCAGACCCGCTTCCCGGGCCTGGGCGGCGAGGGCCGTCCGGGTGCGGGGGCCGGGCACGCCGCCGAAGCCCACGCGCTGGCCGTGGAATCGGCGGCCCGCCTGAGCCTCCCGGTGCCGGAGGCGTGGCCCGGCGTCGTCGCGTCCGGCCGTCCGGCGGCCTGGCCCGCCGAGGCGGGACTCGCGCCCGTCCCGGCGGCGGACGCGCCGGGCCTCTCACCCGGAGGTGCCGGCCCTCCCCCGGCCGAGATGGCGGGCGGGCCGCCACCGGCCCCGCTCGCGGCCGCGATCGACAGGGACACCGCCGCACCGCCGGCCTCCGTGGACGTGGAGCGGCTGCGCCGCGAGGTCGTCGCGGACCTGATGCGGCAGGTGCGGGCCGAGTTCGAGCGGGGAGGCTGAGATGGCGCTGCCGGGACCGGGACGTCCGGTACCGAAGCCGACGGGCCACGAGCTGGCCAAGGCGACGATCGTCGACACCGGGACGGGCACCGCGTACCCGGTGATGTACAACCCCGAAGAGCTGAAGGTCGAGCAGGGCAACGCCTACGCAGAGATCCCGGTCCCCGGCCTGGACGCCCCGCCGCTGCAGTACATCCGGGGCAAGGCGCGCACCCTGTCGATGGAGCTGTTCTTCGACACCTACGAGTCCGGCGAGGACGTGCGCGCCCACACCGGCCCGATCGTCGCGCTGCTGGACCGCGGCCCTCGGACGATGGCGCCGCCGGTGCTGCTGTTCTCGCTCGGCCGGGTGCGGTTCCGGTGCGTGCTGCTGGAGGCCGGGCAGCGCTACACGCTGTTCCTGCGGGACGGCACCCCGGTGCGCTCCACCCTGTCGGTGCGCTTCCAGGAGTACGCCGAAGCGGGGGCGCCGCGCATCGCGGAGGGGCTCGTCCTCGGCCCGCCGAGCCCGCGGACGCCGATCGGAAGCGGGGCCGAGGGCGGGAGCGGGGGCGGCGACGCCGTCCATGTCACGGCGGTCGGCGAGACGCTCGGCTCGATCGCCGCCGCCTATCTCGGCGACCCCGGCCGGTGGCGGCGGATCGCCGGCGCCAACAAGATCAAGGATCCGCTGGACGTGCCGCCCGGCACCCGGCTCGTCATCCCCGGGGGGCGCGGATGACGGCGCCGCGGTGCGAGGTGCGGATCTCCGGGGTGGCGCTGTCGGCGGACCTGGCGTCCCAGGTGCTCGGCGTGGTCGTGGAGACCGACCTCGACCTCGCCGGGTCCTTCGCGGTCACGCTCCGCAACGCGGGCAACGCCCTGCTCGACTCGGCGCTGCTCGACCCCGGCCGCACCGTCGAGATCCACCTGGGCTACGGCGGCGACCTCGTTCCGGCGTTCCTCGGCGAGATCGCCGCCATCGAGCCGTCCTTCCCGGCCGACGGCCCGCCGACGGTCCGGGTGTCGGGCTACGACAAGTCGTACCGGATGCGGCGCGCCCAGCCGGAGCCGACCGAGTACGCCCTCGCCAACGACGGCGTCATCGCGGCGCGGCTGGCCGCCGAGAACGGTCTCGTCCCCGTCGTCGATCCCACCCCGGGACTCCACGAGAAGCTCATCCAGACCGAGAGCGACTTCGCGTTCCTGAAGTCGCGGGCGGCGCGGTACTTCTTCGACGTCTACGTGGAGTGGGACCGGCTGCACTTTCGGTTCCCCCGTCCCGGGCCGCCCGCGCACACACTGGAGTGGGGCAGGAACCTCTCCTCCTTCTACCCGCGCATCTCCGCCGCCGCGACGGCCGGGCTCCAGGTGATCCGCGGCTACGACCAGGAGCTGGCGCAGGCCGTCTCCGCGACCGTGCTGGCCGGGGAGCTCGACCTGGACGACCTGGTGGAGCGGCTCGGCGGCGCGGCCCTGGACCTGCTGGCCTCGCTGGCCCGCAGGGGCGTCCGGCAGCAGACCGTCGAGAACCCGCTGGACGCGATGCTGCTCGCCCGGTCCGTGCTGGCGGACCTGCTGGACGGGCTGTACGAGGGCACCGGGTCGTGCGCGGGCCTCCCCGACCTCAGGGCGGGCGACCACCTGCGCATCGAGGGCGTCGGGCGGCGCTTCTCGGGGACCTACCGGGTCCGCAAGGTCACCCACCGGCTGGACGGCGGCGGCCTGACCACCGAGTTCTCCATCTCCCCGCGCGGGCACTCCAGCCTGCTCGGGCTGCTGCGCAAGAAGCTGGTGGAGGAGCCGTCGCCGAACGAGGCCGCGCGCTTCCACGGCGTGGTGGTCGGCGAGGTGCAGGACAACGACGAGTTGCGGGCGATCCCGCCGAAGATCCCGACGGGCCGGGTCCGGGTGTCCTTCCCCGGGCTCTCGGACGCCTTCACCAGCGGCTGGGCGCCGTGCGCCACGCCGATGGGCGGGAAGGGCATGGGCTTCTACGCGCTGCCCGAGCCGGGCGACCAGGTCCTCGTGGCGTTCGAGAACGGCGACCTGTCCAAGCCGTACGTCGTCGGCGGCCTGTGGAGCGCGGTGCACGGGCCGCCCACCACCAACCTCGACGGCACCAACAGCCAGCGGGTGATCAGGAGCAGGGCGGGCCACACGATCACCTTCGACGACACGGCCGGCGCGGGGAGGCTCCGCGTCGCCGACGCCAGGGGCGGCTCCATCGAGCTGGACGCCGTCACCGGGGCCATCACGATCCGGGCGGCGGGCGACATCGTCCTGGCCGCGCACGGCGGACGGACCACCATCACGATGACGGAGTCGCAGGTGAACGTGACATGAACGTGCTGACGACGGGCTCCACCATCACCTGCGGGCACACCCCCGCCGGGCACGTCCGGCCGGTGAGCGACGCCAAGCTCGCGGTGGCCGGCGAACCGGTGCTGCTGGAAGCGGGCGTGACCGCGTTCGACGAGCAGTGCCTCCCGGTGTCGTCGAGCGACGTGCCCTGCCGCACGGTCCTCGCGATCACCGGCGGGCGCTCGGTGAAGCTGTTCACCGGCGGGAAGCCGGTCCTGCTCGCCTCCCTGTCGGGCACCACCGGCGGCCACATCGGCGCCGTGGACGGGAAGCTGACGGTGACGTCCGCGCAGACCACACTGGGGGCGCCGTGACCGAGCAGGTCCACGGGCGCGGCCTCGCCTTCCCCCTGCGGCTGTCCGCCGGAGGCGTCGCCGAGTCCGCCGGCGCCGCCAAGGTCGCCGAATCGATCCGGATCATCCTCGGCACCCAGCACGGCGAGCGGGCGATGCGCCCCGACTTCGGCGCCGACCTGCGCAGCCTGGCGTTCGCGCCGAACAACGGCGCCACCGCCGACCTGGCCCGGCACAACGTCACCGACGCGCTGACCCGGTGGGAGCCCCGCATCGACGTCCTGGACGTGACCGTCGCCCAGGACGGCGCCCGGCTGCTCATCGACGTGCGGTACCGGCTGCGCGCCACCAACGAGGTGCACAACCTCGTCTACCCGTTCTACCTGGAAGGCGGACGATGACGTTCGAGTCGCGGCGGGGCCGGATCGTCCCCCCGAACCTGGACGACCGGACCTGGCAGGACCTGGTCGACCAGATGCGCGCGCTGATCCCCGTCTACGCGCCGCAGTGGACCGACCACAACCCGAGCGACCTCGGCATCACGCTGATCGAGCTGTTCGCGTGGCTGGCCGAGGGCATGATCTACCGGCTGAACCGGGTCCCCGACAAGAACTACGTGGCGTTCCTCGACCTGCTCGGAATCACCCGCAGGCCCGCGGTCCCGGCGCGCACCGACCTCACCTTCTCCGCGGGCGCCGGCCCGGTCGTCGTCCCGGCGGGCACGCAGGCGCAGACCGGCGGCGACCAGCCGGTCGTCTTCGAGACCGACTCCGACGTCCGGGTGCTGCCGACCACGCTGAAGGCCGCGGTGCTGGTGTCGGGAGGCGCGTACGACGACGTCACGTCCGCGCTCGGCGCGCAGACCGCGATCCGGGTGCCGGGCGGCGGGACCGTCCAGCTGTGCCTGGGCTTCGACCGCGGAACGGCCGAGGAGCTCGCACCGGCGGTGCGCCTGTACAGCGGCGCGCCGCCCGGCCTCACCGTGACCTGCGTCTGCTCCTCGGGCGACGCCGACCCGCTGAGCTGGCCGGCCGCGCCCGGAGCGAGCGACGGGACCGACGCGTTCACCCACGACGGGGCCTTCCGGGTCACGCCGCCGGCCGCCTGGAGCGCGCAGCAGCCGACCGGCCCCGCGAGCGGCCACCCGTGGGAGACGGTCCCGCCGCGCACCCCGGCCGGCGCGGTCACCGACGCGCTGTTCTGGATCGGGCTGCGGATCGCCAACGGCGGCGGCCCGGTCACCATCGGACTGGAGCGGCTGCTGTTCAACGCGGCGCCCGCCCGGACGGCTCTCACGGTGCGGATCCCGGAGACGCTCGGCACCAGCACCGGCACCCCCATGCAGGTGTTCGCGCTGGCGCAGCGGCCCCTGGCCCGGCGGCCCTCGTTCGAGGCTCCCTACGGCGACCTCGCGATCCAGGTCGGGACCGGCAGCCCGCCGGTCTGGCAGGACTGGACGCTCGCCGACGACCTGCCGCCGGGGCCCGGCACCGTCTACCGCGCCGACCCCGTGACCGGCGAGATCGGGTTCGGTTCCTACGACCCGCACACCGTCTCCGGGCAGAGCGGGCACGGCTCCATCCCTCCGGCCGGCAGTCAGATCCGCGCGGTGCGCTACCGGTACGTCACCGCCGGGCAGGCCGGGAACGTCGCGCCGAACCAGGTCACGGTGCTCGGCACCACGCCCGCCGGGTCGGTCCCGGCCGGCGTCTCGGCCGTCACCAACCTCGGGCCGGGACGGGACGGCGTGGACGAGGAACCCGTCGAGGACACCCTGGCCAGGGCCCCGCAGGAGCTGAAGATCCGGGACCGGGCGGTGACGGCCGACGACTACGAGTTCCTGGTGCGCGAGGCGTTCGGCCCGATCGTGGTGCGCTGCCTGCCGCCCCGGCTGCACGGGGACGACGGCACGCCGTACGACCACGGCGGGATCGTCCGCGCGCCCGGCACCGTGAACCTCCTCATCGTGCCGGACCAGGGCGCGTCGGTGGCGCGGCCCGTGCCGTCCACGAGCGACGTCGACGAGGTCGTCGCGCATCTGGAACCGCGCAGGGAGCTGACCGCGCAGCTGGCGGTGTCCGGGCCGCGGTACCTGCCGGTGATCGTGACGGTGGAGGTGACGCTGTGGCAGCGGGCGACCAGCGCCGGAGCGGACCCGGCCCGGGTCGTCGCGGACACCCTCGCCCGGATCCAGCGGTTCCTGCACCCCACCCGCGGCGGTCCGGACGGCGCCGGCTGGCAGGTCGGGCAGCCGGTGTTCGCCTCCGACCTGTTCCAGGCGATCGCCCCGGCACAGGACCTCGGCTACCTCTCGAAGCTGCTGGTGCGGCCCGACGCCCCCGCCTACACGCCGCCCGCCCGGCCGTTCCCGCTGTCCCCCGACGGGGCGTCGGTCCGCGTGGCCGACTACGAGCTGGTCTGCGCGTCCGCCACCCAGACGATCACGACGGTGAACGCGCAGGTATGAGCGGCTACTCGCGGTACCTGCCGCCCGTCCTCGCCGGCGCCCCGCTCGGCGACCTGCTGCGGATCTTCGAGAAGACCCTCGGCGGGCTGCCCGACGGCGTCCCCGCGCACGACGCGCTCGCCGCGGAGATCGCCGCGCTGGACCGGCTCGTCGACCCGTGGACGACCCCCGAGCGCTTCCTGCCGTGGCTGGCCTCCTGGGTGGCGCTGGAGTTCCCGACCCTGCAGGGCGCCGACCTTTGGGACGAGTACCAGCGCCGCCGGGTGATCTCCCGGATCGCCTCGGTCTACCGGGGCCGCGGCCGCCAGTCCGCCCTGAACGCCTACCTGGACCTGTACGCCGTCGGCGCGATCCGGCCGCGGATCACGCTGGACGTGGGGCGGCGCCTGCTCGCGGTGGCGCCGTCGGGGGCGGTGTCCGGGCTCGTCACCTTGGGGCCGCTGCCCGGCGGCTCGGGCGTCTCGGGCGGCTCGCCGCTCGGGCTGATCAGGCCGGAGTGCGTCGCGGTCGCCGCGGACGGAAGCCTGTTCGTCGGCGACCGCGGCCTGCCGAGCGGCGTGCCGGTCACGGCGCCGGCCCGCGTGTGGCGGCTCGACCCGTCCGGCCGCCACGACATGGGCGGCACGCCGCCCCGGCCGCTGCCGCTCGTGCCGGACACGCCGTTCACGCGGGTCGCGGCGGTGGCGGTGCGCCCCGCGCGCGGCGGACGCCCGGAGACCCTGTACATCCTGGACGAGCCCGGCCGGCTGTACGCGGTGCCCACGCCGTTCAAGGACCGCGCCGCGACCCTGGTCACCTCCCTCGCCACGGCCGGCACGACCTTCCGGCCGAGGGCGATGGCGATGGACCCCGCCTCCGGCGACCTGCTGGTGCTGGACGCCGGCGACGGCCCCGACGCGCCGAACCCGCCGAAGATCCTCACCGTCCGGCCCGACCCGCCGGCGGTGACCCGCAACGCGCTTCCGTCCGCGCGGGAACCGCTGTCGCTGATGGTGGACCGCGACGGCACCGTCCTGGTCGGGGACGGCGGGCCGCAGGAGCCCACCGGACCGGAGCAGTACCCGGGCGCGCTGCTGAGGGTGGTGCGCTCCGGCGCGTCCTGGACGGTGACGCCCCTGCCCGTCGGGCCGCTGGTCGCGCCGACCGGCCTGGCCAGGGGGCGCGACGGCCGGTTGTACGTCGTGGACGTCGGCCTGAAGCCGCTCCTGCCGTCCGACGTCGACCCCTTCATCTGCCCGGTCGCCGAGGACGCCGGCGTCTTCCTGATCACCGGGGACAGGGCCGTCCGCGTCACCCCGCCCGCGCAGTTCGTCTACCCGGCCGGTCTCGCCGCCGCGGGCGACCGCCTGGTGGTCTGCGACCCGGGCCAACCGCCGGGGGGCGGCCTGGCACCGTACTGGTCGCGGATCAGGCCGTTCCGGTTCAACGTCGTCCTGCACTTCGCCGCGGACCGGGTGCCCGCCGACGAGGACGCCCGCCGGCGGGCGCTCGGCAACATCGTCGACAACGTCAGCGCGATCGTCGACGAGGAGAGACCCGCCCACACCCTGTGGGACCTCATCACCTCTATCTAGGAGGACGCTTCCATGGGCGAGGGCGCCATCATGCGCATCGAGTACTGGGACCCCGGCAGGCCCACCATCGTCCGGTCGGGGGCGACCGGGCACAGCGAGTCCGTCGTCGACATGGAGGAGTACCTGCTCCCCTTGGACCGGATCCGGACCGCGGCGCTGCACTCCTCGGGCGTCGCGGCCGGGCTGACCGTCCGCGTGGCGGCCGGGTCGGCGCCGACGGTCCTGCCGGGCAGCGCGATCGACTCCTCCGGCCGGGTCGTCGCGGTGGTGGAGGGCGGCACGGTGATCGTCGACCCCACCGTCCCGCCCGACCAGATGAGGGACGTCCCGACCGTCGTGGTCCCGGCCGGCGGGGTGGCCGCCGTGACGACCGGCGCGACCGGCGCGTGCCTGCTCACCCTCACGTGGCGGGAGGTGATCGGGCAGGGCACCCTGACCAGCGCGCCCGTCCTGCTGCACGCGCCGTGGCTGCGCCTCGTCCCGGCCCTGGGCTTCGTCGACGACGGGCGGCAGGTGGTGCTCGCGGCGGTGACCCTGGACGCCCAGGGCCAGGTCACCGGGCTCGACCCCGGACCGCGGCGGGTCGCCGCCCGGCTGTCGCTCCAGGAGCCGACGTCCGCCGCCGTGGCCCTCGCGGCGATGACCGGGGAGGTCGGGCAGCGGGAGACCGCGCTGATGGAGGCGGACGCGGGCGGCGTCCGGCTGACCCTGCTGCCGGGCACGGACGGGGCGCGCCCGCTGCTGCGGCTGACCGGCACCGGGCTGCGGCTGCCGTCCCCGACCGGCGCGAGGGAGCACGAGCTGGCGGTGGACGATGGCGGCGGCTTCCGGCTGACCGACTGCGGCGCGAACGCCGACCGCCTCATCGTGGACCCCGCCGGACAGGTCGGCATCGGCGCGACCGGGCCGCAGCGGATCCTGCACGTGGAGGGCTCGGAGATCCACAGTGGCGGCACCGCGGGCGGCCTGTCCTTCGCCGACCGGTCGGTGTCCCGCTTCGTCGAGAACCCCGGGCGGGGCGAGCGGTGGGTCTGGTACGCCGCCGACGGGTACGCCCGGCTCTGGTCGGGGTACGACCGGCTGTCCGTCGGCGCCCCCGGGGACGGCGGCGCCCTGGACGTCTCGGCCCGGATGCGGGTCCGGCAGGGCGGCAGCGACACCGCGGGCATCTGGTTCCACCAGAACAACGGGGGCGACCGGGGCTTCGTCGGGATGGCCGGCGACCAGATGCTGGGCATGTACGGCACCGGGCACGGCTGGGGTCTGCAGATGAACGTCGACTCGGGCGAACTGGTCTTCGGCGGCCAGTTCGGGAACCCGTGGGGTCCCGCCGTCCTCACGCTGTGGGGGTCACGGATCTGGGACCAGGGCGGCGGCGTCCTGATCATCCAGAGCGGCGGCTCCATCGTCCGGACCTACAACAACCTGGAGGTGTACGGCAGCCTGCTGAAGGCGGGCGGCGGGTTCCGGATCGACCACCCGCTCGACCCCGGCGACCGCTACCTCGCGCACTCCTTCGTCGAGTCGCCGGAGATGCTGAACGTGTACTGCGGCACCGCCGTCACCGGCGACGACGGCCGCGCCGAGGTCGCGCTGCCGTCCTACTTCGCCGCGCTCAACCGCGACCACCGCTTCCAGCTGACCCCGGCCGGCGTCCCGACCGAGGTCGCCGGCGAGATCACCGGCGGCACCCTGACGATCCGCACCGGCCGCCCGCGCGTGACCGTCTGCTGGCAGGTCACCGGCGTCCGCCAGGACAGGTGGGCGCAGGAGCACCGGATCAGGACCGAACACGACAAGCCCGAGCACGAACGCGGCCGCTACCTGCACCCGGAACTGCACGGGCAGCCCGCCCACCTGCGCATCGCCCCACCGAGACCGGAGTGACCATGCCCGACCGCCTCGAAGCCCGCCTCGCCGAACTCCGCCAGGACCTCGCCACCGGAGAGCGGCGGCTGCGCGACCTCGTGACCCAGGAGACCGCCCTCCGCGAGACGCTGCTGCGCATCAGCGGGGCCATCCAGATCCTGGACGAGCTGATCGCCGAGTCCGCCGCCGGCGACGACGGCGCCCCGCTGAACGGCGACGCCGGACCGTCCGGCGACGTCCTGACGGTTCCCTGACCGCGATGGGCGAGCACGCCGTGGAGAAGGCGGCCGTACCCGCACCGCCGGTCCCCGCGCCCGCCGGCCGGGAGGCGCGGCCGTCCCCGCCCGCGGGGGACGCCCGCGCCACGCTCACGGCGGTGATGGAGGCCGTTGACGGGCTGGCCCCCGCGTCCGACGGGACGCTGCGCACCACCTACCGGGGGACGCCCCTCTCGCTCACCCGGGACCGGGCCGAACGGCTCCGCGCGGCGGCCCGGTCGGCGCTGGCCGACGGGCTGGAGCGCGGCGCCCGGCGGGCGGACCTCGCCCTCACCCGCTACGAGGCGCACGCGCGCCTCGACGAGCAGATGCCGATCAGCTCCGGCGCCATCAAGGCGTGGGCCTCCCTCACCCAGTCCGGCTACCACGACCCCGGTCCCGACCTGCCGGCCCTGAAGGCGGCCCTGGCGCGGAGCGAGGCCGCCGCCCGGCAGGCCCTCGGCCGCGGCTCCTTCACCGAGGCCGCCCGGCACCTCGCCGACGCCGACGCCGCGTCCGCGCAGATCTCCGCCCTGGTCGGCCGCTACATCGAGCAGACCCTCCAGGGCGGCGAGCGCCTGCTGACCACCCTGGAGATCACCGAGCAGGTCGCCTTCATCACCCTGGGCGTGCTCGCCACCGTCGCGTCCGGAGGCGCCGCGCTCGGTCTCGCCCCGGAGGTCCTCGGCACCGGCATCGGCGGCCTGACGCTGGGCGAGACGCTGACCGCGGTCTCGGTCGGCGCGCCGATCGCCGCCAACATCGGCAAGGGCGCCGTCGCCGCGGCGCAGGGCGACACGGTCGACTGGACCTCGATCGCGCTGGACACCGCCGTCCAGATCGTCCTGGTCCGGCTCGGCGGCCGCCTCACCGGCGCGCTCTTCGCCCGCTTCGCCGGCGACCCGGCCGCGCAGACCCTCGCCCGCCAGGCCGTCGCCGCGCTGGCCGCCGGCCTCGCCACGCACGAGCTGTCGCAGGCGTTCGCCGTCACCGTCGACCAGGTCCTGGCCCGGTGGCGGGGCCGGTTCAGCTGGCAGGGCTTCGCCGACGACCTGATCCTCCATCTCACCGACCCGGCCGGCCTGTTCATGGCCGCTCTCTCCAGCGCCGTCCACCTGGGCGTCCACCGCAAGGTGACCGCGCCCAAGGCCGTTTCCGCGCGACCCACGCCGACCGCTCCCGCCAAGAGTCCCGGCCCGGAGCAGGCGGCTGGGCACACGTCCGCTCCGAAACGCGCGTCCGCGCCCGCGCCGGGAACGTCCGTACCGCCTCCCCATGACGAGGTCACCGGCGTGGCCGCGGACGATGTGACAGCGGTGCCGAGCGCCGAAGGGGTGTCGCCGGCGGAGGGCGCGCCCGCTCCCCGCCTGGCCCGAGGCAACTTCGGTGAGCGAGCGGCGACGGAATGGCTCGCGGCCGAGGGGCACACGATCCTGTCGTACAAGCCGGATGTCCGCGGCACGAACCAGGGAGGGATCGACATGGTCACGATGAAGGGCCAGAAGGTGTTCTTCGTCGACAACAAGGCCCTCACCCGTGCCGGCAACGTGAGCTCGGTGAGCGCTCTGACCACCAACTTCGAGAAGAACAAGGCGGCCGTCCTCCGGGAGCTCAAGGCGGCACTGGCCGGAGCCGGTTCCGCCGAGGAGCGGACCGTCCTGCGGCAGGCGGTCGGAGCGATCGAGCAAGGTCGCTATGTCAGGGTGGTGACCAACGCGAACGTGGCTCCCGAAGGCAAGACCCTTTCCGGTCTCTCGTCCCGCCTCGGCTCCCAGGGCATCGAGTTCATCGACGTCATGGGCGGCCCTCGGTGAACTCTCGGTAAACAGACCTTGGCGTGCGCATGGGGCGCACATGAGCGGTAACGGATTTCCTGGGGAGATCGACCTGACCGTCACGGAAAGGAGTCGGAACGATGGACACCGAGGTCTACGAGAGGACCGCCATGGAGCAGGTCACGACGCGCCTGCTGAACACCTACGGTGATCACTACAGCCCGCAGGAGATCACCCGGACGGTCGAGGCCGTCCATCACCACTTCGACGGGCGGCCCATCCGCGATTTCGTCCCCATCCTGGTCGAACGGCACGCTCACGAACACCTGTCCGGCTGAGTCCACTTCGCCCGGAGAGTCATGTGCCGGGGTCGCTGAGCTCGATGATGGTGCCGACGTTGTCGGTGACGAAGGCGATGCGCCGACCGGTCGCCGCTATCTCCATGGGGCCGCCGATCAGCGGCACATCGAGTTCGAGAAGCCGGGACAGTGCCGCATCGAGGTCTGCCACGGCCAGGCAGAAGTGATGCAGGCGCGACGTGCGCATGCTCGTGAGGATGTCGTCGGCCGGCGCCGCGCCCCGGTCCGAGGCGCCCGCGAGGAGCTCGATCTTCACGTCGCCTGCGGTGAGGAAGACGAACGTCGTGCCGTGGGCCTCGAACCGCTGGTCGACGGCGAAACCGAGGTTGCGCGAGTACCACGCGATGGTGGCGTCCAGGTCCTCCGGCGTAACGGTGATGCCCACGTGGTCGTGGGAGAACGTCAAGGTCATGACCACGAGGCTCGCGGGTCGCCGGGGCGGCGGCCAGAGAGAGGAATTCGGTAGGAAAACCGTTACCACCTTCGCGGCGGCGCCGGGTGCGACAATCGGTTTCATGACCGCTGACGTCGCGAAACTCGGCCCGATGCTGCGCACCTGGCGCGGCCGTGTCGTGCCGGACGCGGCGGGACTGCCCGGCGGCCACAGGCGCCGGGTCACGGGGCTGCGCCGGGAGGACCTCGCCGAGCTCGCGGGGATCTCGGTCGATTACGTGGTCCGCCTGGAGCAGGGGCGCCATGCGACGCCGTCGGCGCAGGTGACCGCCGCGCTCGCACGCGCCCTGCAACTCACCGACGCCGAGCGGGACCATCTCTACCGGCTCGCCGGGCTCGCCCCTCCGGCCGGCGGGGAGATCTCGGACCGCATCCCGCCCGGCCTGCACCGCATGCTGGACCGGCTCGGCGGCTCCGCGGCCGCCGTGTTCGCCGCGGACTGGCAGCTCATCTGGTGGGACCGCTGCTGGGCGGCGCTGCTGGGCGACCCGTCCTCGACGCCGTCGGCACTGCGCAACTTCGCGCGGGACACCTTTCCGGCCGACGGGGCCGCCCCCCGCCTGTCGCACTGGCCGGTGACCTCGCTCAGCCGGTCCGAGGTCGAGGCTTCCGTCGTGTCCGACCTGCGCCGCGCCACCGGACGGTTCCCGGACAGCGCGCGCCTGGCGGGCCTGATCCGGGACCTCGCGGCGAGCAGCCCGCGCTTCGCCGAGCTGTGGGCGTCCGGCGCGGTCGGCGCGCACCGGGAGGACCACAAGATCGTCCAGCACCCGGCGGCCGGGCCGATCGCGGTGGACTGCGACGTCCTGAGCGACGGCGACGCGGAACG
Organism: Actinomadura sp. RB99; assembly: GCF_014706005.1. NCBI lineage: Bacteria > Bacillati > Actinomycetota > Actinomycetes > Streptosporangiales > Thermomonosporaceae > Actinomadura > Actinomadura sp. RB99. Next base: position 219,727 of record NZ_JABMCA010000002.1, on the reverse strand, counting down.
CAAGATCGTCGTCCTCACCGCGGCGCCCGGTACCGAGGACGAGGCCAGGTTCCGCCTGGCGGTGATGGCGGGCGCTTCCGACTCCCCGAACGCCTGAGCCGAACGCCCCGGTCAGCGGGTCTCCCGCGCGGCCGTGATCATTGGAAAGGAGGAAGGGCCGGCGTGCGAACGCCGGCCCTTCCCCTCTGCGGGCCGAAGCCCGCGAGTGCGTCGTTTCGGATCAGTGACCCGAGACCACCGAGCTGGCGGAGCAGGTGAACGACGAGTTGGGGTTCTCGGAGCTGAGACCCAGCGCGCCGACGAGGCCGCCCTGCGAGTGGGTGATGTTGCTCTGGCAGTCCGGGACGACCGCGGTCGTGCCGCCGTCGTGGCCGCCGCCGCCGAGGTTGAAGTTCTGGTTGTCGTTGTCGCTGTCGCCACCGACGAGAAGGGTGGAGAGCACCGCGCGCTCCGGCAGGACCTCGCCGGCCAGCTTGTCCAGCTCGGTGTAGCTGAAGGAGTTCATGTGTTCCCTTTTCTTCCTTGTCACGCCCGGATCCCCAGTGTGGGCACCGGTTGTCCCCACCCCGATCAGGTGAGGTGACTATACGTATAGCAGAGGTGACGGAACGTTGTCAGGTGACGGATGGGGCGGCGATTCCAACGGACTTGTCTGGACCCATCGCCTTCCGCTCGGCCGATCCGCCCTTGATCGTTCGGGCGTTCACCAGGGAACTTTCGGCTTCGTCCCGCGCGCTTCTCGAGCCCCGGCGGTCATGGGCCACTATCCTCGGTCCAGCGGTGGGATCCGATCTCCGCTTGTCCGTCCCTTGTGGGTGCCTGGCGACCGCGCCGGGCACCCACGGACCGATCAGCGGCCGACGAGCCGGGCCGGCCGGGCGACGTCGCTGCACAGCCCGCACTTGACGGACAGCTCGCCGAAGCGGGCACGCCGCGCCGCGACCCGGACGTCGGCCATCAGCGCCGCCGCCGCGTTCCTGGAGCGCCGCGAAGCGCGCTTCACCGGACGATGACGCGCGCAGGAACAGTCGGGCGCGCGACATCGGCGTTGCGCGATCCGCCCAGCGTGCGGGCGTCGGCTTGCCTGCGGGCGGCGGGCGCCCTAAGGGGTGTCGGCGCAGCCGTCTACGGTGGGCGGATGAGGGTGGAGATCGATGAGATCGGGGGGTGGCTGCAGGAGCGGCTGCCGGGGCTGGCGGAGGAGCACGGGGTGCCGGGGGTGGCGGTCGCCGTCGACGCCGGGGGCCGGGTGGTCGAGGCGGCGGCGGGGGTGCTCAGCAAGGCGACGGGCGTGGAGGCGACCGTCGACTCGGTGTTCCAGATCGGGTCGATCACCAAGGTGCTGACGGCGACGCTGGTGATGGGGCTGGTCGCGGAGGGGCTGGTGGAGCTCGACGCGCCGGTGGCCACTTACCTTCCCGGATTCCGGAAGGCGACCGTCCGGCAGCTGCTGTGCCACACGGCCGGGTTCGAGGGGGACGTGTTCACCGACACCGGCAAGGGGGACGACTGCCTGGAGAGGTACGTGGAACTGCTGGCCGACGTGCCGCAGCTCTTCGAGCCCGGGGAGATGTTCTCCTACAACAACGCGGGCTTCAGCGTGCTCGGGCGGATCGTCGAGGTCGTGCGGGGCGAGCCGTTCGACCGGTGCATGCGGGACCGCCTGTTCACGCCCCTGGGCATGACGCACGCGGCGAACGATCCGTACGAGGCGATCCTGCATCGGGCGGCGGTGGGGCATCTGCGCGGGCGGCCCGCACCGGTCTGGGCGCTGGCGCGCTCGAACGCGCCCGCCGGGTCGATGCTCGCCATGACCCCGCGCGACCTGGTGGTCTTCGCCCGGGCGCACCTGGCCGACGAGGGGCTGCGGGCCATGCGGGAGCCGCAGGTCGCCCTGCCCGACATCGGCTGGGGCAGGGCGTGGGGCCTGGGCTGGGAGCTCTACGACCTGCCGGGCGGCCCGGTGTTCGGTCACGACGGCAACACCATCGGGCAGTCGGCCGTCCTGCGGGTCGACCCCGGCCGCGACGTGGCGGTGGCGATCTGCACCAACGGCGGCGACCGCAAGCCGCTGATGAAGGAGATCCTCGGCAGGATCGTCGAGTCGCCCGCCGAGCCCGTCCCCGATCCCGTCGCGCGCCCGGACGTGAGGCGCTGCGCGGGCGTCTACCTGTCGAGCACGAGCCGGACCACGGTGACCGCCGACGAACAGGGACGGCTGTGGCTGGAGAAGGTCCCTGTCGGCCTCGCGGTAGGGACCGGCGACGAGCCGTACCGCACGGAGCTGCTCGGCTGGCGGGGCGACTCCCTGGTGCCCGCCGAACCCGGCCACGGCCCCGTCGCGTTCCTGGGAGACGACGGCGAGGGTCGCGCGCGCTTCCTGCACACCGGCCGGGCCGACGTTCGCGTGGCCGGGCGGATCGAAGCCTGAGCCGCTCTCGTTCAGCCGGTCGCGCCAACGCCGAGCCGCGGCTCGCCGACGGCACCCCGCCGGACCGGCCCGCGGGCCGGTCCGGCGGGGGCGAGGTCACTGCGGCCGGCTCTGCCGCTCCGGGTCGCACATCTTCCAGGTCCCGCCCTCTTTGCGCAGGTAGAGCGTTGCGGGCTGCTGCGAGGGGCGCGTCAGCCGCACCCGGGCCACGTCACCGGAGATCTTGATGTTGGACGTCTTCACCGGCCGTTCGTAACGGGAGCCGAGGCCGTGGTCGGTCGTGGAGGCCCCGGACTCGACCGCGCTCTGCTCCTCCTCGGCGCACATCAGGCCGAGCGCCGTGGCCGAGTCCTCCCGGTCGACCGCGTGCGCGAAGTCCGTCACCGCGCCGCTGACCCGCCTCTCGTCCCGGTGCGTCCACCAGTGGACGCCGTAGACGGCGGCTCCGGCGAACACCGCCAGCGCGGTGAGCGCTCCGGCGAGCAGGACGAACCGACGGCGCCTCCGGCCGTGCGGTGACGGGAGCGGCGGGCCCGGGTACTGGATCTGTTCGTACATCGCGGATCAGCTCCTCTGGCTCTTGAGCAGCGCGTCGATGAGTTCCTGGAGTTCGGATTCGGCCTTCTGCCGGAGCTGGGCCTGCCGCTGCCGCCACGCGGGCGAGGTGCCGGAGGTGAGCGCCGCGCTTCCCGAGCCCTTGGAGAGGTTCGCCGAGCCGGAGAGCCATTGGCCGTTGGCGGGCGAGTTCGCGACGATGTACATGTTGCCGGGAGTCAGTTTCAGGAAGTCGCGCATGGAGACGAGCCGCCGCAGCGGAACGATGTGGTCCATGTGCGTGCTGTTGACCACCCGCCCGCTCGAAGGCGGGTACGCGGGGTCGGGCGTCCCCGTCTTCGGCGCCTGCACTCCTTGCAGGTAGGCGGTCTTGGGGAACGTGGGGCGCGTCTGGTCGAGCGCCTTGTAAACGCTGTAGACGGACGGCGGGAGCTTGGCGGGCCGCCGGTCGACCCGCTTGGTCATCCCGGCCTTTCCCTGCCCGTACTTGAGGTAGTCGTAGGTCTTGGCGTTCCAGCGCGTGGCGGCCTGCTTCTCCGCGTCGGTCACCTTCTTGAGCGCCGTCCCGATCTTGGTGACGTCGTCCGCCGACGGGCTCATGATGGTCGACTTCGGATACCTGGCCTGCATCTGGTCGAGACTCCGCTCGCAGGCCATGAGCCGCGAGAGCGCGCGGTTCTGTTCGCTCCTCAAGGTGGCCGCCTCGGAGTCGTAGGCGGCGGCCGCCGCGCTGTAGGGGCCGGTGTGGGGACGGGCGTTGTGCTCTCGGATGCGCGCCTGGATCGCCTGGAGTTCGGCGACCGGGCCGGCGCACAGTTCCTGGTAGGCGGGGTCGGCCAGCGCCTGCGACGACCCCGCGGCCGTCAGGAGGGCGGCCAGGGGCAGGGTGGCCAGGAGTCCGGCGATCCGCCGTGGAGTCCGCATCATGCTTCCTCGTCCTGTGGGGCAACCATACTCATATAGACGCCAGTGTCTGTATGAAGGTTCGAGCCCTCCGATGAACATCCGGTGACGCAGCCGCCCGAAGCACTCCGGCCCGCCGCCGGACACAGCCGTACGTCTTGCTGCTGCGGGTGAGAGGCGGCGGGGTGGGGTGCGGTGAGTTTTCGGTGGGTCGGCGGTCTGAGTTTGCGAGTGATCGGGCGGTGGACGCTGAGGGGTGACGAGCTCATGCAGCGCCCCGTCCCGGCGTGGAAGAAGTGCTTGGAGGCATCGGATGCGGAAGTTGATTCTGGGCTTTTACGTCTCGCTCGACGGAAAGAGCGCTGACGGGGACAACGGGATCCGGGACGTCATGATGAGCATCGACGACCCCGAGCAGGAGGAGTACTTCGTCCGCCGGCTGTGGGAGGCCGGGGCCTTCCTCATGGGCCGCAACACCTACGAGATCATGGCCAGGTACTGGCCGGGCTCCGACCACCCGTCCGCCCGGGCCATGAACGAGATCCCCAAGGTCGTGTTCTCCCGCACGCTGGAATCGGCCGACGACTGGCCCGAGACCCGGATCGCCGGCGGCGACACGGCCGAGGAGATCGCCAAGCTCAAGGCCGAGCCCGGCAAGGACCTCGTCGCCGCCGGCGGCACCCGGTTCATGCATTCCCTGATCAAGCTCGGCGTCGTCGACGAATACCGACTGTGGGTGCTGCCCGCCGCCACCGGCAGGGGCGCGCCGCTGTTCCCCGAGCTGGATCAGCCCGTGAACCTGCGCTTGGTGAAGAGCACGGCCTTCCCGTCCGGGATCCTCGAACTGGTGTACGTGCCGGCCGACGCGTAGCGGGCGGTTCGGCGCGGTCAGAGGTTGTGGCGGAGGAGGAGGTCGTCGGGGAAGGGGGCGAGGTAGGTCTGCTCGGCGATGTAGGCGAGATGTTCGCCTTTGGCGTGGTGACGCAGCAGGGCGATGGGGACGCTCAGTGGCGCCTGCCCTCTCCGGTAGGAGTCGATGGCGGTGAGGATGTCGTGGCGGCGCGCGGGGTCGAGGTCGTCGGTGATGAAGCCGAGGATGTGATGGAGCGCGTTGGTGTGGCGGCCGCGTCCGGCGCGGATGGCGAGGGTGGCGGTGAACGCGTGGCGGTAGTCGCGTTCCAGCTCGTCCTGGGGGCGCTCGCCCGCGCGGGCGACGATGCGTCCGGTCTCGCGGTAGCCGTCGGGGGCGTGCGCGAGCAGCTGGAACTTGTGCCGGCTGTGGAAGGCGACCAGGTCGCGCGGGCGCCAGTCGCCGGCGAAGAGTTCCCGCAGCCGAGCCTGAGCGAAGACCTGCTCGATGAAATGCTCGCGCAATACGGGATCGTTGAGCCGGCCGTCCTCCTCGGTGGGCAGGTCGGGGTAGGCGTCCAGGAGCAGCGCGGCGAACACGCCGCGGCCCTTCCGGTCGACCGGCTGCCCGTCGGTGCGCTCGTCCGGCCCCCCGGCGGCGTACCGGGGCAGGTTGGACAGGCCGCAGCTGGGAGAACGGGACTTCAGGATGTATCCGTCGATGCCGCCCAGGTCGGGGAGGCGGCGCTCGGCGAGGGCGGTCATGGCCGCGGTGTGGTCGGACGCGCCGTCCTTGGTGACGATGTGCCCGTCGGTGCGCAGCCGCATCGCGGGCCGAGGCGCCGCGAGCCCGATCTCCATCTCCGGGCAGACCGGCACCCAGTCGACGTGCCGCGACAGCATGCCGGTGAGGAACCGGTTCCGGCTGTGGCCGCCGTTGTAGCGGACGGGCGCGCCGAGCAGGCAACTGGACACCGCCAGCCGCGGCCGGGGGTGCCCGGTCGGTGTGGTCACGCAAAGTGAGATGCCCGCGATGCGCTGGGACAACCGCCCGGCGCCGCACCATCGGGCCGGGCGGTAACCGGCGCCGTTCATCCGGGCCGCCCCGGGGAAGCACGCACGTATGAACCGGGAACGGCGGCAAGGGCCTTCGGCGGCCACGCGATGGAAGACCTACGGCGCCACGACCGCGGCGGTGACGGTGGCCGCCGTGCTCGGTGCCACGGCGGTCGACACCGGTGACGGCTGGTACCGGTCTTTGTCCAAGCCGCCGTGGCAGCCGCCGTCGTGGGCGTTCGGCGCGGTGTGGACGCCGCTGTACGCGTCGATCGCCTGGGCCGCCGGACGCGTCCTGCTCAGGGCGCGCGGGGCCGAACGCCGGGCCCTGGCCGCCAGCGTCGGGACGAACCTGGCCCTGAACGCCGCCTGGAACCACCTGTTCTTCGGGCTCCGCAGTCCGAAGGCGGGCGTGGCCGGGACGGTCCTGCTGGACGTCAGCAACGCCGAACTGCTTCGGCGCGCCGCGCGCGTCGACACCGCGGCGGCCATCGCGCTGGTGCCGTACGCGGCCTGGTGCGGTTTCGCCACCGCCCTGAACGCCGACATAGCCGTCCGCAACCGGCGAAGCGCGGCCACGGGCTGACGCGGCGGCCGAATCTTTGCCGCACTTTCACGCCGGGACGCCGACCTGTCGCGGGCGCGGAGCCGAGGATTGCGGTGATGAGCACATCGATCATGCTGTTCACCCGTGATCTCCGGGTGCGCGACAATCCGGCGCTGGCGGCCGCGTGCCGGGCGGAGCGGGTCGTCCCGCTCTTCGTCTTCGACGACGCGCTGCTCGGCGGGCCGTTCGCCGCGCCCAACCGCGTCCGGTTCCTCCTCGACAGCCTTGCCGACCTGCGCGCATCACTCCGGGAGGCGGGGGGCGACCTGGTGGTGCGGCGCGGTGACCCGGTCACGGAGGTCGCCCGGCTGGCGGAGCGGACGCACGCGGCGGCGCTGTTCCTGGCCGACGAGCGGTCCGCCTACGGGGCGCGGCGTCTCGACGGGCTCCGCGGCCTCGGGCTCGAGGTGTCGGCGCATCCGGGCATCACCGTGGTCCCGCCCGGGGACCTCACCCCCGCGAGCGGCGACCACTACCGGGTGTTCACCCCGTACTGGAGGGCCTGGGACGCCGCCCGCCGCAGGCCGGTCGCGAAGACGCCGCGGAAGATCGCGCTGCCGCCTGGGCTCCGGCCCGGGGCGCTCCCGGACATGGCCGACCTGGTGCCCGGCACGCCGTCCCCTGACCTGGCGGACGGCGGGGAGCGGGCCGGCCGCCGCCGGATGGAGACCTGGCTGCGCGAGGCCGCCGCCGACTACGACCGCGTCCACGACGACCTCGCCGCCGACCGCACGTCCCGGCTCAGCCCGTACCTGAAGTTCGGCTGTGTCTCGCCGCTGGAGGCGGCGAAGGCGGGCCCGGAGGGGTTCCGGCGCCAGCTCGCATGGCGCGACTTCCACCACCAGGTCGCCGCCGCCTTCCCCGCGCTCCCCCGGGCCGACTACCGGCCCCGCGGGCGCCGCTGGAACCGGGACGAGGACGCCCTGGCCGCCTGGTGCGAGGGCATGACCGGCATCCCGATCGTCGACGCGGGGATGCGGCAGCTGCACGCCGAGGGGTTCATGCACAACCGCGCCCGGCTGATCACCGCGTCGTTCCTGACCCGGAACCTCGACATCGACTGGCGGCATGGGCTGCGCCATTTCAACGACTGGCTGCTGGACGGCGACGTCGCCGACAACGCCGGGAACTGGCAGTGGGTGGCGGGGACCGGCAACAACACCCGCCCCAGCCAGGTCATGAAGCCGCTGCGCCAGGCGTCCCGTTTCGACCGCGGCGGCGACTACGTCCGCAGGTACGTGCCCGAGCTCGCCGAGATCGAGGGGTCGCGCGTCCACCGCCCCTGGTCCCTGCCCGCCGACCGCCGTCACGCGCTCGGCTATCCGCCGCCGATCGTCGACCCTGAATGACCCGCCCTCAAGCGCACGGTCGTCGTCCCATTGCCGGCGCGTTACCGTGCCCGGCCGGTTTCCGGAGGCGGGCGGCCGCTTGTCGGCAGGACGAACGGAAAGATCCTCGGGCGGGGCAGCCGATGGACGCCCGCGCCGATCGCCGGCCCGGGGCCGAGCGCGCATGTCCGCCCGATGCACGGATGTGGAGTTGACGGTGCGGCCTAAGAATCGGCGGCGAAAGGGCACGCGGCGGGGACCGGACGGGTTCGCCGCCGCCGGAGCCGGTTTCCTGGCGTCGATGGTGGCCGCGCAGGTGACGTCCGGGGTCGGCGCGGAGCCGGTGCGGTGGATCAACCCGGTGGTGGGCGCGCTCGCGGCGGCGGCCGGTTGTTTCGCCGCTTCGCGACGGGGCGCCGTGCGGGCGGCCGGCGCGGTGGCGACCGCGATGGCGTTGGGACACACCGTGGAACGGATCGGCGTGCGGACGGGGCTGCCGTTCGGGCGGTACACCTACACACCGGTGCTGCGGCCCCAGGTGGGCGGTGTCCCCGTGGCGGTCGCGGTGGCGTGGTCCGGGATGGGGCTGGCGGCGCACGCGGTCGCGGCCGTTCTGGTTCCGGACCGGCGGCCGGTGCGCCGATGGCGGTCGGTGCTGGCGTTCGCGGTGGTGTTCGAGCCGAGCGATCCGGTCGTGGCGATGACGGGCGGGACGGCGATGGGCGCGTTCGCGGTGCCCGCCACGGGCTGGCCGTGCGGCGACGGGCCACCGGGACGGGCGCTAGGAGGTCCTGAAGCGGCGGGACGCGATCACGCTCCGCCTGGACCTTCGCTGCTCACTTCGAGCGCTTTCGCTTGCTCAACGCTGAGCCCTTGTGGACGGCCTTCTTACCGCTCTTCTCGCTCCGCACGGCGTACTGCGGTTCTTCGGGCGAGGCCGCGACGGTGCGGCCGGCCTCCTCACGGCGGTCGGTGATCTTCTTCTCCACCCGGCCCTCGGCCGTGGAGCCGTGGCTGCGCCAGGTGACCTCGTCGCCGACTGCCGGGTCCTTCTTCTTGTCCCCCATGTGCGTCGAGGTACCCGCCCCCTGCCGCGCTAGGCATGGGCGGCGGCATCGCCGGGAGCGGCCGCCATCGGAACGGTGCACGGCGGGCAACATCCGCTTCAGGCGCGCTTGTGCAGGTAGCGGTGGCGGCACGGCTCGTCCAACTCCACCAGCTCGCGTACGACGCCCAGCTCGCGGGAGGTCTCCGGGAGGGTCAGCAGCGACGGCCCCAGCGAGAAGACGAACCCGTCTCGTTCGCGCTCGGCGAGCTTCCCACCGAGCCGGTCCAGCCGCTCGTACACCCTGACGCGGTGGCCGCCACGCGCCAGCAGCAGCGCGGCAACCATCCCGCCGACACCACCGAAGACCGCCACCACTCGGCTGGCGACTCGGGCACCACCGGTACGCCTGTTCATATAGTTGATTTACTAAATCAACTATATGAAGGGTGCGGCCATGCCACCACGCGAAGAGGGAGTCACGCGCCTGACCGAGGCCCTGTTCGCGGTCTTGGAGAACATGCGGCGCGCGCGCAGGGCGATCCCCGACGCCGCGGCGCTCGCCGTCCTCCAGGTCATCGGCGCGGCCCAGCGGGACGATGCCTCCGGGGGCGTGCGCCCCTCGCAGATCGCCGACCGGCTCGAGGTGCACCGCTCGGCCGTCACCCACCAGCTGCGGACGCTGACGCGGGCCGGGTACATCACCGCGGGCCCCGATCCCGCCGACCGGCGGGCGTCGATCCTGACCCTCACCGATGCCGGGCGCGAGACGGTCGACCGGCTCACCCGGCAGGGCAAGGCCCGTTTCGCGTCCTTCGTCGCGGACTGGACCGACGAGGAGATCACGGAGCTGGCCCGGCTGCTGGAGAAGTTCCGCGCCTCCGCGCAGGCCGTCAACGAGAAAGAGCCCCCTCCCAGCGCCCGCGCGGCGGGCACGTCGGTAGCACGAATCAGGTCCGCCAAGCCCACCTCCCGAAGAGAGTCGCCATCGTAAAGCCGCCCACCGACACCGGGCGGGTCGGATGCCCACGACGCTGAACGCGACATCGCTCCGGACGGCGCACCCGTCGGCCTGACACTCCCCTGCTCAGTCTCAGGAGCCGTCCGCGCCCGCGAAGCGCACGGTGGCCAGTTCGCGCAGGCCGGAGACGGTCAGCACGGGCTCCAGGAGCGGCGGGGCGATCAGTTCGAGAAGCCCGGCGCGGGCGAACAGGACGCTCAGCCCGGCGCTGTCGAGGTACTCGACGGCCGTGATGTCCAGGACGAGGCGGCCTCCGTCGCGGCGCGCGGCGTCCAGGGCGTCGGCGAGGGCGTCGCTGTTGCTCATGTCGATCTCGCCGGAGGCCGTCACGAGCGGGGTCCCGTCCGGCCGGTGGACGGTCGTGAGCGTGAGAGGTGTGGTCATGAGCCAATCCGGGTGTGCATCTTGACGGTGGTGCCGCTGGGCCCGGGCGTGATCGTGAGCCGCTGCGTCAGCGCGCGCATGAGAGTGGTGCCGCGTCCCCGGTCGCGGCCCGTCCCCGGGCGCGGCGGCTTCCAGCGGCCGGTGTCGGTGACGGTGAGGTGGAGCTGGTCGACGAGCGCCTCGGCCCGCAACCGGATCGTGGGCACGTCGGCGCCGGCGCCGGGGCGGCCGTGCTCGACGGCGTTCGCGCAGGCCTCCCCCGCGGCGACCAGGAAGCCCTGGGCGGTGCGGCGCGGTATCCGGCACTGGGCGAGCCAGCCGCGCAGCGCGTCCCGGATGGGCGCGAGCTGCGAGGACTCGGCGGGGAAGGTCACGTCCAGCGGGGCCGGATGCCGGTACAGCATCAGCGCGACGTCGTCGTCGTAGCCGTCCGGCGGGGCGAGTCTCGCCATGATCCGGGAGGCGAGATCGTCGATCCCGTGCTCGCGGAAGTCCTGGACGGCCCGGCCCGCCCGTTCGATGCCCTCGGTCAGGGACCTGCGGCGCCGTTCCACGAGCCCGTCGGTGTACAGCAGGACGGTCGCCCGCGCGGGGATGGTGGTCTCGGCGTCGGACCGGGCGCCGCCCAGGGAGACGGCGATCGGCACGGACCTTCCGCCCTCCAGCAGCCGGGTCGTGCCGTCGGGCAGCGCGAGGATGGCGGGCGGGTGCCCCGCGCTGGAGTAGGTGAGGGCGCCGGTCGCGGGATCGAGGACGCCGCAGAAGACGGTGGAGCAGTGGGCGCCGGGGACGTCTCCGGCGAACCGGTCGAGGGCCGTGAGGGTCCGCGCGGGGCTGGCATCCTGCAGCAGCAGGGCACGGCAGGCGCTGCGCAGCTGGCCCATGACGGTGGCCGCCTCGAGCCCCCGGCCGACGCAGTCGCCCACGATGATGCCGATGCGGCCGTCGGGAAGGGCGAAGGTGTCGTACCAGTCGCCGCCGACCTCGAGCGGCTGCGCGGCGGGCTCGTAGCGGACGGCGAACCCGGCGGGCAGTTCGGACGGGCCGAGGATGGCGCGCTGCAGCGCGAGGGCGGTCTCGCGCTGCTGGTCGATCTGGTGGGCGCGCGACAACCCCTGCGCGAGATGCGCCGCCAGGAGGGTCAGCAGCAGCCGATCCTGGTCGGTGAAGGGGCGCCCTTCGCCCAGTTCGAGCCAGATGACGAGGGTGCCGCGGGGATGTTCGAGGGTGATGGCGGTGGGGTGCTCGGCGACGGGCGTGAGCGTCGGGTGCTCCCGCAGCGCGAGCAGCTCGGCGCGGCGCTCCTCGGGCAGCGCCTCCCAGGTCAGCTCCGCGTCGGTGGACGTCAGTTCGGGGGCGCCGCCGGTGACGAGGACGGCCAGCGCCCGGTCGGCGCGCCACTGGTCCCGCAGCTCCTCCAGCGCGCCGGCCAGCGCGTCGGGCAGGCTCACGGCCTCGGCGAGGCGCATGCCGAGGGCCACCTGGGCGCTCTCGCGCTGGATGGCGTACTGGTCGGCCGTGACGTCCCGGAAGGTGCCGACGATCACGCGCCGCCCGGTCTCGGGATCGCGGACGTAGGTGAACGCGGCGCTGACCCAGACCCGGTGCCCGTCGCGGTGGGTGACCGGGACGGTGCAGCCGCCCCGCTCCCCTTCGAGCAGGTCGGCGAAGGCGTCCGCGACGAGCCGGTGCGCCTCGGGATCGGTGCTCTCGTCCGGCCACCAGGGTTGCAGCGGCGGATAGGGCAGCCCCGCGGCGCCGTAGCCGAGGAGGTCGGTGAACGCGGCGTTGATCTCGATGACGGCGCCGTCCTCGTCGCAGACGAAGAACGCCTCCTGCAGCGAGTCGACCAGCGCCGTGCGCCAGCGGACGTGGTGGTCGCGCAGCCGCGCCAGCTCCACGCTGGCCCGCACCCGGGCCAGCAGTTCGGCGGCGGTGAACGGTTTGACCAGGTAGTCGTCGGCGCCCGCCCGCAGCCCGTCGATCGACGCCTCCTGCCCGGCGCGGGCCGACAGCAGCAGGACCGGCACCGACGCGGTGCGCCGGTCGCCGCGCAGGGCCGCGACGAGCCCCAGCCCGTCGAGGCGGGGCATCATCACATCGCTGACCACCATGTCGAAGGCGCCCTCGCGGGCCGCCTCCAGGGCGGCGCGGCCGTCGGCGACCGCGCTGACCTGGTAGCCGGCGCCGCGCAGCAGCCGGGTGAGGTAGTCCCGCATGTCGGCGTTGTCGTCGGCGACGAGCACCCTCGCCGGCGTCCCGGGCGCGGCGGCGGAGGAAGGGCCCGGGCCGGTGCCCGCCGTGCCGGCCGGGACGCCGTCCCCGTCGCCGTCCGGCTCGGCGGGAAGCCACCGCAGCGCCTCCTGGACGTACGGGTCGGCGGTCCCCGACACCGCGGTGGGGCGGCCGGGCGGCGCGACGGCGTCGGCGGGCAGGTGGGCGGTTCCGAAGGGCAGCCGGATGGTGAAGGTGGTGCCCTCGCCCTCGCGGCCGGCGGCGGTGATGGTGCCGCCGTGCAGGCCGACGAGCTCCTTGACGAGGGCCAGGCCGATCCCGCTGCCCTCGTTGGAGCGGGAGCGGGCGTTCTCGGCGCGGTGGAACCGCTCGAACAGGCGCGGCATCTCCTCCGCCGGCACGCCGACGCCGGTGTCGGCCACCGTCACCTCGGCCTTCCCGTCCACCGCGCGCACCCCGACCCGGATCGACCCCTCGAAGGTGAACTTCAGCGCGTTGCTGAGCAGGTTCAAGATCACCTTCTCCCACATGTCGCGGTCGACGTGGACCGGCCCGGGAAGCGGCTCGCACTCCACGGCGAAGTCCAGGCCGGCCCGGTCGACGGCGGACCGGAAGACGCTGGCCAGCTCGGTGGTGACCGCGGGCAGGTCGACCGGCTCGTAGCGCGCCTGCATCCGGCCGGCCTCGATGCGGGAGAAGTCCAGCAGGGTGTTGACGAGCCTGCCCAGGCGGAGCCCGTTGCGGTGGACGGCGTCCAGCTCCTGCAGCATCCGCTCGTCGGCGCCTTCCAGCCGGGCTCGCAGCTCCTGCACGGGACCCATGATCAGGGTCAGCGGGGTGCGGAACTCATGGCTGATGTTGGAGAAGAAGGTGGTCTTCGCGCGATCGAGTTCGGCCAGCTCCTCGGCGCGCCGCCGCTGCGCCTGGTAGCTGCGGGCGCCGGCGATCCCCGCCGCGACGTGCCCCGCCGCCAGCTCCACGAAGCCGCGGTACGCCTCGTCCAGCGGCCGGTACGGGTTCAGCCCGGCCACGAGGAATCCGTAGGGCGCGTCCCCCTGCCGCAGCAGCGGAACCGCCAGCGCCCGGATGGGCGGCCGGGTCCAGTCGCCGGACGGCAGCGCCCCGAGACCGTGGTCGTCGAGCCGCACCAGCACCGGTCGTCCCCGGGCCGGCACCGCGGCGGGCCAGACCGCGTCCCGCTCGTCCAGCGGGATCTCGGCGGGGGCCGCCGGATGCCCCTCGTCGATGCCGGCCGTCCCCGCGAGCCGCGCCGTCCCGTCGCCGAGCAGGTAGGTCAGCGTGAAGGGGAGGTCCTTGCGGTTGAGGCCCAGCTGCCGGTGCGCAAAGGCGAGCGTCTCCTCCTCGGTGCGGACCACGCTTGGATCGGATCCCAGGTTCCGCAGGGTCGTCATCCGGCGCTCGCCGATGACGCGCTCGGTCTCCTCGTTCACCACGCACAGCATCCCGACCACGCGCCCCGTGTCGTCGCGCAGGGGGCTGTAGGAAAAGGTGTGGTAGGTCTCCTCGGGGTATCCCGACCGTTCCAGGAAGAGCAGCAGCGCCTCGTCCCAGGTGGCCCCTCCCGTGCGGAGCACGCTGTCGATGCGGGGGCCGATGTCGTCCCAGATCTCCGCCCACACCTCGCGGGCCGGGCGCCCCAGCGCACACGGGTACTTGCGTCCGAGCGTGTCGCGCCGGTAGGCGGAGTTGCAGAAGAACGTGAGCTCCGGCCCCCAGGCCATCCACATCGAGAACCGGGACGACAGCAGGATGTCGATCGCCGTCCGCAGGCTCTGCGGCCAGCCGTCCGGCGGCCCGAGCGGGGTCGCCGCCCAGTCGACCGCGGCGAGGTCCCGGCCGAGCTCGCCGTCCGCCGAGAACACGCCGGAGCCGCGCGCCGACCGCGCCTCGCGCCCGGAGTCCTCGGGTCCCGCGCCCCCGGAAAGCGTCACCGCGTCCTCTCCCGCTCGAATGAACCGCCGCGGTTCCCCCGCTTGCCCGAGGCGCGGCGCCCCGTGCGCCTCGCGCCGTCCATCACGGTCGCAGCCCCAGTGATAAGTACCCCAAAAATAGGGTAAAGCGGTGTCGTTTACCGAACTAACGCGAGGTCGATCCGGATCGCGGTGGGCGAGTCGGCGGAACCCGGCCGCTCTTCCCTGCCCGCTCCGGACTGTACGGGGGGTGGACGGTCTGCCGGCGAATATCCATACACTGCTCACGGAACAGGTCCCGAGTTCTGGCGCCAGTACACCACCGGCCTTCCTCGCGTCCGCACGCCCAGCACCGTCCGCAGAGGAGCCCCCTCGGTGACCAAGCAAGGCCTCACCGTCACCCTTCCCGCCGAGGGGTCGGAGCACCCCGTTCTGCGCGTCGCGGGGGACCTCGACTTCCACACCTCCCCCCGCTTGCGCGAGGCACTGGAGTCGGTGACGTTCGCGGCGGGCGGCGGCGTCGTCCTCGACCTGTCGGGGCTGGCCTATTGCGACTCCACGGGCGTCACCGTGCTCGTCGCCGGCTACCGCCGCGCCCAGGCGGCGGAGAGCCGGATCCTGTTCGCGGGACTGAACCCCGACCTCCTCCAGATGTTCCGGATCCTCGGGCTCGATCAGGCCTTCTCGTTCTATCCCGATCCCGACGAGGCCGTCGAGGCGCTGCGCCGTCCCTGACGCGGCCGGCACCCACCGAAGGCACCGGCGCCACCGGAGGCACCGGCACCGCCGGAGGCGCCGACTCGCGGTGCCTCGTCACGCTGAGTAACGACCCAGGGTCGTCGCGCCTATGCGATACCGGCCACATAGTTGCCGGATGGCAAATATTCGTACTGGCCGGTACTGTGCAGCTCGTCCCCTGTTGGACCAGTTGATGCAGTGATGGGAGCGCGCCTGGTGAAGGGTGGTTCGGTGGAACACGTGGCAGGACTACTGCGGTCGGAGCGGGAGGGCGTGCTCGAGCGGTGGGTCCGGGTGGCCACGGAGGGTGTCCGAGGCCGGATCACCGAGCGCGAGCTGCGCACGGAGCTGACCGAGCTCTACGGGCTCGTCGAGGCGGCCGTCGCCGACGGGGACGGGTCGGGCGGCGGCGAGCTGCAGGCCGCCCTGGCCGAGATGTCGCGCAACCGGGCCCGGCAGGGCTTCAGCCCGGCGGAGACCGCGATCAGCGTCTTCTCCCTCAAGCAGGCCGTGCACGAGCACGTCGAGGCCGCCGGCGACACCGCCGCCTACGGCGAGTTCATCAGGTTCTCCTCGTTCATCGACGACCTCGGGCTCCTGACCTTCGAGACCTACGCCGCCACGCGCGAGCAGGTGATCGCCGACCAGGCCGAGCAGCTGCTGGAGCTGTCCACGCCGGTGGTGAAGCTGTGGGACGGCATCCTCGGCGTCCCCCTGGTCGGGACCCTGGACTCCGCCCGCACCCAGGTGGTGATGGAGACGCTGCTGCAGATGCTGGTCGACACCGGCTCGCAGTACGCCGTCATCGACATCACCGGGGTGCCCGCGGTGGACACCGAGGTCGCGCAGCACCTGCTGAAGACGGTGATGGCGGCGCGGCTGATGGGCACCCACTGCGTGGTGTCGGGCATCCGCCCGCAGATCGCGCAGACGATCGTCGCCCTCGGCATCGAGTTCGGCGACATCGTCACCAAGGCCACGCTCGCCGACGCGCTGGAGTACGCGCTGGACCGCAAGGGCATCCGCGTCGTCGGCGGGGAGAGCGCCTGATGGAGCGGGTGCCGATTCTCAAGATCGGTGCGGTCCTGCTGGTGTCCATCCAGGTGGACCTGCAGGACCAGACGGTGCTCGCGCTGCAGGAGGACCTCGCCGAGCGCATTGTCGCGACCCGGGCGCGCGGAGTGATCATCGACATCACCGCGGTGGACATCGTCGACTCCTTCATCGGCCGGATGTTCGCCACCATCGCCGCGATGTCGCGGCTGATGGACGCCGAGACGGTCGTGGTGGGCATGCGCCCGGCCGTGGCGATCACGCTCGTCGAGCTGGGGCTGTCCCTGGGCGGCATCCGCACCGCCCTGGACCTGGAGCAGGGCATGCGGCTGCTGGGCGCGCCGCTGCCGGCCATCGGCGCCGGCGCCCTGGACGGCCGGTGACGACCTCCGGGGAGGAGGCGCCGCTGCGCTCCAACGACGACGTGGTGCGGGTGCGGCAACTGGTGCGCGTCGCGGCCTCCGCAGCGGGCATGTCCCTGGTCGACCAGACGAAGATCGTCACCGCGGCGAGCGAGCTGGCCCGCAACACCCTCGTCTACGGCGGGGGCGGTGCGGTGAGCATCGAGCAGGTCGCGAGCCCCGGCGGGCGGGCCGGCATCCGGATCACGTTCCGCGACGAGGGGCCGGGCATCCCCGATGTGGACCTGGCCCTCACCGACGGCTGGACGAGCGGGAGCGGCCTCGGGCTGGGGCTGTCCGGCGCGCGCAAGCTCGCCGACGAGTTCGAGCTGGACACCGAGGCGGGCCGGGGTACGACCGTCACGGTGGTCAAGTGGGCGCGTTGACCGGCGGGGGCCCGGAGGGCGGCGCCGCGGCGGGCGACGTGCTGTGGATGCGGGTCGAGGAGCGCAGCGCCGCCGCGGGCG
The DNA here is from genome assembly GCF_014706005.1 of Actinomadura sp. RB99. NCBI lineage: Bacteria > Bacillati > Actinomycetota > Actinomycetes > Streptosporangiales > Thermomonosporaceae > Actinomadura > Actinomadura sp. RB99. The sequence continues at coordinate 202,723 of NZ_JABMCA010000002.1, read as the reverse complement.
CGCGGCGCCGGGCGACCGTGCTCGCCGAACGGCTCGGCTTCACCGGCGAGCGGCTCGGCCAGGTCCAGCTGGCCGCGACCGAGATGGCCACCAACCTGATCAAGCACGCCCGCGAGGGCGAGATGATGGCGCGGATCGCCCGGAACGGGGCGTCCGCCGAGCTCGAACTGCTCAGCGTGGACAGGGGCCCGGGCATGGCCGACGTGCCCGGTTCGCGGGTGGACGGCTACTCCACCAGCGGCACGCTGGGCCTCGGGCTCGGAGCGATCGAGAGGCTCGCCGATCGCAGCGGGCTGCATTCGGTGCCGGGCCACGGCACGGTCCTGTTCGCCCGCTTCCACCAGCCCGGTGAGGATGCCGCACCGGAACCGGTGTTCTGCGGGCTGACCAGGCCGATCGACGGCGAGCAGGAGTGCGGGGACGCCTACGCCGTCCGAGCCGAGGCGGGGGTGGTCTACGCCATGCTCTGCGACGGCCTGGGGCACGGGCCGCTGGCGGCGCGGGCCTCGCGGGAAGCGGTCGAAGCGGTGCGGAGGATGGCGCTGCCGGCGCGGCCGGCGGAGATCCTGCGGCACGTCCACCGGAGCCTCTCCTCGACCCGCGGCGGCGCGGTCGCCGTCGCGGCCGTGGACCCGGCGGCCCGGCAGGTGCGTTTCGCGGGGCTCGGCAACGTCGCCGCGTGGACGGTCGGCGCCGGCCGCCGGCACGGCATGATCTCCGTGCCGGGCATCGCCGGGGCGCAGGCCAGGACGTTCCGCGAGCACGTCTACGACCTGCCCGCCGGGGCGGCCGTGGTGCTGCACTCCGACGGGCTCACCGACCGGTGGGACGCCGCCCTGCAGCCCGATCCGTCCGGCCACGACCCGCTGCTGGTCGCCGGGGCCCTGATGCGCGACGTCGGGGTCCGCCGCGACGACCGGTGCGTCCTCGCGGTCGTCCCGCGGGACGGCCGGTGACCCCGGTGATCGTCGACCTGCTCCGCGTCGAGATCGCGGACGAGGAGGGCGTGTTCGCCGTCCGCCGGGCGGGCCGGCGGGTGGCCGGCGCCGTCGGGCTGGACCCGCAGGACCAGGTCCGGGTGGCCACCGCGCTCAGCGAGGTCGGCCGGGACCTGTTCGCGCACGCCGGGCGGGTGCTGGTCGTGTTCCTGCTCGACCAGGGGACGCGGCCCGGCCTGCTGGTCGAGCTGAGCCTCCGGCCCCGGCCCGGCGCGGACCGCTTCACCCCGGGGACCGCGGCCGCCGCCCGCCTGGTGGACCGGGTGGAGCAGGAGGACGGCGCCGACCGCCTGCTGGTCAGGATCCGCAAGGACCTGCCCGCGGCCTCGGCGCCGGCCTCCGAGGCCGCCGTGACGGACCTGCGCGAGCAACTGGTGCGCCTGGCGCCGGTCTCGGTCCTGGACGAGCTGCGCACGCAGAACGCCGAGCTCGTCCAGGCACTGGAGAAGGTGCGGTCGCAGCGCGAGGAACTGCGCGCGCTGAACGCCGAGCTGGAAGAGACCAACCGCGGCGTGATGGCGCTGTACAACGAGCTATCGGAGGAGCTGGAGAAGACCAACCGGGGGGTCGTCGCGCTGTACGCCGAGCTGGAGGAGAAGTCCGACCAGCTCCGCGAGGCCGGAGAGGCCAAGAACCGGTTCTGGGCCACCGTCAGCCACGAGCTGCGCACCCCCGTGAACGGCATCATCGGCCTGGCCCGGCTCCTGCTGGACCCGGCCGCCGACCCGCTGACCGAAGAGCAGCGGCACCAGATCTCCCTGATCGCCGACACCAGCGACACCCTCGTCGCCCTGGTCGACGAGCTGCTGGACATGGCCAAGGCGGAGCGCGGGAAGCTCGAACCGCAGCCCGCCCCCGTGCGCGTCCCGGGCGTCCTCGCGCGCCTGCGGGAGCTGCTGGCGCCGATGGCCGAGGAGGCCGCGCTCACGCTGACCGTGGACGACCGGCTCGCCCCGCCCGTCCTGGTCACCGACGAGGTGATGCTGACCCGGATCCTGCGCAACCTGCTGGCCAACGCGCTGACCTTCACCGCCGAGGGCGAGGTCCGCCTCACCGTCGACGCCGCGCCCGCCCACGTGGAGTTCAGCGTGACCGACACCGGCATCGGGATCGCCCCCCAGGACCAGGAGCGGGTCTTCGAGGAGTTCTACCAGGTCCCGGGCAACCGCCGGGGCGGGACGGGGCTGGGGCTGCCGTACGCGCGCAAGCTCGCCCGGCTCCTCGGCGGAGAGCTGCGGCTGGAGAGCACGCCGGGGCGGGGCACCACGGTGACGCTGCGGCTGCCCCCGCACCGGCCCCTGCGGGAACTGGCGCTCGGCCACGTCCTGATCGTCGACGGGGAGGAGGCCGCCCGCCGGGTCCTGCGCGGCCTCGTCGAGGACGCGGCGGCGCGGGTCGGCGAGGCCGCCGACGTCCGGTCCGCCTCCGCCGCGGTCGCCTCCGCTCCCCCCGACCTGGTCCTGCTGGACGCCCGCCTCTGCGGCGCCGGGGACGTCCCGCCGCTGGACGGGCTGCCGGACGGCACCGCCGTGGTCCTGCTCACCTCGATCGACACGGCGAACGTGCCGGAAGCCCGTCCGGAACGGGCCGACGCGGAACTCGGCAAGGACCGCCTCGGCCCCGAGATGCTGGCCGACGCCGTGCTGCGGGCGCGGGCGCGGAGGGCGCGCGTCAGGGAGGACGCCGATGACCGCTGACCACTGCACCACCCTGGTCGTCGACGACATCGACACCAAGCGCTACATCATCGGCAGCTGGCTGCGGCGCGCCGGGCACACCGTGGTGGAGGCGTCGACGGCCGCGCAGACCTGGGAGCGGCTCGCCGCGCACCAGGTGGACCTGGTGATCCTGGACGTCCGCCTGCCGGACATGAGCGGGATCGAGGTCTGCGAGCGGATCAAGGCGGCGCCGCGGACCGCGTCGCTGCCCGTCATCCACATCTCGGCGTCGGCGGTCGACGTCACCGACCGCACCCACGGCCTGCGGCAGGGGGCGGACGCCTACATGGTCGACCCGATCGACCCGGGCGAGTTCATCGCCACCGTCGACGCCGTGCTCCGCTACTACCGGGCGCGCCGGAAGGCCGAGCGGACGGCCGAGCGGCTCGCGGCGTTCACCAGGACGTCCCTGGCCATCAACGCGGCGGAGAGCTTCGACGGGCTCGCGGAGGTGGCGGCGTGCGGCGCCTTCGAGGTCTTCGGAACGCCGACGGCGGCCTTCATCATGCCTCCGCACCGGAGGCCCCGGCGGACCGTGTGCCTCGACGGCGACCCCTGGCACCGGGACTTCCCCGCCGGCCTGTTCGACCGGCTGGCGCGGCGCACCGGCCTCCGGGACGCCACGGGAACGGAGGTCGTGCGGATCCCGGCGGACGACTGGCGGGCGGCGCTTCCCGACACCGCCGCCGAAGGCGACGTCGTGGTGGTGATGTCGCTGGTGAAGAAGGGCCGCCCGCCGATCTGCGTCGCGATCCAGGCGCCGGACGCGATGGACGAGGACGACACCAACCTGCTCCGCCAGCTCGGGCAGACGCTCGCCCTGGCGATGGAGGCGATGCGGTCCTACAGCGAGGAGCACCTCATCTCGCTGACCCTGCAGCGGAGCCTGCTCCCCGAGACCCACCCCGTCATCCCGGGCTGGACGTTCGCGGTCCGCTACGAGCCGGCCAGCGACCAGGCCGAGGTCGGCGGCGACTTCTACGAGGTGCTGCAGCAGGGCGACCATGTACTCGTCGCCATCGGCGACGTCCAAGGGCACTCGCTGCACGCGGCCACCGTGATGGCCGAGATCCGCCACGCGCTGCGCGCCTTCGCCGACGAGGGCCACGACGCCATCACCATCCTCGGGCTCCTCAGCCGGGTCCTGCAGCGGTACCACGACAACGAGACCGCGACGATGTGCCTGATGACGCTCGATCCCCGCACGGGCGCCCTGCATGTGGCCAACGCGGGGCACCTGGCACCGCTCTACATCGACGAGGACGGGGCCCGGTACGGCAAGGGAGGCGGCATCCTGCTCGGTTTCCCCGTCGAGAGCGTCGGGAGCGAGGAGGTCGTGGTGCCGCCGGGGGGCACCGTCGTCCTCATCACCGACGGCCTCATCGAGGACCGCGGCATCTCGCTGTCCGACAACCTCGAACGGCTCGCCTCCGTCGCGGCCGACGTGGACGACGACCTCGAGGAGTTCAGCGACCGGGTGATCTCCGAGTTCGGTCCCCGCGAGGACGACGTCGCCTTCATCGCCCTGCGCCGGGCGCGCTGACCGGGCGGGTCACCCGCTCTCGTGCCCGGGCTCCATGGCGGGCAGGGAGCGGAAGGTGAGCGGCGCGGTCTCCGCCCCGGCCTGCACGTCCACGGGGTCGAGCAGGAAGCCGACGTGATCGCCGAGTTCGGTGCGCTCCAGGACGCGGCCGACCAGGTGGCGGCGGGCGGCGGTGAGCAGGGGGACGCCTTCGGGCCCGGGCCGCCACGAGCAGCGGGCGAACTTGTCGACCTCGTCGCCCGTCCGCTCTCCGAACAGGGCCGCCAGGTCCTGCTGCTCCTCGTCGAGGACGTGCACGGCCAGCACCGTCGCCTCCCGGGCCACCCGGTACGTGCGGTTGCGGCGGGAAATGCACACCAGGAACCGGAAGGGTTCGATGCTGGTCTGCGTGGCGAACCCGACCAGGCAGCCCGCACGCGCGCCCGTGCCGGGATCGACGGTGGTCACCACGAACATCGGGTAGTCGAACCCTGCGACGAACTCATCGGCGTCCACCGCACAAGCCTATGTCCGGGTCCGAACGCGCATGACGCGAAGACCGCCGCCACCGACAACGGTGTGAGGGGCGAGGCGTTCGCCGTGCAGCGTCAGGGGGCCGACGACCGGGTGGTGCAGCCGGTACGAACGGGACCGGACCTGCGCCGCCGAATGTTCCGCCGCCCGGCTCAGCCGGACGGGTGGCGGCCGCGCCATTGGTCGGTGGCGACGCCGGACAGGATCACGGCCACGACGTCTTCGGCGAGGTCGGGCGTGACGGGCAGATGCCCGAAGAGCACCCGGTAGTAGGTCGTCGAGGCGAGCATGTCCAGCAGGAGGTCGATGTCGATGTCCGGCCGCAGGTCGCCCCGGTCGATGCCGCGGCGGAGCGCGGCGGCGGTGGTCGCCCGGCGCGGGTGGAAGAAGAGCTCGAAGAAGTGCCGTTCGAGCGCGGGGTCGCCCGCGAGGTCGGCGACGAGCGCGGGCAGCGCCCTGCGGCCGAGGGCGGTGGTGAAGGCCTCGCTGAGCGTGCTGATCCCGGCGACGAGATCGCAATGGGTGCAGCCGGTGTCCGGCGTGGGCGCGGTGCCGACGGTGGTGGCCAGGGCGTCGACGACGAGGTGCTGGCGGGAACGCCAGCGGCGGCGGATGGCGGGCTTCGTGGTGCCGGCGCGCGCCGCGGCCGCCTCCATCGTCAGGCCGCTGTAGCCGGCCTCGTTGAGGATCTCGACGACCGCGCGCCGGACCGCGTCGTCGATGCGGGCGTCGCGAGGGCGCCCGCCGGCGGCGGGGGCGGGCGGGCCGGCGGACCGGCTTGTCGGGGTGGCCATGAGGGCAGTATAAGGGATACGTTCCGTTCCGGAACGAAACGTAACCTGGAGGCTGCCATGGTCCGCCCCGCCGACGATCCGTCCACCGGATCCCCCGATCACCACGTCCACGAGGACGAGAGCGCGCCCGCGCCGCCGCTCAAGGCGGACCGCGCCCGCGACAGCGTGTTCGGCGGCGCCCATCGCGCGCTGACGCTGGGCGTCCTGCTGTCGGTCGGGCTCGTGGCCTTGGAGTCCCTCGGAGTGGCCACCGTGCTGCCCGGCATCGCCGAGGACCTCGACGGCCTGGGCTCCTACGGCTGGGGCCTGTCGGCCCTCATGCTGGCCAACGTCATCGGCACCGTCGTCGCCGGGCGGGACGCCGACCGGCGCGGACCGCTGCGTCCGATGGCCTGGGGCATGCTGACGCTGGCGGCGGGTTGCGCGGTGGCCGGAGCCGCGCCCACGTGGCCGGCGTTCCTGGCCGGCCGCTTCTGCCAGGGGCTCGGCGTGGGCGCGGTGATGGCGATGGCCTACACCGTGATCGGGCTGGCCTACCCCGAGCACCTGCGAGCCCGGATGTACGCCCTGCTCTCGTCGGCGTGGACCATCCCCTCGCTGGTCGGCCCGGCCACCACCGGCACCCTCGCCGAACGGACCACATGGCGGTCGGTGTTCCTGCTCATCACGCCGATCATCGCGATCGCCGCCGCCCTCACCCTGCCCCCGTTGCGCGCACTGCGGCGGTCCGGCGGCGCCGAGACCACCAGTACCGCGCTGCCCTGGTGGAAGCGCCCGCTGGGCAGTGCGGTGCTGCTCACCGCGGGGACCGGCGTCCTGCTGGAGGCACTGCTGCTGACCGACGCCGTCGCCCTGGTCGTCCTGGCCGCCGTCGGCGTCCTCATCACGGTCCCCGCGCTGCGCTGGGCGACGCCGCCGGGCACGCTGAGCGCCCGTCGCGGCCTCGGGGCCGGCGTCGCCGTCCGCGCCCTGCTGTGCGGGGCCTACTTCGGCACCGAGGCGTTCCTTCCGCTCGGCCTCCAGGAGTCGCGGGGCATGAGCGCCACTATGTCCGGCCTCGGCCTCTCGGCCGGGGCGATCACCTGGGTGGCCGGTTCGGCGCTGCAGGCGAGAAGGGACGCCGGCGGCGCCGGGCGCGCCGCCGCCACCGCGGCCGGCTTCGCCGTCCTGGCCGCCGGGGTCGCCCTGATCGCGGTGACGACCCTGTCCAGCGCGCTGCCGTCATGGACGGCGCTGCTGGGATGGTCGATCGGCGGCCTGGGAATGGGCGTCGGATTCAACGCCTCCACCACCCAGACGCTGCAGCAGGCTCCCGCGGAACGGCAGGGCGAGGCGAGCGGCGCGCTCCAGCTCGCCCAGACCTTCGCCACGGCCGTGATCGCCGGGCTGGGCGGAGCTGCCATCGCCTTCGGGAAGGACCACGGCTCCTCGATGCGGGCCACGCTGCTCGGCGTCTTCGCCCTGACCGGGCTGCTCGCCGTGGGCGGGATGCTTCTCGCCCGCCGCCTGCGTCCCGGGACCGCCGATCGTCCGGCCTGACTCCCCCGTCAGAAGCGCTTGCCTTCCTCGCGGGCCTGGGCGTGGGCCTCGCGGCGTCCCGTCTCGGCGTCGGCGGTCGCGAGGTTGGGACGGAACTGCACGGTGGCGATGTCCGTGATCCCGGCCCAGCGCAGCCAGTCCTCGAAGAACGTGCTCTGGAAGTCGGCGCCGAAGCCCGGTCCGCGGCCGTCGCCGTAGACGGCGCTCGTGTAGACGACGGCCGCCTTCTTGTCCCGCAGGAGGCCGGTGTAGCCGTGCTGGGCGTCGAAGCCGAACACCCAGCCGGGCTGGGAGACCACGTCGATGAACTGCTTGAGGATGTACGGCACGCCGGAGTTCCACATGGGGACGCTGAACAAGTAGCGGTCGTAGGAGTCGAAGCGCTCGAAGACGGCGCGGGCGGCCGCCCAGGCGCGCTCCTGGGCGCCGGACGGGTCGGCGCCTCCGAAGACGGTCATCTTGGCCCCGGCTCCGGCGGGGCCGAACTCCGGGAGCGTGCCGTCCCAGAGGTCGTGGTGGTCGACGGTGTCGCCGGGGTGGGTCTCCCGGTAGGCGTCGAGGAACGTGGTGGCGAGCGCCAGCGACTCGGAGGACGTTCCGCGCGGCGAGGCGGAGACGTGCAGCAAACGGCTCATGACCTGACCCTTCAGTAAGCGGACCGCAGTCCGCATCTCTCCGGAGAGATTAGCGGACCACGGTCCACTTAGCAAGGAAGGGCGGCTCGCCTTGACGGGTCGCGGAAGCGGGGCGCTACCGGCCGCGCCGATCGGCGCAGGTCGTCACGCCGTGAAGAAACCGACGAGGGCGTCGGCGATCCGGCCGGGGGCGCTCTCCGTGGGGATGTGGTCCGCCCCCGGTATCCGCACGAGCGTGGTCCGCGGCACCTCACCGGCGAACTTCTCGGCGTACTCCACCCTTTCGAAGCCGTCGTCCTCACCCCAGATCAGCAGCTTGGGCGTCATGGACCGCCGCAGCGCGGGGACGAGGTCGAGGGTGTAGCGGCTGTCGGCCGCGCCCGCCATGGCCAGCCAGGAGCGGCGGACCCGCGGGTCGGTCCACGGATCCACGTAGTCGGCGATCAGGTCCTCGGTCGCGGCGCCGGCCAGCGCCGCCGCCACGGCCCGCCGCCGGGCGGCGAGGAGTTCTTCACCGGTGGTCGCCGCGGCGACCTCCGGGTCCCGGAACCTCGCCACGTGGGGCGCCGGCCAGGAGTCGTAGAGGACCGAGTTCACCAGGGCCAGCCGGGACACCTCCACCAGATCGTGGACGAGGAGGTGCTGGGCGACGGCGCCGCCGATGTCATGGCCCGCCACGGCGATCGGCCCGGACAGCCCCAGCGCGGACGCGAATCGCGCCGCCCACCCCGCCAGAGCCGGGACCGTCGCGGTCTCCGGGGTCAGCTCGCCTCCCGAGCGCCCCAGCCCGGGGAGGTCCACCGCGAGGGGCCGCAGCCCCGCCTTCGCGAGCCGGCCCACCACCGGAAGCCAGACCCGGCTCCAGTACGTCCCGTGCAGCAGCAACACCGGCGGACCGTCCCGCTCGGCGGTCAGGTAGCTGGCGGATTCCCCGTCGACCTGGACCGCGGTCCTCAGCACGTCCGTTCCAGTCGTCTCGCTCATGCGACCACTGTGCTCCGGCCCCGCCCCCGCGACCGAGAGTCCAAAAAGACATCCATGGGTAGATTCGTGCCATGGACCGTCATCGGGTCGTGGCCCTGCTCCATCCGCCCCAATCGCCCTTCGAACTCGCCTGCGCCACCGAGGTCTTCGGCAACGCCCACCCGGACGTGCCGGCCCGCTACGACTTCCGGATCTGCGCCGAGCGCCCCGGCCCCCTGCGGACGACCGCCGGCTACGCCATGCTCGTCGACGCGGGACTGGCGGCCCTGCGGGAGGCGGACACCGTGATCGTCCCCGGCTGGCAGCCGGCCGCCGAACCGGCGCCGCCGACCGTGACCGAGGCGCTGCGGACCGCCCACCAGCGCGGGGCGAGGATCGTCGCCATCTGCACGGGCGCGTTCGTCCTCGCCCAGGCCGGACTCCTCGACGGCCGCCGCGCCACCACCCACTGGCGCCACACCGCCCGGCTCGCCGCCGCCTTCCCCGGCGTGCGCGTGGACCCGGACGTGCTCTACGTGGACGACGGCGACGTGGCGACCAGCGCGGGAACCGGCGCGGGCATCGACCTGTGCCTGCACCTCGTGCGTTCCGACCACGGCGCGGCGTACGCCGCCCAGATCGCCCGGAACATGGTGCTGCCGCCGCACCGCGAGGGCAGCCAGCTCCAGTACGCCGCACAGCCCGTCCCCGCCAAGGCGGACGCGTCGCTGGCGCCACTGCTGGAGTGGGCCGCCTCCCGGCTCGACACCCGGCTGACCGTCGCCCGGCTCGCCGAACGCGCCGGACTGTCGAGCCGGACCCTCGCCCGGCAGTTCACCGAACAGCTCGGCACCAGCCCAGGGCAGTGGCTGCTCGGCCGCCGCCTCGACGCGGCACGGGTGCTCCTCGAACGGACCGACCTTCCCGTGGAGGCCGTCGCCACCCGGGTCGGCCTCGCCTCGGCGGTCAATCTGCGCCGCCACTTCCGGGCGCACCTCGGCACCACACCCGGCTCCTACCGGAGGACCTTCAGCGAAACCCGTTGACGGCCGCAGAGCCGAGGCCGCACCCGCGAGCGGCGACGGACGCCTTTCGACGATTCGCGGACGGCGCCTGTCGATCATCCGGAATGATGTCCTCGTGCCTGGATCTCTGACGGTCGCCGTAGCCCAGCCCGCGTGTGACGAGCTGGATGTCGTCCATAACGCCAGCCGCCAGGCCGGGGTGGTGCGGCGCGCGGGCGCGCGTCTGGTGGTCTTCCCGGAGCTGTCGCTGACCGGTTACGACCTTGCGGCTCCCGCCGTGGCCGTGGACGACGCGCGGCTGGATCCGATCCGGGCCGCGTGCGACAGCGCCGACGCGGTCGCCCTGGTGGGCGCTCCGGTGCGGGAAGACGATGGGCGGGAGTACATCGCGACGCTGGCCGTCACGGGCGAGAGCACGACGGTGGCATATCGGAAGATGCACCTTCACGGCGAGGAGGTCCGCCGGTTCAGTCCCGGCGAGAAGCCGGAGGTCCTGGAGATCGACGGATGGCGGCTGGGCCTGGCCGTCTGCCGGGACGCGGCGGTGCCGCAGCACGCGGCCGACACCGCGGCGTTGAGCATCGACGCTTACGTGGCCAGCACCCTGTACGGGGCAGGGCGGGAACAGGCGGCCCGCCGCGACGAGCACATGCGGGATCGGGCCGCCGCACACGGCGTCTGGGTCGTCCTGTCCACCGCTGCGGGAGCGAGCGGCGAGTACCGCGAGACGTCCGGTGGCTCCGGCGTCTGGGCACCGGACGGGAACGTGCTCGTCCAGGCCGGCGCGGAGCCCGACGCCGTGGTGACGGCGACGCTCCGCTGACCCGGAACGGCGACCGGGGCGCCGGCCGGTTCAGGCGCTGGTAAGGGATCGGGTGGAGGCCTGGAGGATGTCGCCCAGGGCCGCTCGGGCCTGGGCGAGGTCGGCGATGCGGGAGTCCAGCTCGGCCATCTGGGTCCTGAGGTGGTCGAGAACGCAGGCCTGCACCTCGGTGCCGTCGCCCGCGAAGCAGGGCATGATCTCCCGGATGACCCGGGTGGGGAGCCCGGCGGCGAGCAGGGCGCGGATGCGGGCGACGGCCGCGGGGGCCTCGGGACCGTAATGGCGGTGGCCGCCCGGGCTGCGGTGCGAGGTGAGCAGGGCTTGGGCCTCGTAGTAGCGCAGGAGCCGGACGGACACGCCCGTCCGGCGGGACAGCTCCCCGATCTTCATGTGACCCACTCCATAGGCACGCGGCTTGAACCTCACATCGATGTCACATCCTACGTTGATCGCATGACGACGACTTCGGCCACCTCAGCGCCCGTTTCGCTCTACGGATTCCTGACCCCGAAGCCGGGGCACGCCGACGAACTCAGGAGGCTCCTGCTGGATCTCGTCGAGCCGTCCCGGGGACATGACGGCAGCCTCCAGTACCACCTGCACGAGCAGGAGGACGGCCGGTTCTTCCTCTACGAGGTCTGGCGTTCGCAGGAGGACCTCGACCGGCACAACGCGACGCCGCTGCTGCGGGCCTTCATGAGCGACGCGCCCGAGCACATGGAAGGGGCACCCGAGGCCTACTTCGGCGCGGTGATCAGTCCTTACCCCGGTGGCGCGGCCTGACCAGGGGCGTTGTCGCGCCTGAGCCGAGAACCGGCCCGCCTCGGCGGGCCGGGTCCGGGGCTTGACGGCCGGGTCCGGGTTGACGGTCGGGTTCGGGGCTTGACGGTGGGGTTCGGGGCTTGACGGTCGGGTTCGGGGCTTGACGGTCGGGTAGGGGCCGCCGAACGGACGCCCGAAACGGCGGTCCGTTCATCGAGCGTTGGGGAACGCGCCTTCGGGCCGCCCCGCGACCGTCCCGGCGCCGAGGAGCGCCGGTGACATCTTTCGGTCGCCGGGCCCACCCCCCGTCGCCCGGCAGCGGACGCATTCGCAGGAGGCCCCGTGCCCGAACGAAACGCCCACTCCCGTGCCCCATGGCCGGCCCCGCGCCGGCCGCTGCCGATCGCCCTCGCCGCCGCCCTCGCCGCGCTGGTGTGCGCGATCGCGGTGACCGCCACGAGCGCGCGTCGCGAGGCGCACGCCGCCACCGTGCCGACCCCGGACCACGTCGTCGTGGCGATCTTCGAGAACCACTCGTACTCGCAGGTCATCGGCTCTTCGAGCGCGCCGTACCTCACCTCGCTGGCGAACGGCGGCGCCAACCTCACCAACTTTTTCGCCGAGACGCACCCGAGCCAGCCGAACTACTTCGCGCTGTTCTCCGGCAGCACGCAGGGCACCACGGACGACACCTGCCCGCCGCCCGGATCCCCATACAGCACGGCGAATCTCGGCGCCGAGGTCCGCACCGCCGGCCGCACCTTCGGCAGCTACAACGAGGGCCTGCCGTCCGAGGGGTCCACGGTGTGCAGCAGCAGCTCGGGCAAGTACGCCCGCAAGCACAACCCGTGGTTCTCCTTCAGCAACCTGCCGGCGTCCACGGGCCACACATTCACGCAATGGCCCACCGACTACACCACGCTGCCGACGGTGTCGTTCGTCGTGCCGAACCTGTGCGACGACATGCACGACTGCTCGGTCAGCACCGGTGACACGTGGCTGAAGAGCAAGCTCGACGGCTACGCCCAGTGGGCCAAGACCCACAACAGCGTCCTCATCGTCACCTTCGACGAGGACAACGGGCTCGCCGGCAACCGGATCCCGGCGGTCGTGTACGGCGCCCACGTCAAGACCGGCGCGGACGCCACCCAGTACAACCACTACAACCTGCTGCGCACCATCGAGGACATGTACGGCACCACCCACGCCGGGAACGCGGCGTCGGCCTCCCCCATCACCGCGATCTGGCAGTGACGACCACGGCCCCGGGGGCGTCGCGCGGCGGGACGCGGGACGGCGCGCGCTGCGGCTCGTGGCGCCTCACCGTCCTCGACCTGCGGACCATGCGCGAGACCCCGCTGGCCGAGACCAGGAGCGTCGACGACCAGGCCGTCTGGATCGGCGGCATGCAGGTCGCCTATTCGCTGCCGGGCGACTACGGCCCCGACCTGTGGACCGTCCCCGCCGACGGCTCCGGCACCCCCCCGCCGATTCCTGACCGCCGCCCTCAACCCCGTCTTCTGACCACGATCACTCGTCAGCTCGCGTCGGCCCTCCCGGGGGTCAGGACGGCCGCCACGAGGGCCGCCGCGGCGGCGGCCGCGGCGGCGAGGACGAAGCCGTCGGTGAAACCGGACAGGGTGTCGCCGACGATGCTCGCCGCCGCGACGCTGGAGATCACCGCGGCGCCGATCGAGGCGCCGAACTCGTGGAAGGTGCTGACGATTCCGGAGGCGATGCCGGCTTCGTGCGGAGCCACCTGTCCGAGCGCGGTCGCCGACGCGACGACGAAGACGGCGCCGGTGCCCGCGCCCGCGATCGCGATGCCGGCCACCACGGTCCCGGGATGCATCGACAGGGCGGGCACGGCCATGCCGACGGCGGCGGTGAGCAGGCCGGCCACGCCCATCCGGCGGGCCCCCGCCTTGGCGATCACCCGTCCGGTGAGGTCCGCACCCAGCATCGTCGCCCCCGCGACCGGGAGGAACAGCAGCCCGGTGAGCAGAGCGCCGTAGTCCCGGCCGTGCTGGAAGTAGAACGTGCCGAGGAAGAAGACCGCGACCATCAGGGCCGTCGCCATCGCGATGAGGAACGTGCCGGTGGCCACCGGCCGCCGCACCAGCAGCACGACGTCCATCATCGGCGACGCGGCGGTCCTCTGCCTGACGGCGAACGCCAGGTAGCCGACGACGGCGGCCAGCACGAACCCGCCGGTCGCGGCGGTGAACCAGCCGTGGTCGCCGGCGCGGTTGACCGCGTAAATCAGCACGCTGGAGGAGGCGGTGACCAGCGCCGCTCCGAGCACGTCGAGCCGGGGCCGGGGCGTCACCGCGGCCTGCCGCGGCAGCATCCAGGCGAGCGCGACGAAGATCGCCAGGCCGATGGGCACGTTGACGAAGAAGACCCACGGCCAGCCGGGACCCGCGGTGAGCAGGCCGCCCAGCAGCACGCCGAGGGCGGCGCCGCCACCGCCGAGCGCCGACCAGACGCCCAGCGCCTTGTTCCGCTCGTCCCCGTCGAACATGCTCACGACAAGCGACAGCGCCGACGGGGACAGCATCGCCGCGCCGACGCCCTGGGCGACGCGGCCGCCCAGCAGCACCCCGGCCGATCCGGCGAGCCCGGTGGTGAGCGACGCCGCCGTGAAGACCAGGAGCCCGGCGAGGACCACCCGCTTGGCCCCGATCAGGTCGGCGGTCCGCCCGCCCAGCAGCATGAGGCCGCCGAACGCGAGGGTGTAGGCGCTGACCGTCCAGGTCACGGCCTGGCGGCTCAGGCCGAGATCGGTCTCGATGTGCGGCAGCGCGATGGCCACGACGGTGACGTCGAGGATCAGCATCAGCTGGGCCACGCCCAGGAATCCGAGGATGCGCCATCGCAGCGGATGAACCGCTGCGACCTGCGCGGACGTGCCCTGGATCTCTTCTGTCATCGAACCCCTCCCCTAACTCGTATGCAGAAGTACGACTTATAACGGGGAGCGTAACATGTATGTTCCAGTACGAGTTAGGATGGCGGGCATGCCTTCCGCCGCCGGACCGCGTCGCCGTGCAGACGCCGAGCGCAGCATCGCCCGCATCGTCGCCGCCGCGCGCGAGATGCTCAGCCGCGATCCGGCCGCCGGGATCGACGACATCGCCAAGGCCGCCGGGGTGGGCCGGATGACGCTCTACGGCCACTTCCGCACCCGGGCCGACCTGGTCGAGGCCGCTCTTGCGGATGCGTTGCGCGCCGGTGACGAGGCGCTGTCCGCCGTCGACCTGACAGGCGACGCACGGGACGCCCTCGGCCGGCTCCTCGGCTCCAGCTGGACCCTCGTCGCCGAATCCGCCGCCCTGCTGACGGCCGCTCAAGGCGTTCTTCCCGCCGAACGCATCCGCGCGCGGCACGCCGCCCCCGCTCAGCGGATGGAAGAGCTCATCAAGCGAGGCCAGGACGACGGCGTGTTCCGCACCGACCTGCCGATCTCATGGCTGGTCAACGTCATCCATTACGTCCTGCAGGGCGCCGCCGAGGAGAACCGCGCCGGACGCCTGAAAGCCGAGGAGACCGCCCAGGTCGTGACCGCAACCGTGCAGTCGATCCTCGCCCCGTCCACCGCCCGCCCCTGAGCGGTCGGCATCGGGCTGTCTGGAAACGAGGCGTCCCCGTCACCGGGGGGCAGGTGACGGGGACGCGGGCTCGGACGGCGGGCGATCGAGCAAGGCGGTCAGGCGAGGCGGACGCCTCCCGCGAACGGGCGGCCGGCGATCGGGGCGATCTTGACGACGTCGCCGGTCTGCGGGGCGTGGACCATCTTGCCGTTGCCGATGTACATGCCCATGTGGTGCAGGTCGCTGTAGAAGAAGACCAGGTCACCGGGCTTGAGCTGGCTCTGGCTCACATGGGTTCCGGCGCTGTACTGGCTCCCGGTGTAGTGGCCGAGGCTGATGCCGACCTGGGCGTAGGCGTACAGGGTGAGGCCGGAGCAGTCGAAGCCCTTGATGTTGGCGCCCTGCGCGGTGCCGTAGCTCGGCCCGGACGCGGTCCCGCCGCCCCAGGAGTAGGGAACCCCGAGCTGGCTCAGCGCCGCCCGCACCGCCCCCATCGCCTTGGCCGAAGCCCCTCCCGACCCCACGCTCGGGATGGAGCCCGGACGTGAGCCGGTGCTGGAGTAGGTCCCCAACTGGCGTTCGACCTTCTTGAGCTTGACCTGGAGTTCCCCGCGCTTCTTCTTTGCCTCGTCGGTCAACCGGCGAACCTGGCTCGCGCGCGCTTCGGCGGCCTTGCGCGCGCGCTCGGCGCCCTGCATCGTCTGCAGCAGCTGGACGATGCGCGTGTTGTCCTGGCTGGCGAAGTAGTTGAGCGCCGCCGACCGGTCCAGCACGGCCTGCGGATCGCCGGCCGAGGCGAAACTGATCGCGGGGTCGACCGGGCCGTTCTTGTAGGTGTCCGCGGCGAGCTTCGCGATCCGGTCGCGCGCCTCGGCCAGCGTCTTCTTCTGGCGGTCGGCGCTCGTCTTGGCGACCGCGGCGGCCTTCTGGGCCTGCCGGAGCCGCTCCCGCAGCCCGTTGTACTGCTCGCTGAGCTTCTCGGCCTCGTCGGCGAGCTTCTTCTGCTGCGCCGTCAGCTCCTTGCGCGTCGGCTTGGGCTTCGCCTCGGCGGGCACCGGCGTCAGGAGCCCGACGGAGAGCACGACCGAGGCCGTCCAAGCCGTGCTCGCGGTGATCCGGCGGCGGGCTGACGTGCTGGTGCCGGCAGCTCGTCGCTGCATGCGCTGTCCTCTCCGGTAACGCCTACCGGTCGACGGCCGTCCCCGGCGGGGACGCGTCACCGCGACCTCCTACGAAGCATAGGAGGTCCCGTGCTCCCACGCCACCCGAGTACCAGATTTCACACGAAGGCCGACAAGTCCCTCAGCAGGTCGTGGACAGCCGCGCGATCGCGACGGCCCCCACCAGGAGCGGCGTGGCCACGGCCGCCGCCGCGAAGGCGCAGGTCGCGAGGCGAACGGACCGGCGCGCCCGGACGGGGGCGGCCGCCTCCAGACGCAGCACCCGCTCGACCAGCGCGGCCGACCCGGAATCCCCCGCCGCTCCCAGCGCCCCCGCCACCCCGGGGACGGCGGAGAGCCGGCACAACGCGTCGACCAGCGTCCGCCTGCCGTAGGCGCTCGCCGCGGCGTCGTCGGCGGCCATCTCCAGCAGGAGCGGCAGCCTCGACTTCGCGCGCCGGACCGTCGGCAGCCACGGCAGGAGCGCATGGACGACGTCCAGCATGAGCAGCAGTGCGTGGTGCCGCTGGCGCAGGTGGGCGCGCTCATGGGCGAGGACCGCGCCGAGCTCCGCCTCGGTGAGCGTCTCCTGCGCGCCGGTGCTGACCACGATCGCGCGCCGGCGGGCGGGCAGGGAGTACGCCACGGGGACGGGGTGATCGAGCACCAGGACGTCGGCATGCCGGCCGTGCTCCCGGGCGACCAGGCGCAGCAGCTCCCGATGCCGGCGACGGTGGCGCACGGCACGGCCGAGCCGCGGAAGGCCGCTCGCCAGCCGGGAGCAGCAGGCCGTCATCAGCACCAGGGTCGCCGCCGCCGCCATGATGACGGCCAGGGATCCGTGGTGCGGCAGGCAGTCGCGCAGCCACTCCAGGAGACCGTGGCCCGGCCCCGGCGGAGAGATGAGGGCGACCACCACGACGGCCGTGTTCGCGATGAACGTCCCGGCGAGAGCCGCCGCCCAGCAGGCGATGGCGGCCCCTGGGTCGACGGCGGGCCGACGCAGCCGATCGAGCACCGGCCCGGCGAGGCAGCCCAGCAGCACCGCCGACGCGATCAGGGCGAGCACCGAGAAGAGCATGCGGTCAGGCCTCGTCGCCGGAGGCCCGCCGGCGCAGGACGTCCAGCAGGTGCCGGGCGTCCTCGGGCGGGACGCTCTCGGCGAACCTCGCCAGGATGGCCCCGTGGTCCGGGGCATCGGTGAGCACGTCGAGCATCAACTCGACCGCGTACTCCTCCCGCGGCCTGGTGGGGCTGTAGCGGAAGGCCAGGCCGTCGGGCGTGCGCTGCAGCATCCCCTTCTGCGCCAGCCGTTCGGCCACCGTCTGCACCGTGTTGTAGGCGAGCTTCTTCTCGGCGTTCTCATTCAGCCTCGCCAGCAGCTCGCGGACCCGCAGCGGGCCGGGCGCCGCCCAGAGCACGTCCATGATGGAGCGCTCGAGCGATCCAGCCAATCCGGCCACGCGGCCACCTCCGTCCTCCCCACATTGTGCCGGAACTCCCGCCGGCCACCGCCGTCCGGTGGATCAGTGGTGGTACTGATGCACCACGGCGTGCCCCCGGCCCCGGCCGATCATCCAGCGGTTCACCGGCGTGGTGAACACGAAGGCGATGACGAGGGCCGCGGCGAGCGCGCCCCAGAACAGCACGTCCCCGAGGCCCGCATGCATCGCTCCCGGGATCACGACCACGGTCGCGTTGTCCAGGATCTCCATCACCACGATCGACACGGTGTCGGCGGCCAGCGCCACCCCGAACGCCGCCCGCACCGACAACCCCGCCTTGAGGACGCCGCGCATCGTCAACGCGTACCCGAACACGAAGGCCAAGATGACCGCCGCGACGATCGTGGCCGCGTTCGACCAGCCGAAGGCCGTTCCGAGCACCATGCCGAGCACCTCGCCGATGGCGCAACCGGTCAGGCAGTGCAGGGTCGCCCGCGCCGCCGTCCCCCAGGAGACCGGACCGCCGTGGCCCTCGTGGTGGGCATGTCCGGCGTCCATGGCGCCGTGCTCGGGCGGCGCAGGGTGATGATCTCCATGGCCCTCCGCGACATGCTGATGAGATCCATGCTGGTCATGAGTGGTCACCGATACCTCCGTGATCCGGTCAACGATCACGGTCAGTATGTCCTACAAGGCGTAGGAGGTCGACGCGGCGCCACCTCGCGCCGCGCGGACTCAGTCGTCGCGCCCGGTGCCGCGGTCGGGAGCGGTCATGTCCCCCGTCGCGGGCGTGCCGTCGGCGAGCCCGTAGCGCAGGTACACGGTGCCCTTCGGGCTGGCCGCCGGCGGTTCGAGGAGCGTGACGTTCGCGGGCACCGCTCCCCCGTCGAACACCTTCTTCCCGACGCCGAGAACGATCGGGTGCACCCACAGGTCGAGACGGTCGAACAGCTTCTCGCGCAGGAGCGTCTGCACCAGGTTCAGGCTCCCGACGACCTTGACGTTCTCGTGCCGGTCGCGGATCTCTCGCACCGCGGCGGCCAGGTCCGGGCCGAGCTGCGAGGACCCGGCCCAGGAGAGGTCGGGCCTGCCGCGGGAGGCCACGTACTTGGGGACCCTGTTGAAGAGCGTGGCGATCTCGTTGTCCTGCCCGCCCTCCTGGTGCGGCCAGTAGGCGGCGAAGATGTCGTACGTCCGCCGGCCGAGCAGGAGCGCGTCCGTGCCCTCGTACGCGGCGCCCACCTGGGCGCCGGCTACGTCGTCCAGCAGGGGCGCCTGCCAGCCTCCGAACGGGAACCCCACCGGGTCCTCGTCGGGGCCGCCGGGCGACTGCCCGACCAGGTCGAGGGTCGCGAACATCTCGATGTGGATGAGGCCCATGCTTGCTCCCGCTGAGTCGGCTGGCTCGGTTGAGAGGTAGACCCGGGGAGACCGGCGGACTCATCGCGCCGACGCCACCAGCGCGGTTCATCGCCGCCGGGCTCGCAGAACCCCGGGATCCCCTCCTCAGCAATGCCCAATTCCACGAGCGACTCCCCAGGTCAGGCGCTCGCCGCAGTGTTCAAGGCGATCGCTCCGCTGTCGGTGCGGACGGTGATCGAGCGGGAGGCCGAGGCGTCCTTGGGGACGTCAGCGCGGACGTCGCCGCTGTCGGTAGTGGTGGTGACCTTGTAGGGGGCGCGCGGGACGGTCACGTTCACCTCGCCGTTCTCCGTGGTCACGGCCACCTGCCGCGGCGCGACGGCGAACGACAGGTCGACCTTCCCGCTCTGGGAGGTGGCCGAGAGCTGCGGTGACCTGGTCGCGGTGGAGCGCAGTTCGCCGTTCTCGGTGCGCAGGTCGAGCGGGCCGGTCGCACCGGCGACCCTGATCGCTCCGTTGGTGCTGCGGATGCGCAGCGCGGTCCCGAACCCGGTGGCCGAGATCCTTCCGTTCTCTCCCTGGATCTCGACCGTGAGGTCGCGGGGCACCAGCACCTGGTAGCGCACGGCGCAGCCGCCGACCAGGGTGCCGCAGTCGGTGGACAGGGTGAGCCGGTCGCCGGTGAGATCCCAGGTCGCGGACGGCTTCCCGCCGATCAGCGCCCACCGGTCGAACCAGCGTGTCACCTGCACCTTCCCGACGTCGGCGGGCCGGATGTCGAGGTCGCCCCGGTCCTTGGCGATGGTGAGGCGGGAGCCGGCGGGGCCGAAGTCGCGCCGTTCGGGAGAGGCGTCGCCGGCCGAGGCCCCGCAGCCGGTGAGGGATGCGAGCAGGAGCGCTCCGGTGGCCGGGAGCGCGGAGCGGCGGAATGAGGGGATCAACGGGCCTCCGAACTCGATACCAAAAGTATTGAATACTTTCAGTATGCTACGGTCCGGTCATGACCGACAACCCAGGGCCCGCGCGGCGGGTCCCCCGCGCGGAGGTGCGGCGGCGGCTGCTGGCCGAGGCGGTGCGGGCGTTCACCGAACACGGCTACGCCGACGCCCGGATCGAGGACATCGCCCATGCCGCCGGCTTCACCAAGGGCGCCGTCTACTCCAACTTCGGTGGAAAGCAGGAGCTGTTCGGGGCCGTCCTCGACCGGGGGGCACAGGACGAGCTGGCCGCCGTGACCGCCGAGATCGACGGCGCCGCCGACGCCGGTGCGGTGATCGAACGGGTCGCCGAGCTCATCGCCGACCGGATCACCGGGGACATCCAGCACGGCCGGCTCGGGCTGGAGTTCGCCGCCCGCGCCGCGCGCGACGAGCGGACCAGGGCCGTGCTGGCCCCGATGCGCCGCGCGCAGCGCGACGCCGCCGCCCGCTCCGTCGCCGAGGTGACCGAGCGCACCGGCACCGGTGCCGCCGTCCCGGCGGAGCTGGCCGGCCTGATCCTGCACTGCCTCACCAACGGCCTGGTCAACGAGCATCTCGCCGACCCCGAGACCGTCACCGCAGACGTGATCAAGCAGGCGTTCACCGCCGTCCTCGGCGCACTACTCCCCCCGGCCGCGAACGCAGGATGGCCCTCGTCCCCGCCGTCCTCACCCTGACCGGCAACCCCCGCCACGTGACGCCACTCCCCGGCGACACCGCGGGCACCCGGACGGAGCGCGCGTCCTGTCCCCCAGTCGGGGGCTAGGGGGCGGTCGTCACGGGGGCGGCGTCCGGGGTGGTTCCGCGGGAGCCTGGGGCGTCGGTCAGGCCGAGCCTGAGATGTTCGACGTGGTAGAGGGCTTGGTCCAGAAGTTCGGCGACGTGGTCGTCGTACAGGGTGTACACGACCGACCGTCCCTTCCGCGTGCCCGTGACCAGGCCGAGGTTGCGCAGCAGCCTCAACTGGTGGGAGCAGGCGGACTGCTCCATGCCGACCTCGGCCGCCAATTCGGTGGCCGGGAGCGGGCCCTCTCGGAGCCGGGCGAGGATCAGCAGCCTGGAGGGAGTGGCCAGGGCCTGCAGTGTGGTCGCCACCCTCGCGGCACCGGCCGCGTCCAGGCGTCCGCGCGGGACGCCGCCGGCCGATCGATCAGCTCCGTGGCCCATGCGGCCATCGTACGCCGCGCCATGCATACATGAACCAATGTTCATTCGTCCCTGCATGGCGGCTCCGCCGGTACCGCGTCCGCCGGCGAAGCCTCACCGGTGTGCGGGGCGGGCGGCGCGGCGCCAGGCGCCCTCGGTGAGAAGGCGCAGCCCGTTGAGGCCGACGATGACGGTGGAGCCCTCGTGCCCGGCGACGCCGAGGGGCAGCGGCAGGGTTCCGGCCAGGTCCCAGATCACCAGGCCCGTAATGACCACGGCGGCGATGGCCAGGTTCTGCACCACCAGCCGGCGCGCCCGCCGCGACAGGTCGACGACGGCGGGGACGGTGGCCAGTTCGTCGCGGACGATGACGGCGTCGGCGGCCTCCAGGGCCAGGTCGGATCCGGCGCGGCCCATGGCGATGCCGGTGTGCGCGGCGGCCAGCGCGGGAGCGTCGTTGACCCCGTCTCCGACGAGGAGCACGTTGCGGCCGGAGCGTTCCAGTTCCTGGACGGCGGCGACCTTGTCGTGCGGCAGCAGGCCCGCGCGGACGTCGCCGATGCCGGCTTGGTCGGCGAGGTGGGCGGCGGCACGCGGGTTGTCACCGGTGAGCAGGACCGGTGCGGTGCCGGTGAGGGCGGTCAGGGCGGTGACGGTGGCGGCGGCGTCGGGCCGGAGCCGGTCGGTGATGCCGAGCACGCCGACCGGGACGCCGTCGAGTGCGACCAGCACCGCGGTGCGGCCCTCTTCCTCCAACCGCTCGGCCATGACGAGCGCGGGGTGGGCGCCGCGTCCGGTCCGAAGCCGCGCCGGGCTGCCGACCTCGACCCGGTGGCCGTCGACGGTCGCGGTGACGCCGGCCCCGGGGGCGGAGGAGAAGTCGGCCGCGGCGGGAATGTCCAGGCCGCGGGCACGGGCGGCCTCGACGATGGCGCGGCCCAAGGGGTGCTCGCTGGGATGCTCCGCTCCCGCCGCCAGCCGCAACAGGGCGTCCTCGGTCAGGCCCGCGCCCCTGAGCGGACGGATGTCGCCGACCTGCGGGACGCCTTCGGTCAGGGTGCCGGTCTTGTCCAGCGCCACCTGGTCGACCTGCCCGAGCCGCTCCATCACCACCGCCGACTTGACCAGCACGCCGTGCCGTCCGGCGTTGGCGATGGCCGACAGCAGCGGCGGCATCGTGGCGAGCACCACCGCGCACGGCGACGCGACGATCATGAACGTCATCGCGCGCAGCAGCGCCCCGGTCGGGTCGGCGCCGAAGGCCAGTGGGACGGCGAACACCGCCACCGTCGCCGCGACCATTCCCGCGCTGTAGCGCCGCTCGACCTTCTCGATGAACAGCTGGGTCGGCGCCTTGGTCTCGGACGCCTCCTCGACCAGCGCCACGATCTGGGCGATCACCGAGTCCGACGGATCGCGCTCGACCTTCACCCGGAGCGCGCCGGTCCCGTTGAGGGTGCCGGCGAACACCTCGTCGCCGGACTGCTTGGCCACCGGCAGCGGCTCACCGGTGATGGTCGCCTGGTCGACCTCGCTCGCCCCGGAAAGGACGCGGCCGTCGGCGCCGACGCGCTCGCCGGGCCGCACGAGGATGGTCTCGCCGACGGCGAGCCGGTCGGTGGGGACGGTGTGCTCGGTGCCGTCGTCGTCCAGGCGGGTCGCGGTCGCGGGAGCCAGGTCGAGCAGGCCGCGGACCGAGTCGGCGGTGCGGGCGGTGGCGACCGCCTCCAAGGCGCCGGAGGTGGCGAAGATGACGATCAGCAGCGCCCCGTCCAGGACCTGCCCGATCGCCGCCGCGCCGAGGGCGGCCACCACCATCAGCAGGTCCACGTCCAGGGTCCTGCCCATGAGGGCCTTCAGCCCGGCCCAGCCGGGCTCCCACCCGCCGGTGACGTAGGTCGCGGCGAACAGCGCGCCCCACGCCCAGGCCGGGCCGTCGAGCAGGTACACCGGAAGCCCGGCCAGGAACAGCACCAGCGCGGCCGCCGCCCATCGGGCCTCGGGCAGCGCGAGCACCCGAGTGCGGCGGCGTGGCGCTCCGCCGGCCGGTACGCCGTCCCCGGCCGCGGCGCGAGCTGGGCCGGTCAACGTGGAAGACATTCGGTGGGTCCTTCGGGAGCCGTCGGTCGAAGGCCGGCCCCGCCCCGGGGCCCGCCTGATCCACCGTAGCAGGAATACATGAACAAGGATTCATACCTTCATGGGCGCCCGGCGCGACCAGCACGCGGAGCGGAGATGCGGTAGTCTCCTGGCGTTTGTGAAGGGGAGTAGTCCTGCGAACCGGTCGTCGACATGCTGGAACCCGATGGTTCCCGGTGGCCGGGCCCGCCGCTGAGGCGGGCGGACGAGACCTTCGGTCCTTTGACGATGGCGCATGCGCGTCGTCGGAGGGTCGAGGTCGCGGGCTCCCCGGATTCCTGCCCTGATGGTCCTCGCCCCCCGGCACGCCTTGCGCGGGAAGGCTTGAGGTGACGGGTCGTGTGGCATTTCGTGCTGCTGATCGTGTGCGCGGTCGTGATCTACCTGTCGTGCGAGTGGTTCGTCAACGCGGTCGAGTGGCTGGGGCAGCGGCTCAACGTCGGGAAGATGGCGGTCGGCACGATCCTCGCCGCCTTCGGGACCGCGCTGCCGGAATCGGTGGTGACGCTGGTGGCGGTGACGACCGGCGGGACGGCCGAGGCCAAGGACATCGGCGTCGGCGCGGCGATGGGCGGGCCGCTCGCGCTGGCGACCGTCGCCTACGCGGTGACCGGTGTGGCGCTGCTGCTGCGCCGCCGCAGGCTGGCGGGCGCTGAGGCCGCCGCCGTCCCGGCCGGGGCCGCCGTCGGCGGGGCGCACGCGGGCGCCGGCGACGCCACCGCCGCGGGCCGCGGCGGTACGGGCGCCTCCGACGGGCACCGGGAGGTCCTGACCGGGCCGGGCGAGCTGGCGCGGCTGGTGAAGGACCAGCGCTGGTTCCTGGCGGTGTTCGTCGTCAAGGTCGCGCTGGGGTTGGTGGCGTTCGCGTTCAAGCCCGTCCTCGGCCTGGCGTTCTTCGCGGTGTACGCGGTGTACTTCTGGCGCGAGATGTCCGGCGGCTCGGCCGCGCCGCACGCGGTCGACCACGCCGCCGGCGAGACGGCACCCGGTGCGCAGGACGCCGTCGCCGACGACGAGGACGAGCTGGAGCCGCTGAAGCTCCAGCCGCGCCGGGAGGTTCCGGCGACCTGGGCCGTGGTGGCGCAGACGCTCGCCACGCTGGCGGTGATCTTCGTGTCGTCGCAGCTGTTCGTGCACCAGCTGGACGCGATCGGGCCGATGATCGGCCTGCCCGCGGCGGTGACCGCGCTGCTGCTGTCCCCGATCGCGACCGAGCTGCCGGAGATCATGAACGCGATCATCTGGGTGCGGCAGGGCAAGACGAGGCTGGCGCTGGCCAACATCTCCGGCGCGATGATGATCCAGGCGACCGTCCCCTCGGGACTGGGCCTGCTGTTCACCTCCTGGAAGTTCGACCACGCGCTGGCCTGGTCGGGGCTGATCACCATGGTCGCGATCGTGTACCTGCTGGCCACCATGCGCGCGCACCGGCTCACCCCGGCCCGCCTGGCCTTCGCCGGGGTCTTCTACCTGATCTTCGCCGGCGGCCTGGTGTTCATCCTGTCCTGACCCGCACCCGCCGGTGCCGCGTCGCGGCGCCCCTTGCGGACGGACGCCGCCGGACGGACCTTAGGAGGGAGACGCTCGGCACCATCGAGCAGACGGAGGGTCCGGTGCGCGCTTCCGAGAACGACGAGCCGTTCGCCATCGATCCCACCGGGCGCGACGTCCAAGGCGACGCCGCCCGGATACGGGCGCGCGGACCCGCGACGCGCATCCTCCTCCCCGGCGGCGTGGAGGCGTGGGCGGTCAGCAGTCCCCCGCTGCTGCGGCGGCTGCTGACCGACGACCGCGTTTCCAAGGACGCCTACCTGCACTGGCCGCCCCTGCTCAACGGCGAGGTCGGCCCGGGATGGCAGCTTTTCGCCTGGGTCGCGGTGCGGAACATGCTCACCGCCTACGGCCCCGACCATCGGCGGCTGCGGCGGCTGATCTCCAGCGCGTTCACCGTGCACCGCACGGCCGCGCTGCGTCCCCGCATCGAGGCGATCGTCGCCGAGCTGCTCGACGACCTCGACGCCGTCGCCCCGGGCGAGGCGGTGGACCTGCGCGACCGCTACGCCTACCCGCTGCCGATCAGGGTGATCTGCGAGCTGTTCGGCGTCGAGGACCCGGACGCGCGGGACGAGATACGCCGCTGCGTCGACGCGTTCTTCCGCACCACGACCGGGGCGGAGGAGGCCGCCGCTGCGTTCCCGCGTCTGCAGGAGATCCTGCGCGGCGTCGTCCGGGACAAGCGCACGCGTCCCGCGGACGACCTCTCCTCGGCCCTCATCGCGGCAAGGGACGAGGGCTCGCCGCTGTCGGAGGAGGAACTGGTCGACACGCTCGTCCTGTTCCTGAGCGCGGGGCACGAGACGACCGTCAACCTTCTCGACAACGCCGTCCACGCGATGCTCACCCGTCCCGAGCAGCTGGCCTTGGTCCGGGCAGGTCACGCCACCTGGGGCGACGTCATCGAGGAGACGCTGCGGGCCGAGCCCCCGATCGCCAACCTGCCCCTGCGCTTCGCCGTCGAGGACATCGAACTGGAGGACGGCACCGCACTGCGCAAGGGCGATGCGATCCTCGCCTGCTACGCGGCGGCCGGCCGCGACCCGCACGCGCACGGCGACGACGCCGACCTCTTCGACGTCACCCGCGCCGACAAGGAGCACATGGCGTTCGGCTACGGCGTCCATTACTGCCTCGGCGCGCCGCTGGCCAGGCTGGAGGCGTCGATCGCGCTGCCCGCGCTGTTCAGCAGGTTCCCGGGGCTGGAGCTGGCCGTGCGGCCGAGCGAACTCCTCCCGCTGGACTCCTTCATCTCCAACGGCCACCGGACCCTGCCGGCCCGCCTCAAGGCGGCCACCTGACATCGAACGGGACAGCCCCCAAGGCATCGAGGGTCTCGGCGGCGTTCACGCCGCCGAGACCCTCGTCCGAGCCGCCATGCTCTCAGCCGGGGCCAGGACGGCCATCGAGGCGGCCTCGTCGCGACCGGCCGGCGATGATCGGCGTCTCGGAGAACCCGGCACGTTCCACGTGCCGTCGGCCGGCCAGGTGATCGGCCGACGGCACGGCCCCCCTCGGAACGGGTCAGGCGGAGGTTGCCCGGACCGCCTCGCGGATCAGGTCGGCCACGTCCTTGGGACGGGAGACCGCAACGGCGTGGGACCCACCGTCGACCTCGAGGACGGTCGCGCCCGCGCGCTTGGCGCCGAACCGCTCCACGTCCGGGTTGATCGCCTGGTCGGCGGCGGCGACGAGCGCCCAGGACGGCTTGGTCTTCCAGGCCGCGGTGGAGGCCTTCTCGGTGAAGGCGGCGGCGGCGAGCGGACGCTGCGCGACGGCGAGGACCCTGGTGACGTCGCCGGGGACGTCCGCGGCGAAGACCTCCGGGAACGCCTCGGGGGCGATCGTGAGCTCGACGGCCGGGTCGCCGCCTTCGACGGGGTAGGTCGCCTGCTTCAGGTTGGCGCCGAGCGGCGAGCCGGGGAAGCGGTCCTGCAGCTCGCCGAGGCTTTCGCCTTCTTCGAGCACATACGCGGCGACGTAGACCAGGCCGACGACGTTGCCGGTGGTACCCGCCACGGTGATGACCGCACCGCCGTAGGAGTGGCCGACCAGCACGACGGGGCCGTCGATCTGGGCGGCGACCGAGGCGACGTACGCGGCGTCGGAGGCGAGTCCGCGCAGCGGATTGGGCGGGGCGACCACCGGGATGCCGTCGCCCTGCAACTCGGCGATGACGCCGGACCAGCTCGCGGCGTCGGCGAACGCGCCGTGCACGAGCACGACGGTGGGAACGGCCTTCTCGGCCATGGGCGAACTCCTCTGAGGATCGATGGCGCAGAGCGCGGTAGGTGGGGGGTCGGTCAGGCGTGCAGGGGCCGGTCAGGCGTGCAGGGCGTCGTGGAGGAACTCGCCGCCCTGCCGGGTGGCGGCCTTGGCGGCGTGCGTGTCGCGCATCGCGTTGACCATGACGAAGTCGTGGATGATGCCCTGATAGCGGACCGCCGTGGTCGGGACGCCGGCGGCGCGCAGCTTGGCGGCGTACGCTTCGCCCTCGTCGCGCAGCACGTCGGCCTCGGCCACGATGACGAGCGCCTGCGGGAGCCCGGCGAGCTCTTCCAGGCTCGCGCGCAGCGGCGAGGCGGTGATCTCGGCGCGCTGGGCGGGGTCGGTGGTGTACTGGTCCCAGAACCACTTCATGCCCTCGCGGTGCAGGAAGTAGCCGGTGGCGAACTCCTCGTAGGAGCCGGTGTCGAATCCAGCGTCGGTGACCGGGTAGAAGAGGAGCTGCGCGGCCAGGTCCGGGCCGCCCCGGCGCTTGGCGAGGATGGTGGTCGCGGCGGCCATGTTGCCGCCGACGGAGTCACCGGCCACCGCGATGCGGGCCGGGTCGAGGCCGTGCTCGGCACCGTGCCCCGCGATCCACTGCAGCGCCGCGTAGATCTCTTCGATCGCGGTCGGGTACTTCGCCTCCGGCGACAGGCTGTAGTTCACGAAGACCGTCGCGGCCTGGGCCCGGACGGTGAGTTCGCGGACGAGCCGGTCATGGGTGTGGGCGTTGCCGAACACCCAGCCGGCGCCGTGGATGTAGAGGACCACGGGCAGGACGCCCCGGGCGCCGGCCGGACGGAGGATCCGGATGGAGACCTCGCCCGACGGGCCGCCGGGGATCGTGAGGTCCTGCACGTCGGCGGCCGGAACCGGGATGTCGCCGTCCTGGACGCCGTCGACGGCCTTGCGTCCTTCGACGGGGTCCAGCTCGTAAAGGAAGGGCGGGTTCTTGGTGGCCTCGACGAAATCCTGAGCGGCCGGTTCGAGTACGGGTTCGTTGATCGTCATGAGTCCAGCTTCGGGCGCCGCCGCCGTTGAACACATCGGTCGGCCGACTGCTCTGCCGAAGTACTGACGGTGCCGGGTCTTACTTAAGTCGGGTCTACTTGAGTCGGTCGTGAGGGCGGTCCGACAGGGCTTCGGCGACGAAGGAACCGCCCTGCTTGATGGCGGCGTGCGCGGACGGGCTGGGCTCAAGGGCGGCCAGCGACACGAAGTCGTGCACCATGCCGAGGTAGCGGACGGACGTCACCGCGACGCCGGCGCGCCGCAGGTGACGCGCGTACTGCTCGGCCTCGTCGCGGACGATGTCCCCCTCCGCGGAAACGATCAGCGTGGGCGGCAGCCCGGCCAGATCGTCGGCGGTGGCGCGCGACGGCGCGGCGACCGGCTCGGCGAGCTCCCGTTCGCCGCCGCCGTACTGCCGCCAGTACCACTTCAGCGCCGCGCGCGTCAGCAGGTGCCCCTCGGCGAACTGCTCCTGGGAGTCGCTGTCGCACCGCGGGTCGGTCATCGCGTAGTACAGCAGCTGGGCGCGCAGCCGCGGTCCGCCGCGCCGCTTGGCCAGCATCGCCAGCGCGGTCGCCATGGTGGCGCCGGCGCAGTCGCCGGCGACCGCGATCCGGTCGCCCCGCAGGGCCAGTTCACCGGCATTCCGGGCGGCCCACTCCAGCACCGCGTAGCACTCCTCGATGGCGACGGGGTAACGCGCCTCGGAGGTGCGGGTGTACTCGGGGACCACGAACGCGGCGCCGCTGACCTTGACCAGCGCGCTGATCAGCCGCCAGTGCGTGTGCGCGTCCCCCAGCATCCACCGGCCGCCATGCAGGTAGAGCACGGCGGGCAGCGGGCCGGGGACGGCGGCCGGGCGGAAGATCCACAGACCGGTCAGCCCGGACGGCCCGACCGGCGCGGCATGGAAGGCGGCCTCCACGCGG
This sequence comes from Actinomadura sp. RB99, assembly GCF_014706005.1. Classification (NCBI taxonomy): domain Bacteria; kingdom Bacillati; phylum Actinomycetota; class Actinomycetes; order Streptosporangiales; family Thermomonosporaceae; genus Actinomadura; species Actinomadura sp. RB99. Next base: position 173,823 of record NZ_JABMCA010000002.1, on the reverse strand, counting down.
GGGTCGTCGGGCGCGTTCCCCTGCGACTCCAGCAGGGCGAGGCGCCCGTCGACGGGGCCGATCTGGTGCAGGTAGGGCGGTGCCGCCGACGCGTCGAGGAGGCTGCGCACGAGGGGGTCCGGGACGAACGGGGGCCGGGCACGGCCGCATCCGCCCGCCGGCGGTGTTCGTCCGCTCATCCGCACCTGGCCATTGATGTGAGAGGAATCGCTCGGGCCGGTCCACTGTAGTGGCCGCCGACCGTCACGTGTCCGGTCGGTTTCCGCCGCATCATCGGCCGAGGGATGCTCAGTCCTCGACGAGGTCGCGCAGCTGGTGGCGGTTGCTGACCCCCAGCTTGGGATACGCCTGGTACAGATGCGAGCCGATGGTGCGCGGAGAGAGGGTCAGCAGCCGGGCGATCTCGCGGTTGCTCATCCCCTTGGCGGCCAGGCGGACGATCTGTTGCTGCTGCGCGGTCAGGACGCCCAGCGGATCCGCCGCGCCGCCCCCACCATGGGGCGCTCGCGGACCGTGCGGAGACGAAACGCCGCTCGCCCGCAGCTCGGCGGTCGCCTGCCCGGCCGCCGCGTGCGCCCCGAGCCGGGTGAAGGTGTCCGCGGCCGCGGCCAGCAGCGGGCGGGCGTCCAAGGGGCGGCGCTTGCGGCGCAGCCACTGCGCGTAGTGCAGCCGGGCCCGGCCCCGATCCAACGGCCACTGCTGCGCGGCGGGGTCGATGACCGCGAGACGGAAATGCCGCTCGGCACGGGGCGAGTCGTCCACCAGGGCCTCGGCATGGTGCAGCAGCAGCCCCGTTCGCTTCGTCGGATCCGGCCCCGCCCCCGCTCGCACCGCCTCCAGCAGCGGGACGATCTCCTGTTGCCGTCCCGTCCGCCGCGCGACCGCCATCAGGTCCGCGATCGACCGCGCCGACAGGACGTGGTGCAGCGGGGTGCCGTTCTCGTCGAAGAGGCCGCGCAGATGGCGGAACGCCTCGTCGAGGTCGCCCGCCGCCTCGGCCTGTACGGCGGCGGCCCGTAGCAAGTGCGCGTGGGTCGCCCGGTTCTCGTCCAGGTCGATCGCCGTCCAGAGCGAGCCGGGCAGCGCGAACGGACGGCCGCGGAGCCCGGCGAGCGTCGCGCGCAGGGCGGCGGTGTCGATCTCCACGTGGGCGAGTCCGTGCACCGCGGCGATGGACGCCGCCTCCTCCAGCGCGGCATCGGCCTCGGCCCATCGGCCGGTGTCGATCAGGGACGCCGCCAGCGGGATCAGGTGGTTCGCCGCCGCCCCCTCCGCACCGGCGGGGCGCAGGACGTCCAGGGCCTGCCGCAGGGAGTCGGCGCACAGCCCCGGCTCGTCGGCGTACCAGGCGACCGTGCCCGTGGCCAGCAACCGGACGGCGTACGCGGGGTCGTCCGGCTGCGGTGCGCCCGGGCGCCGGGGCCGCCTGAGCAGCGCGGGGGCGGCGGCCGGGTCGGCCGTGGCGAGGACCGCGTCACTGACCGCGTCGCAGGCGTCGTCGTCCATGGTCGACCGCAGCAGCGACGCGCCGGGCTCGATCCGGACGTCGCGCAGGAGACGCCTCAGGGGCCGCCGTGCCTCCGGCAGGCCGGACTGGTGCGCGACGGCGCCGAGCACCGAGACCAGGGCGAGCCGGGTCCGGCCGTCCGCCGGCGGGGTGTGTTCCAGCGTGGTGAGCAGCAGCCGGAGCGCCTCGCGCTGGCGGGCGGACAGCGACAGCGCCAGCGCGGAGCCGCCGGCCGCGATCCCGAGCAGGTCGGGGTCGCGGGTCAGGGGCACGATCCTGGCGGCCAGTTCGCGGACCCAGGTGCGGTCCCCGGCCATGTCGGCCGCGTGCAGCGCCCTGGCGTACCGGCGGGCCCGGTCCGCCGGGTCCGGGCTGAGCTCGGCCGCGCGCTGCAGCGTCCGCGCCGCGGCGCCCCATCCGGCGCCGCGTCCGGCCTGGCCGGCGGAATCCTCCAGGGCCGCGGCGACCGGCTCGTCGGGGCCGACGCAGGCGCCGGCCCGGTGCCAGGCGCGCCGCTCGGGGGCGTCGGCGAGCGCTCCGGCGAGGTCGCGGTGCGCCTCCTGGCGGAGCTGAGCGGCCGGTTGCCAGTAGGCCGCCGCGCGGACCAGCGGATGGTGGAAGTCCACCCGGTCCGCGGAGACGGCGATCAGGCCCGCCTCCTCGGCGGGCCGCCAGACCCCGAGGTCGGAGCCGTACCCGGCGGCGCGCATCACCGTCGCCAGGTCCTCCTGCTCGCCGGCGGCGGCGTACAGGAGCGCCCGCCGCGTGGCCGGCGGCAGCGCCCGCAGCCGGCCGGCGTAGACCTCCCGTGTCCACGAGCCGCCGGCCGCCGGACCGTCGCCGGGGCCGGGACGGTCGCGGCCGGCGGCCCGGCACAACTCGATGATCGCCAGTGGATTGCCGCGGGCCTGCCGGAGGAGCTCCAGGCGGGCCCGGCCGGTCGGCGGCAGCGGCTGGGCGTCCAGCAGTCGCGCGGCGTCCTGCTCGCCGAGCGGTCCCAGCCCGAGGAGGGGCAGCTCGGTGAACACCTGGTGCAGGTCCGCATGGCCGCGCGCGGCCACCAGGATCGACACGCTCGCGCCGACGAGGCGGCGCAGGGCGAACCCGAGCACGTCCGCCGAGTCGCGGTCCAGATGCTGGGCGTCATCGATGACGAGCGCGACGGGCTGCCGTGCCGAGACGTCGCCGAGCAGTGTCAGTACCGCGACGCGCAGGTGCATCGGATCCGGTGGCCGCATCGCGGGCGTCATCCCGAAGACCGTCTCCAGCGTCGCCCGCAGGTGCTCCGGCAGGACGTCCATGCGCGGGAACAGCGGGAACAGGAGCTGGTGCAGGCAGGCGAAGGAGTACGGCGACTCGGCCTCGCTTCCCCAGGCGCGCAGGACGAGGACGCCCGTCCGCTTCAGGTGCTCGGTCGCGGCGGCGAGCAGCGCGCTCTTGCCGATGCCCGCTTCACCGAGCACGAGCAGCCCGCGCGGGCCGCCGGTGTCCGGCCCGCCCGCCGCGAGGGCGCGCGTCAGCTCCGCACGGCGGCCGAGCAGGGACGGCTCCCCCGGCCGGACGGCCCCCGTGCCTCCGGACCCGGCTTCGCGGGGATCGGCGGCCCGTTCCGTCCTGTCCACGGCACTCCCTCCTCGTCTGTCGCGCACCTCCCGGATCGGGCGTTGTCCGCGATCGTGTCTCTCAAAGTCTGGTTTCCGAGCGGGGCAGGGCGCCCCTCTCCGTGGGCCACGAATGCAGGCGCGTCACGAAGGCGCGCCGCATGGCCTCGTAGCTGCCGTATCCCGCGACGCCGGCGGTCTCCGTCACCGTGCGGCCGGCCTCCAGGCTGTCCCGCGCCACGGAGAAGCGCACGAAGGCGACGTACTCGGCGGGCGAGCTCTCCAGTTCCGAGCGGAAAAGCCGCGTCAGGTGCCGGACTGCTGACCCCCGGCGTGGACGGCGAGTTCCCGCACGGTGTAGAGATGAGCGGGGTCGGCCCAGATCAGGTCCGCGACGGCACGGACGACGGGGCCGCGCGGGGCCGGACCGCTCAGCGACGCCGAGAACTGCGACTGCCCGCCCGCGCGCTGCATGTAGACCAGGATGGACTGGGCGACCGCGCGCGCCGCGTTCGCGCCGTGGTCCTCCTCGACGACCGCCGAGCCAGGTCCTTGGTGAACTTCCAGTGCGTCGTCGCCCGCCTGCCGTCCAGGAACCCCGGTTCCGCCAGGACGAAGGCCCCGCTGCAGATCGACGTCAGGCGCCGGGCGCCGGCGGCGAGGGTCCGGGCGGCCGCGAGCACCTCCGGCGTGCAGAAGGCGTCGGCCGGGAGTTCGCTGCCGGGGATGATGACCGTGTCGAACCGCCCGGCGTCCCCGGCCGCACGCCGCACGCCGCACGCCGATCGAGGTGGTGACGTCCCGCCCATCGGGTGACACGAGCACGACGTCGTAGGCCGACAGGGACTGGTTGGCCTCGACGAAGACCTCCGCGGGTCCGGCGAGGTCGAGCACCTTGATCCCGTCGAAGACCAGGAAGCCGATACGTCGCCGCGCGGCCGGTGATTGTCGGCTCATGGCAGGTCAGGTTATGGAGTAACGGCTCCAAAATCAATTTCGCCGACGATGACCGGATCGTGACCGGGGGTGCCCTTGGGTAGCATGCCCCCATGGCACGTCCCCGACGGTTCGACGAACCGGCCCTGCTCGACGCGGCGACGGACCTGTTCTGGAGCAACGGGTTCGATCGCACGTCCGTGGACGACGTCTCCGCCGCGACAGGCGTCGGCAACGGCAGCATCTACGCCGCCTACGGCAGCAAGAAGGGCTTGTTCCTCCGGCTGTTCGAGCGGTACTGCGAGCAGCGGGCCGAGTTCGTGTGCGAGGCCGTGAAGGCGCCCGGATCGGTCGCGTCCGCGGTGAGCGCGTACTTCGAGGCGGTCATCGCCGACTGCGCCGCCCAGCCCGGCCGCCGCGGCTGCCTGATGATCAACAGCATGGCCCAGCTCGGCACCCGTGTCCCCGAGGTCGTCGCGATCACGCGCCGGACGACCGAGCGGATGGAGTCCGGCGTCGCCGCCCGGATCCGCGCGGCGGCCTCCCGCCCCGGCCCGGCCGACGAGGAGATCGAGGTTCTCGCGGCTCACATCGTGCTGGTCTCGCAGGGGCTGATCCAGCTCAGCCGTCAGGGCGTCTCCGCCGAGCGGCTGCGCGCCATTGCCGAGACCTCCCGCGCCGGCCTGCCGTCCTACTGCGCCGCATAGGATGCCGCAGGCCCGGCGACCGCGTCGGGCGCCGACTCCACCGTCGGCCCCCTGGCAGAGCGCATCGAGCCCTGGGAAGCGGCGCGGCCGGGAACGTCCGACCCGAACGCTAGGGTGCGTCTTCATGAACACACGTCACGCCGGCCCCGATGAGACGATCCGGGCATGAGCCGGTACCGGGGGCCCGCCACCCTGATCAACAGCGGCGGCATCGAGACCGAGGTCTACGTCGATCTGCGCGCCAAGCAGCGGGAGTGGTCCGGAACCGCGACCATCGCCGACTTCGACGCCGACGATCCCCACGACCGGACGCTGAGACTTCCGGACGGCCGCGAGGCGCAGGTCACGCTCGGCGGTTCGGAAGCCTGGTCCGACGTCATCACCCTGGTCGGAAGCGGTCCGCCGCCCTTCGCCTGAGGTGAAGTCCGGGTGCGTGGCGTGGCGCCGGCCGTGCCGCTATGCCGACTCGCCGTTCACCGGGGTGAACATGCGGAGGCAGAACGCCGTGATGCGGCGGACGTCGCGGTCCGTGGGCTGTTTTCCGCTCCAGAGATAGCCACCGAGCCTGCCGAAGGTCGCATGGCGGCCAGCGAGGCGTCGAAGGCGGGATCGGCGCTGCCGAGCTCGCGCAACGGTTCGGACAGCGGTCCGGCGAGGCGGTCGCTGAGAGTCGGGGCCGCCGAGCCGCTCACTTCGCTCACCGCGCCCGCGTTCCAGAGCACGGCACGCGTGGTCGCAGCGCTCGGCTCGCCCGAAGGAATGGCGGGCTTCGATCGGCTGCTGCGGGGCGAACTCACCGTTCCGGTGGTCGGGCACCGCGGTCGGCGGCGGCCTCGAACTGCTGCTCGGCTGCGACGTCATCGTGGCCGCCGAGAAACCGCAGAACTCGGCCTGGTCAACGCGGTCATGCCGAAGGCGCCGCGCCCTTCATGGAAAAGCGCGAGCCCGTGTGGAAGGGCCGGTGAACCGCCGCCCGCACCTGGAAGCCCGCAGGCCGCTGAGGTGATCGGCGTCAGTCGAGGGCGGCCGGGGCGCGGGCGGGGGTCAGGTGAGGGGTTGGTCGAGTCGGTGTTGGAGGAGGGACTGCTGGGCGGGGTTGCGGGTCTGCGCCAGTGCCTGCTGGTCGGCGGCTCGGGCGGCGTCGTCGTCGCCGACGGCGCGCAGCAGTTCGGCGCGGGTGGCGTGGTAGAGCGGGTAGCGCTCCAGGATGCGCAGGTCGGTCGCAGACAGGGCGTTGAGGGCGGCCAGTGCGTTGGACGGGCCGCCGCGAGGCGGCGGGGCGTGGTGGACGGCGATGGCGCGGTGCAGGCGGTGGACCGGGGACGGGGCCAGCGCGAGGAGGATGTCGTAGAGCACCAGGATCTGGGCCCAGTCGGTGTCGTCCCAGGTGCGGGCTTCGGCGTGGCAGGCGACGATCGCGGCCTGCACCTGGTGGGGGCCGGGGCGCTTGGCGGTGGCGGCGCGTTCCAGCAGGCCGATGGCCTCGCCGATGGCGGCGCGGTCCCAGCGGCTCCGGTCCTGGTCGCGGAGCGGGACGAGGTCGCCGGCGGGGGTGAAGCGGGCGGCGGCGCGGGCCTGGTGAAGGCGGATGAGGGCGAGCAGGCCGAGGACCTCGGGCTGCTTGGGCATGAGCCAGGCGAGCTGGGCGGCGAGCCATTCGGCGTCGTCCGCCAGGTGAGCGGCCCGGGGCCGGTCGCCGGCGCTGGTCAGGTAGCCCTCGTTGAACAGCAGGTAGACCACGGTCAGCACCTGGTCGAGCCGGCCGGGCAGTTCGGTGTCGCCGGGGATCCGGTAGGGGATGCCGGCGGCGGCGATCTTGCGTTTGGCGCGGGAGATGCGCTGGGCGACGGCGGATTCCCCGACCACGAGCGCGGCGGCGATCTGGGCGGTGGTCAGGCCGCACACGGTCCGGAGCGTGAGCGCGATCTGCGCCTCCCGGGGCAGCGCGGGATGGCAGCAGGTGAAGATCAGCTTCAGCCGGTCGTCGGGGTCGGGCTGCGGCGGCCAGTCCAGCCGGGCGAGCTTGTCGCGGTAGTTCGCCTGGCGGCGCAGCACGTCGATGCCGCGCCGCCGCGCGACCGTCAGCAGCCATGCGTCGGGACGGTCGGGGACGCCCTCGGCGGGCCAGCGGCGCAGCGCGGTCTCCACCGCGTCGGCGACGACGTCCTCGGCGGCGGCGAAGTCGCCCAGCACCCGCACCAGGCAGGCCGTGAGCCGGCCCGCGTGCTCGCGCACCACGCGGGCCAGCTCACCGTGCACATCGCCGTGCACATCGCCGTGCGCCCGGCGGGGCGGCTCGGGACGGTGGTCGGGCACGGCGCTCAGTCGATGGGACGGATCTCGACGACGGGGCAGGCCGGCCAGTCGCGGGCGATGGCCAGGGCCTGGTCCAGGTCCTCGACGTCGACCTCGGCATAGCCGGAGACGACCTCCTTGCCCTCCACGAACGGCCCGTCGGTGACGACCGGCCCGCCGTCCTCGAGCCGCACCGTGGTCGCGGTCTCGGCCGGCCGCAGGTGGGCGTGGTGGGTGATGTGGGCGGCGTGGTCGGCGAACCACTGCCCGACCCGCTCGAACGCCGCCTGCCGCTCGCTGTCGGTCATCGCCTCCAGCTCGCGCGCGAACGCCTCGGTCTCGACGAACATCAGCACGTACTTCACGGTCTCGATCCTTCCCTGTGGCCCCTGATCTACGGTCGGCCGGCGGCTACCGGCCGGCGGACAGGGGGCAGTACAGGTCGACGCCGTTGCCGTCGGGATCGGCGACGGTGGCGTACCGCATTCCCCAGAAGGCGTCCCACGGCTCCTGGATCCCGCGGTGGCCGGCGCCGGTCAGCTCGGCGTACATGGCGTCGACGTCGGCGGGGGCGGGGAACTCGAAGGCCAGGAAGGAGCGGGGGTCGCCCTCGGGACGCGTCCAGCCCGAGGTCTGGGCCGAGGCGCGGAACTTCTCGGTGTCCAGCATGAGGTGCAGGCCGTTCGGCAGGTCGCAGCCCGCGTGGTCGGGGTAGGCGGGGTCGACGGTGAAGTCCACGCCGAGGCGGCGGTAGAAGGCGATCGCTGCGTCGATGTCGGACACGATGACGTCGATCGTGTTCAGCGTCGGAGGCATCTCCGGCTCCTTTGCGTAGGCGGATCTCGTGTCACCACCAAGACGAACGGCGACGCCCTCGATCCGACACCTCGCGAAAGAAATGCCGCAATGCGCACCCGCTCAGCATCCACCGGCCAGGTCGCCGGCATCGGCCGGGGCACCGCTGGTGACTGGGTGGCCGTCGGCGCACCATTCGGCCACGCCGGACAACAGCGGACGGGCCCTGCGGCCGTGGCTGCGCAGAAGCCGGACCGCTTCCAGCGACATCAGGCAGTAGCGTCCTCGGCAGTAGGCCACGATCTCGGCCTCGGCGGGGAGTTCGTCCAGCCGGCCGGCGAGCTGGTCGACCGGGATGCTGCGCGCGCCCGGCAGGTGCGCGGCGGCGTACTCGGCGGACGGGCGGACGTCCAGCACCACCACCCCGCCGTCGCCGCCGTCCCCGCCGCCGATGCCGTCGAGGAGGCGGGCCAGTTCGTCGCGGGTGACCGGCTCCAGATGGTCGACCTCGCCCAGCCATGCGCGGGCGGCGTCGCGGACCTCGGGCAGCCGGGCGTGCGCGAGATGCTTGGCCTGCTCGACGAACACCCCGACTTGTGCGTCGGCCAAGCGGTAGACGACCCGGGTGCCGGACCTGCTCGAGGCCACCAACCCGGCCCCGGCCAGTTCCTTGAGCTGGGCGGAGGTGTTGGAGACCTTCATCCCGGCGGCGGCCGCCAGCTCCTCCACACCGCGCTCCCCCTGCGCCAGCAGGTCCAGCAGTTCCAGCCGGGCCGGATTGGACAGCGCCTTCCCGATCCTCGCGAACCCCGCGTACACCCGCGCCTTCGCGCTCGACATGCCACCCCACCAGGCTATTCCAATAATCCTTGGAATATTGTAGATGATGAGGACGGTGCAGGGCCGTCAAGGACCACCATCGGAGGCGGGCATGAGCGACGACCCCGGATCCGCCGGGCATTGGGAGGACGTGTACCGCGAGCGCGACCCGGACCAGGTGAGCTGGTTCCAGCAGCGGCCGCGGCCGTCCCTGGACCTGATCCTGCAAGCCGTCGGCGACCGGCGCGCCGGGGTGATCGACGTGGGCGGCGGCGCGTCCCCGCTGGCCGCCCGGCTGGTCGAGGCCGGCTTCGCCGACGTCACGGTGCTGGACGTGTCCGGCCGGGCATTGGCGGCCGCCCGCCGCGCGGCCGAGACCGCGTCGGGTGCCGCCGCAGAAGCCGTCACCTGGGTCCGCGCCGACCTGCTGACCTGGCAGCCCACCCGGACGTGGGCGGTGTGGCACGACCGGGCGGTGTTCCACTTCCTCACCGACCCCGCCGACCGGGCGACCTACCTGGCCGCCCTGCGCCAAGCCACTGAACCCGGCGCCATCGTGGTGCTCGGCACCTTCGCCGCCGACGGCCCGACCCACTGCTCCGGACTGCCCGTCACCCGCTGGACGGCCGAGGAACTGGCCGCCGAACTCGGCGACGCCTTCGTCCTCCTGGACAGCCGCCGTCACCGGCACCGCACTCCGGCGGGCAGCGTGCAGCCCTTCACCTGGATCACCGCCCGCCGCATCTGAGCGCCCGTCCCGTAACGGCCGACTCGTTGAGCGCCCATTTCGCTGCCGCGGGTTTCGGCTTCTCGTGTTTGACAGGCAATGGCGGGGCAAAGTTCCGGCACGTCGAGGACGAAGGAGCCGCATGGTCGAGGGAACCGCTCAGTCGTACTGGATGGCGTCGACGCAGCCGAGGTCCTACCCGGTGCTCGAAGAGGACGCCGAGGCGGACGTGGTGGTCATCGGCGGAGGGATCGCCGGAATCGCCACCGCGTGGGAACTGGTCCAGGCCGGCCGATCGGTCGTCCTGCTGGAGGCCGATCGGATCGCGGCGGGCGTCACCGGCTACACCACCGGCCGGCTGTCGGCGGCGCATCCATGGATCTTCGCGCAGTTGCGCGACTCTTACGGCGCGGACACCGCGCGGCTGTACGCCCGTTCGCAGCAGGAGGCGGTCGACCACGTCGTCGCCACGGCGGAGCGGCTGGGGATCGAAGCCGACATCGAGCGGCGCCCGTCCCACGTCTACGTGGAACGTCCGGACCGGGTGGACGACCTGCGGGCCGAGGCCGAGGCCGCGCGGGAGGCGGGGCTGCCGGCGTCCTTCGTGACCGGCACGGACCTGCCCTACCCGGTGGCGGGCGCGCTGCGGGTCGAGGACCAGGTGCAGTTCCATCCCCGGCGCTACCTTCTGGCTTTGGCCGAACGGTTCACGAGTGCGGGCGGGCGGATCTACGAACGCAGCCGCGCGGTCGAGCTGAGCCAGGGCCGGCCGTCACGGGTGGCGACCGATACGGGCGGGACGGTGCGGGCCCGGGACGTGGTGGTGGCGACCCTCTTCCCGGCGCTCGGCACACGGCTGCTCGACTCGCGGCTGACGCCGCTCCGCGAGCTGGTGGTCGCCGCGCCGATCGCGGCCGAGTCCGACCCGGGTGCCCTGTACATCACCCGGGAGGAGAACACGCGCTCGGTGCGGACCGCGCCCTACCGGGACGGGCAGCGGCTGCTGCTGGTCACCGGCGAGTCGTTCCCGCCGGGCACCACCGACGTCGCCGACCGGCAGCGGCGCCTGGTCGAATGGACCCGGCAGCACTTCCGGATCGACGACGTCGCCTACTGGTGGTCGGCGCAGGACCTCGACACCGCCGACAAGGTCCCCTACGTCGGGCGCGTCGAGGACCATCTGTACGTCGCCACGGGATACGCCCGCTCGGGCATGAGCCACGGGGTCATGTCAGGCCGTCTGCTCACGCGTCTCATCTGCGGACAGGACTCCCCATGGGCGGACCTCTACTCCCCCACGCGGGAGCACCCGCGGCCGGAGGTGAGCGAGGTCTCCCAGACCGTGGTGACCAAGGCGAAGCGGAAGGTGATGGATCACCTGCACGCCATGACCGGGAACGCCGACGACCTCCGGACGGGGTCGGGCGCCGTCCTGCACCACAACGGCCGGCTCCAGGCGATCTACAAGGACGACGGCGGCGACGTGCACGTCCTGTCGCCGCACTGCCCCCACTCGGGCTGCCTGGTGCGCTTCAACGACACCGAACGGGTCTGGGAGTGCCCCTGCCACGGCTGCCGCTTCGCCCTGGACGGGTCGGTCCTGCAGGGACCCGCCATCACCTCGCTCCCGGCGGCCGACGATCCCTCCGTGACCCGGTAGCCGCGTTCCGGAGCAACTCGTAAAGAACGCGTCATCGGCCCTCTGCGGACGTACAGAACGCAGGCGCTCGAGTAGTCGCACGGCCGCGCGGCATCCGGGTCAACAGCGTCGCTCCCGGGCCGATCTGGACGCCGCTGTTCCCCTCCACCATGCCGCCGGACGACGTGGAGCAGTTCGGCACCGGGACGCCCCTCGGGCGTCCCGGGCAACCCGCCGAACTCGCCCCCGTCTACGTGATGCTCGCCGCCGACGAGGCCGGCTACGTCTCCGGCGCCCGCATCGCCGTCACCGGCGGCCGGCCGATCCTGTGACATGAACTGGTACCCGCTGCGGCTGACCACCCCGATCAAGTCGCACGCCTTCGGCGGACGCGCGATCGTCGAACGGCTCGGGCGGTCTCCCGCGCCATCCGGCCGCAGCGGAGCCTGGCCACCGGCCATCCCGAGGAGCTGATGGGGCGCGGCTGGCGCGGCGACCTCTTCCCCGTCCCCGAATGGCACCACAACTTCTGCCCGCCGCCCTCCACGAGGCGCGGATCGACGGTCCCGCCGACGTCCTCATCGGCTCCCTCCCCGACCTGGAGACCGACGTCCGCGCCCCCTGGCCGCCGCCGGATACGGCCCCCAGGTCATCGCCGGCCTGGACGGGTAGCCCGCGTTCGCGGAGGGAACCGGCCGCCGCGCAGGAGGGGTGCGTCAGCCGTCGAGCCTGCGCAGGAGGAAGCGCTGGACCTTGCCGCTGGGGGTCTTGGGCAGGGAGTCGACGAAGTGGACGCGGCGGGGGTAGGCGTGGGCGGAGTAGCCGGTGCGGACCCGCTGCTGCAGGTCGGCGACGAGGTCGGGAGAGCCCGCGGCGTCGCCGGTCAGGACGACGAAGGCCTCCACGACCTCTCCGCGCAGTTCGTCGGGGCGTCCGACCACGGCCACGTCGGCGACGGCCGGATGGGTGATCAGCGCGCTCTCGACGTCGAGCGGGGAGATCCGGTAGCCGGCCATCAGGATGAGGTCGTCGTCGCGGGAGGAGAAGAAGTAGTGCCCGTCCTCGTCCGCGGTGCCGACGTCGCCGGTCAGGTACCAGCGGCCGTCGGGCGTGAACCGCTCGGCGGTCCTCTCCGGTGCGCCGTCGTAGCCCGTGAACCACATCAGCGGGCTGGCGGTGGCGTCGAGGGCGATCGTACCGTCGACGACCCCGGCGGTGAACCCCGGCAGCGGCCGGCCCATGGAGCCGGGCTTGACGGGCGCGGCCAGGTCGGGGTGCCAGGCGTTGGCGATCACCATGCCGTGCTCGGTCTGCCCGTAGTGGTCGCGGACCTCGACGCCGAGCGCGCCCGCCGCCCACGCCAGGACGTCGGGGGTCAGCGGCTCACCGGCCGAGGAGGCGCGGCGCAGGCGGACGCCGTCGGTGCTCTCCTGGCGCAGGGCCCGGTACACGGTCGGTGCCGCGGCGAAGTTGGTCACCCCGAACTCCTTGAGCACCGCGATCGTGCCCGCGGCGGTGAATCCGGCGTTCAGGAGCAGGTTGCGCCGCCCGAGCGCCAGCGGCCCGACGATGCCGTAGTACAGCCCGTAGGCCCAGCCGGGGTCGGCGGCGTTCCAGAACACGTCCTCGGCGGTGACGTCGAGCCCGTAGTGCATGTAGCAGGAGAAGGCGGCCAGCGCCTTGAGCGGCACCGGGACTCCCTTGGGCTCACCGGTGGTGCCGCTGGTGAACAGCCGGATCAGGGTCCCGCTCCCGCCGACGGCCGCGGCCTCGGCCAGCGGCGCGCAGCCGGTGACGAGCGCGTCGAGGTCCGGCCCGGTGACCAGCGCGGTCACGCCGTCCCGGAGCAGGCCCTCGATCTTCCCGTGCTGGCTCGGCTCGGTGACGATGAGCCGGACCCCGGCGGCCCTGACCCGCATCTCGATCGCCGGTGCGGCGAACGCGGTGAACAAGGGCATGTGCACCGCGCCCAGCCGCCAGATCGCCAGCAGCGTCACCACCAGCTCGGACCGCTTGCCCATCAGCACCGCGACGTTGTCTCCGGCGGCCACCCCGCGCGCCGCGAGCGCCGCGGCCAGCCGCTTGGACGCCTCGGCCAGTTCGCCGTAGGTGAGATCGCGAGCGCTCAGATCGGGCTCGACGAAGGTGAACGCGACGGCGGACGGGTCATGGCGGTCGCACAGCAGATGCGCCGCGCACGCCCCGGCCGCGTCGAAGTCGGCCAGCCAGGACTCGACCCGCGCGGCCGTCCGTGCGGCGGCGCCCGCCGAGTCCCCGCTGGTCTGTGATGTGTCATCCGATGTAGGCATAAGCCATACTCTGCGCTGTGGTGCGCGACACGCCTACCCTCCGAAGAGGGCATTGATGCCGCCTGCGCCTCCTCGGCGCCGGGACCCGGCACGAGGCGTGGTCATCGCCAGAAGGCAGGGCCTCCTTTCCTGAGCCGGCGACCGGCATCCGCCCACTGGGCCGGGCCGTCCTTTTTCTCGTTGCGCCGTCCGGGACGGCTTCGCGATGATCCGGAGATGGATCCGCATGTGATCGAAGCGGGATGGCTGCGGCTGCGGCCGTTCGTGCCGGCGGATATCCCGTGGGTTTACGAAGTGTCCCTGGACCCGGCGATGCAGCAGTTCGTGCAATTGCCGTCGCCCTACCGCATGGAGGACGCCGCGTTCTTCGTCGAGGAGATCGCCATAGCCGGCGGTACCACGGGACGGCGGCTGGAGCTTCTCGTCGAGGAGGCCGCCACCGGGGCTCCTCTGGGTCGGGTGGGGCTGGGATTGGGCCGGAAAGGGTCGTCCGAGATCGGCTACTGGGTCGCTCCTGAGGCACGTGGACGAGGGGTCGCCTGCGACGCGGTCCGGGCCGTCTGCCGGTGGGCCTTCGTCGAGCTGGACTTGGAGTTGATCGAGTGGCGTTGCGAGGTCGGCAATCTCGCTTCGCGCCGCGTCGCGGAGAAGGCCGGATTCCTGATCGAGGCCACGCTCCGCAAACGGCTCGTCCATCGGGGGACGAGGGTCGACGCCTGGTGCGGCTCCCTTCTCAGAGAGGAAGCCCTCTAACAGGCCGAGGCGGGCGCTGGGAGGCGTGCCCTGCCGACCGCTCGGGCATCGCGCCACGTCCCGGCCGCACCACCCGGGCAGGACGGCCCCGGCGACATCAGCGGCTATAACTTGTTCCGGGTGGTTTGGCCTGCACGGACGCGCCAACGCGTGCGGCCCGGCCACCGGAGGGCCTCCTCTGTTCGGCCACGCTGGCGGGCTGACTCTGAATCGCGTAGGGAGAACGGCATGCGGACGGGACCTGAGCCGGCGCCGGCGCTGTTGGACAGGCTGCCCGAGCGCGCGGCCCTCGACGGCCTGCTGGAGGATCTCCGGGCGGGGCGCGGGCGGGCGCTGGTGATGCGGGGCGAGGCCGGGGTCGGCAAGTCGGCGCTGCTGGAGTACGCGGTCGGCGCGGCGGCGGACATGCGGGTCGCCCGGGCGGCGGGGCTGGAATCGGAGATGGAGCTGACGTACGCCGGCCTGCACCTGCTGTGCGTGCCGCTGCTCGACCGGCTCGACGCCCTCCCCGGTCCGCAGCGCGACGCGCTGAGCGTCGCGTTCGGGCTGCGGGAGGGTCCCGCGCCGGCGCGGTTCCTCGTCGGCCTGGCGGTGCTGACGCTGCTGGCGGAGGCGGCGGAGGAACGACCGCTGCTGTGCGTGATCGACGACGTGCAGTGGCTGGACCGGGCGTCCGCGCAGGCGCTGGGGTTCGCGGCGCGGCGGCTGCTGGCCGAGCCGGTGGGGCTGATCTTCGCCGCCCGCGAGCCCGGCGAGGAGTACCGGGGGCTCACGGATCTGGAGGTGCGGGGGCTGCCGGACCAGCACGCCCGCATGCTGCTGCGGTCGGTCGTCCGGTTCCGGCTCGACGAGCCGGTCCAGGACCGGATCCTGGCCGAGACGAACGGCAACCCGCTGGCGCTGCTGGAGCTGCCGCGGGGGCTGGACCCGGCGCAGCTGGCGGGCGGGCTCGGGCCGGTCGGGGCGCAGCCGGTGCCGGAGCGGATCGAGCGCGGCTTCCGCCGCCGGCTGGAGGCGCTGCCGGCCGACACGCGGTCGCTGATGCTGGTCGCGGCGGTGGAGGCGGCCGGCGATCCGGCGCTGATCTGGCGGGCGGCCGGACGGCTCGGCGTCCCGGCGGCGGCCGCGGAGGCCGCCGAGGCCGACGGGCTGCTGCAGGCCGGGACGCTGGTCCGGTTCCGGCATCCGCTCGTGCGGTCGGCGGTGTACTCGGCGGCGTCGCCGTCGGAGCGGCGGGCGGCGCACCGGGCGCTGGCCGAGGTGACCGACCGCGACCGCGATCCGGACCGGTGGGCATGGCACCGGGCGGCGGCCACGTCCGGTCCCGACGACGAGGTGGCCGCGGAGCTCGAGCGGTCGGCGGACCGGGCGCAGGCCCGCGGCGGCGCGGCCGCGGCGGCGGCGTTCCTGCGGCGCGCGGTGGAGCTGACGGAGGAGCCTGTCCGGCGGTCCGAGCGCGCTTTGGAGGCGGCGCAGGCGAGTTTCCAGGCCGGCGGGCTGGGCGCCGCGGCGGAGCTGCTCGCCGTCGCGATGGCGGGTCCCCAGGACGAGCTCCAACAAGCCCGCGCGGCCCTGCTGCGCGGGCGGCTCGCGTTCGCGTCCGGCCGGGGCGGCGACGCTCCGGCGCTGCTGCTGAAGGCGGCCAAGCAGTTGGAGACGCTGGACGTCGCCCTCGCGCGGCAGACGTACCTCGACGCGTGGTTCGCCGCCGTCTACGCGGGCCGGTCAGCGGGCGCCGGGGACCTGCACGAGGTCTCGCAGGCCGCGCGGTCCGCCCCGTCGCCCGCGGGCGAGCCCCGCCCGCTGGACCTGCTGGTGGACGGGCTGTCCCTGCTCGTCACCGAGGGACGCGCGGAGGCGGCGCCGGTGCTGAGGGAGGCGGCGCGGGTCGTCGCCGAAGAGGACGTCCCCCTGGCGGAGCGCCTTCAGTGCAGCCGGGTGGCGCTGGCCGCAGCGGCACTGGTGTGGGACGAGGAGCACTGGCGCGCGATCCTGGCCCGCGACGTCCGGATCTGCCGGGAGACGGGCATGCTCACGCAGCTGGCGCTCTACCTGGGGCCGATGGCGGTGATGGCGATCTGGCGGGGCGATTTCGCGGCGGCCGTCTCGCTGGCCGCGGAGGAGAAGGAGCTCGCGGCGGCGACGGGCGCCGGCTTCGTCCGCCACGCGGCCCTGATCCTGGCCGGCTACCGGGGGGACGAGGCCGAGGACGCCTCGACGATCGAGGACGTGGCCGCCGCCGCCCAGGCCGCGGGCCAAGGGAGCGGCGTCCAGATGGCGCAGTGGATCTCCGCCGTCCTCCTCAACGGGCTCGGCGCCTACGAGGAAGCGCTGGTGAAGGCACGTCAGGCCGCGGAGCAGGCGCCTGAACTGTACGTCTCCATGTGGGCCCTCCCCGAGCTGATCGAGGCGGCCTGCCGGAGCGGGCGGCACGGGGCGGCCAGGGACGCGCTCGCCCGGCTCACCGAGGTGACCGCCGTCGCGGGAACCGACTGGGCGCAGGGGATCCACGCGCGGTCCCGGGCGCTGCTCGGCGAGGGCGAGGACGCCGAGCGCGGGTACCGCGAGGCGGTCGAGCGGCTCGGCCGTGCCGGGTTCCGGTCCGAGCAGGCCCGCGCGCACCTGCTGTACGGCGAGTGGCTGCGCCGCGAGGGGCGGCGGACCGACGCGCGGACGCACCTGCGTGAGGCCCACGACATGTTCACCGGCATCGGCATGCGGGCGTTCGCCCGGCGGGCCGGCCGCGAGCTGCTGGCCACCGGGGCGACCGCCCGCAGGCGCGGCGCGGACGCCCCCGGCGAGCTCACCGCCCAGGAGGCGCAGATCGCCCGGCTGGCCCGCGACGGCCTGTCCAACCCCGAGATCGCCGCCCAGTTGTTCATCAGCCCCCGGACGGTGGAGTACCACCTGAGCAAGGTCTTCGCCAAGCTCAACGTGAGCTCGCGCAAGCAGCTCGACGGCGTCCCGCTCAGCCGCCTCGTCGCGACCTAGCCCGGCGCACCGGGCCGGCGGCGGCTCGCGATTCCGCCCTCGTATGGCCTCGGAGATAGGCGGTTGTTCCTGACCGCTCGTTCCCGGGACGAGCTCCCGGACCTCGTGTTACTACTTTCGGTGTCGCCTACGGAACGGTGAGTGCCGATGAGTCGCGATGAGACCGTCAAACCGCACGACGAGGTGGTGTATCTGGCGGCGGGCGTCGCCGACGCGGTGCTGGACGGCGCGCGGAGCGTCCTGCGGCGGCTGCCGGGCCTGGGCGAGGTCCGCCGGGAGCTGCGGGCGCGCGGCGAGCTGGCGTGGGCCCGGACGGCGGCGAGGTCCGAGCCCCACATGGAGGTCCTGGCCCGGCGGGCCGGCGAACGCGGTGTTCCCGGCGAACGCGGTGGTCGCGGCGACCGGGGCGCGGCGCACGACCGGACCCGATGAACGAGCTGCGGGCCCGGGTCGACCTCGCGCTGGAGGAGTTCCTCGGTGCCGAGGTCGCCGAGCTGGTGGCGCTGGACGCGGACCTGGCGCCGGTCGCCGAGCAGGCGCGCCTGTCGGTGGCGGGCGGCAAGCGGATCCGTCCCGCGTTCTGCTACTGGGGGTGGCGGGCGGCCGGGCAGCCCGACGCCGAGTCGATGGTGCGGGCCGCCGCGGCACTGGAGCTGGTGCACGCGGCGGCGATCGTCCACGACGACATCATCGACCGGAGCCCGTTGCGGCGGGGCCGCACCACGGCCCACGAGCGGCTCGGCGACGGCCTGGCGATCATGGTCGGCGACCTGCTGCTGGGCTGGGCCGGGCATCTGTTCCACGCCTCGGGGCTGCCGCGCGCGTTCCTGGGACGTGCGGTGTCGATGTGGACGGCGATGGGCCGGGAGCTGATCGCCGGTGAGTGTCTGGAGCTGCTGAGCACCGACGGGCCTGCCGATGTCCGGCGGTCGCTGCGGATCGTCCGGTTCAAGACCGCCTCCTACACCGTGGAGTGGCCGCTGCGGATCGGCGCGGTGCTGGGCGGCGCCGCTCCGGCGACGCTGGAGGCGCTGGCCGGGTACACGCGTCCGCTGGGCGAGGCGTTCCAGCTCCGCGACGACCTGTGGGGCGTGTTCGGCGACCCGGACGTGACCGGCAAGTCCGACCTCGACGACCTGGCGGGCCGCAAGCCGACCGCGCTGCTGGCCCTCACCCTCGAACGCGCCGGCCGGGACGACCGCGAGGAGCTGCGGGAGTTGCTGCGCGGCCCGGTCGGCGGCGCCGAGGCCGACCGGGTCCGGCAGATCATGGGCCGCTCCGGTGCCGCCGACCAGGTGCGGCAGATGATCGGCGAACGGGCCGGCGCCGCGCGGGCGGCGCTGGCCCGCGTCCGGCTCGCGCCCGAGACGGCCCGCGCCCTGACCCTTCTGATCGATGAGGTGACCGCAGATGCCTGACGCCCCGGCCTCCCCCGACCCGGCGGACACCGGCCGCTACGACGACGCCTTCATGGACGCCCTGCGACTCCGGGGCGACGAGCTGGCCGACGCGACCGTGGAGGCGCTGTTCACCGCCGGCGACGTCGCGCGGTTCAACACGCTGATGCGCTGGTTCACCACGTCCGGGCAGCCGCTCCCCGACGGGCTGCCCGAGCCCGCCCGCGACTACCTGCACGCCACCGCCACCGCGCCCGACTGGGTCGACTGGGCGGTGATGGAAGAGGCCCGGCGGTTCTTCATCGACAACGACGTGCACATCTCCACCGCGCTGTCGTTCGCGTCGATGCCGGCCTGCTACATGGTCCCGCACGTGGCGAGGCTGCTGTCGGCGACGCACTCGCTCGACTACCCGTCCCGCCGCATGGCCGAGACCGGGCAGTTCACCGTCTACCTCATGCAGCCGGACGCCTTCGAGGCCGGCGGGCGGTTCCTGCCGTCCGCGCAGAAGGTGCGGCTGCTGCACGCCTCCATCCGCCGCCACCTGCGCGAGGCCGGCCGCTGGCCCGAGCCCGTGGCGATCTGCCAGGAGGACATGCTCGGCGGGCTGATGATGTTCAGCATCCAGGTCCTGGACGCCCTGCACCGCCTCGGCGTCCACATGACGCCGCAGGGCGCCGAGGCCTACTACTACGCCTGGCGCGTGGTCGGCGCGATGCTGGGCTGCGACCACGCCGCCATCCCGCCCGACCTGCAGGCCGCCCGCGAGTTCTCCGACCGCTACATGCTGCGCCACATGGGCCCCTCCGACGAGGGCGCGCACCTGACCCGCCGTCTGATCGGGCTGTACGAGGAGGTCGTCCCGGGCACCCTGCTGGACCCGGTCGTACCGGCTCTGATCCGCTTCCTGATCGGCGACACCGCCGCCGACTGGCTCCAGGTCCCCCGATCCCGCTGGGACGACGTCATCAAGGTCGCCCCCGCGCTGCTCGGCGTCATCGAGCGCTTCGAGGACCGGGGCCCGTGGGCCGCCCAGGCGTCCGACCGTCTCGGACGCCTCGTCACCCGCCTGGAACTGACGTCCCTCACGCGCGGCCGGGTCATGCACTACGCCCTCCCCGAAGACCTCAAACCCGCTCACGGCGTCCCCGCCACCAGCCGGTGGAGCCCGCCACCACCCATCACCACTCCTTGAGGTCGCGCCGTCCCCTTCCGCGATGACCAGGCGTCCTTCCGTCAACTGAACTCGGCGGCGTGGTCGACGGCCCACCTCGCGAAGGTGCCGGCGGGCCGGCCGGTGAGGCGCTCGACATGGTCGGTGACGCGGTTCGACTCCGGCCGGTGCAGCGAGGCGGCGATCAGCGCTTCCACCAGCCGCTCGGGACGGCCGTCCGCGAGCATCCGCGACCGCGCGAGGTCGGCGGTGACCGGATGGAACCGCAGACGGCGCCCGAGCGCGGCACCGAGGAGCGCCACCTGGTCGGCGCGGCTCAGCACCTCGGGGCCCGTCAGCAAGTACGGTTCGCGCCGGTCGTGGTGCCCGAGCAGCGCGGCCACCGCCGCATCGGCGACATCGCGCTCGTCGACGACGGCCGTGCGCGCGATCTCCGGGCCTGACACCACGTCACCCGCCCGCAACTGCGGCGCCCAGCCACGGGCGTTGGAGGCCAGCGTGTCGCTTCGCAGCACCGTGGGCCGCAGACCGGCATCGTGGAGCAGGACTTCCATGTCCGCGTGCACCTGGACGATGGGATCGCTCTGGCGAGCGGCCGCGTCGTCGATCGCCGTCGAGGACAGGTAGACGACGCGCGGCCCCGCCGCGCCGAGTTCCGCGATCATGGCCTCGGCAGGGGCCGAGTCGAGCAGCGGCCAGACCAGGAAGACGGCGTCGATCCCCGCGAGCGCCGCACGCATGGCGGCGGGGTCCGTGAGGTCGCCGACCGCCCACTCGACTCCGGGGCGCGGCCCGCCCTGGTCCCGCGCAAGGCCGCGTACACGCGCGCCGTGTGCTCGGAGACGCTCGACGACCTCACGGCCGAGGTTGCCGGTCGCGCCGGTGACCAGGATCGATGAACGGCATGCGGAGCCCGTGGGGCCGGTGGTGTCAGGCATGATCGAGACGCTAAGGGTTCAGGTCGACATGAAGGCAAGGCGCGCGTGGTGAAGACGATCGGGGAAGTGGCCGCGGAACTCGGAATCGAAGCGCACGTGCTGCGGCACTGGGAGGACGTCGGAGCGCTCACCGTGCGCCGCGACGGCAACGGCTACCGCGTCTACGACGACAACGCCGTGGAGCAGGCGCGCACGGTCCTGAAACTGCGGCGGGTCGGGCTCTCGCTGCCCGAGGTCACCGCCGCCATGGCGCCGAAGAAGTCGGCGGCGCAGGCGGTCGTGAAGGCGAAGATCGCCGAACTCGAAAGAGACATCGCCCAGAGGCGGCAGGCGATCACCTTCCTGCGGCACACCGCCGAGTGCCGGCATCGCTATCTCGACGACTGCCCGGACTGCGCGACCTTCGTCCGCGAAACCTGAGCGGCCACCCGCCGGAACCGAGCGGCTTCTTCAGGCACGGCCAGCGGCATGCCGACGCAGACCGCAGGCTTCGCCGCGCCGACCAGTGCGCTCCAGAAGCTCAGCAAGATTGAGCATGATGTCCGTGTTGGCCCGGTAGTCCTCGTCGTGGTCGTCGGGGTCCTCATGCGCGGCCATTTCCTCCAGGGCCGTCCGATACCAGGTCTCCGCCTCATCGTCGCGGCCCGTCAGTTCCAGCAGCAGGGCCAGCCGGTTGCGGCCCGCCGGAAAGTAGAGGCAATTGGCCGCATGCCGATACCAGTGCTCCGCCTCCTGCAGATTCCCGTCCTCCTCTAGGAAGACGCCCAGGTTGTATGCGGCGGTGGTCTGGGAGCCCGTTTCGGCCGCACGGCGCATCCAGACGACGGCCTCGGCTCGGTCGCCGTCCTCCAAGCAGAGCGCCAGATCGTTCATCGCCAGGGTGTCACCGCCCTCCGCGGCGACGCGCAGCCAGCGCACGGCCTCCTCCAGACGGCCGAGTTCTTGATAGCAACGCCCCAACCGGTACGGGGCGTGCGCATGCCCTTCCTCGGCAGCGCGGCGGAGTAAGGGTTCGGCCTCGGCATACTCCCCGCCGAAGTACAGGGCCTCGCCCTGTTCGTAGGTGTCCTGCACGATCGAATGCTGCCCCGATCTCGATCATCGAGCAATGCCGGCGGTACACCTGTCGGTGGCTCGGCGGTAGCTTCGAGACCTGTGGATCACGCGTTTTAGACTTCGCGGATGACCAGCGATTCTCTCTGTTTCACGGTCCTGGGTTGCGCTACGCCGTACCCGACTGTGGACAATCCCTGTTCGGGTTACCTGGTGTCCGGAGGAGGCGCTCAGGTGTGGGTGGACGCGGGCAGCGGGACGCTGGCTCAGTTGCAGCGGTACGTCCGGCTGGACGAGCTCGACGCGATCTGGATCTCGCATCTGCACGCCGATCACAGCGCGGACCTGCTCACCGCCTACTACGGCGCGCTCTACGCCGACATCGAACTCGCCGCTCCCATCCCCCTCTACGGCCCGCCGGGCATCGCCGATCGGCTGGCGCACTTCCTCACCAACACCTCCACCCGCAGCCCGGTCGAATCCGCATTCGCCATCGAGGAACTGCACAACGGGCACGAGGTGCGGGTCGGCGCGCTCACGCTGGCCAGCCGGGCGGTGGCGCACGGCATGCCGGCCTTCGGTCTGCGCGCGGAGGCCGAGGGCCGCTCGCTGGTGTACTCCGGGGACACGGCCCCCTGCCCTGGCCTGACGAGCCTGGCCGAGGGGTGCGACGTGCTGCTGTGCGAGGCCGAGAGCGCCCAGGCCCCGGCTGCGGGCGAGCAGGTGCACCACACGCCGGAGGACGCGGGTGACACCGCCCGTTCCGCCAAGGCGGGACGGCTGGTCGTCACGCACGTCGGGCGGTTCCTCACTCCGGAGCAGGCGGTGGCCCGTGCCTCGACACGCTTCGACGGTCCGATCGAACACGCCGCTCCTGGGGCCGCCTTCTCCGTCGGCTGAGCAGGGGAATCTCACCAAAGGTGATCGAATGACACGTGCCGGCGATCGGGGCTTCGACCATCGGTCGGGACCACACTGACCACATGGGTGAGCTGGAGGGAGGACCGCAGCGGACGTTTCCCGCGCTGCCGGAGAGTGCGGCACACGCCCGGGAATTCGTCCGGGACCGGCTGGCGGCAAGCGTCGCCCTGGACGTCGTGTGCACCGCCGAGTTGCTGGTCGGCGAGCTGGTGACCAACGCGGTACTCCATACGCGCACCGAGGTCGGGGTGTCGGCCCGGTCCGTGGACGGCACGGTCCACGCCCGGGTCGTCGACGGCGATCCGCGTCGCGGGCTGGTGCCGCGGCGCCGTCATCCGTACACCGATACCGGACGCGGCCTCTACCTTGTCGAGCGGCTGGCGTCCATCACCGCGCAGGTGGGCGGCGACTGGTGCGACGGTTTCGCCCTCCCGGACGGCGGCACCGCCGTGGTCATCGGGGACGTCACCGGCGGCGACATCGACGCGACCGCCACCATGAGCCGGCTGAGCAGCATGTTGCGCGGCATCTCGGTGGTCTGCCAGGAGCCGCCCGAAGAGGTCCTGCGCCACCTCGACATGGCGAACCGGACCCTGGTCCAGGAGGCGACCGGCACCAGCGTCTACGCCGTCGCCCACGGATCCCGAGCGACTGGGAGCTGTCCCGACGGCCTCATCGAACGCCGCGGCGAGCCTCTCGACCGCGGCTTGGACAGGCTCCGCGAGCACGCCGCCGCGCTCTCCCGCGCCCCTCTCGAGGTGTTCTGCGACGAGCTGCTCATCAGGCTGGGTTCCGACAGCGATGACGACATCGCCCTCCGCCCGACCCCACCGTGACAAGCTCCGGCCAGGATCACTCCGCTGAACCGGGGTGTTCGCGCTTCCTGGCATTGAAGCGCGCTTTCTTCTGACGGTTCCCGCACGTGTTCATGTCGCACCATTTGCGGGTGCGGCTCTGGCTGGTGTCGAAGAAGGCGGCTTGGCAGGTCGGTGACGCGCACAGGGCCAATTTCCCGTCCCGCTCGCCCGCGATGATCTCGATCGCATCGGCGGCGATGACGCTGAGCGCGTCTTCCACGCGGGAGGACGAGCCGAGCCGCCACTGCCGCTTGCCCTCGGGCGTCAGGATCGCCGCGGCCCGGCCCTGAACGCTGCGGTCGTTGATGACTTGGACGGCGGACGCGGGAAGAGCGTCCTGGAGCGCGGCCGCCGTCGCGGCGAGGTGGATCGACTCCCTCAGTTCCCGAGCGAGGTCGAGCTGGGCGGCGGTGCAGGAGTCCACGGCGAGGCCGTTCACCGCCAGCCAGTCGACGAGCCGCTGCGGTGTGGGAATGCGCTCCACGGCGTCGCCGCGGCGCTCCGTCAGGGTCGCCGTGAAGCTGGTGGCCAGCACGCTACCGAGGCGGAACTCAGGGAACCCAGCAGGCATGGAACCACCTTAGCCGGTTGCACGCCGGCGAGACGCCATGTTAGAACCGTCTTAGCCGGTTCCGCGATGGCCAGGAGGTCTCATGTCCCGTCCGACCAGCGACGTGCGAGCGTTCGAAGCCCGCGCGACCGACGCCGACCTCGACGATCTGCGTGCGCGACTGGCCGCGGCGCGGCTACCGGAGGCCGAGACGGTCCACCGCGGCGCGCCGGGCGCTGGCCGATGGGACCAGGGCGTTCCCCTCGCCGATCTCGCCGACCTCGTGAACTACTGGCGCACCGGGTACGAGTGGCGGTCCTTCGAAGAGCGCCTCAACCGGCTCGGCCAGTTCCGCACGACCATCGACGGCCTGGGAATTCATTTCCTGCACCGCCGATCAGCGCGCGCGGACGCCACTCCGCTGATCCTGACGCACGGCTGGCCGGGCAGCATTGCCGAGTTCGTCGATGTGGTGGACGAGCTGGCGGACCCGAAAGACGCGGACGCGCCGGCGTTCCACGTCGTGACCCCCTCACTGCCGGGCTTCGGCCACAGCGACAAACCGACCGCCACCGGATGGGGAACCGAAAGGATCGCGGCCGCATGGGTGGAACTGATGGAGAGGCTCGGCTACAGCGAGTTCCTCGCCCACGGCGGCGACTGGGGCGGCAATATCACCACGGTTCTCGGCGGCAGGTTCCCGGAGCACGTTATCGGCATCCACTCGACGTTCGCGGAGGCGCCGCCCGCGCTGGCGACGGACGGGCTGACGGCGGTCGAGCGCAGGTGGACCGAGGAAACCCGCGATTTCTGGCACCACCGCGCGGCGTACGCGAAGCAGCAGGCGACCCGGCCGCAGACCATCGGCTACTCGCTCGTCGACTCACCGGTCGGGCTTCTCGCCTGGATCCTCGACAAGTTCGCCGAATGGTCGGACACCGAGGACAGCCCGTTCGAGACGATTTCCAGAGACCGCGTTCTCGACGACGTCACCCTCTATTGGCTGACGCGGACCGGCGCATCGGCGGCCCGCATCTACTACGAGAGCCACAACTCGCTCGACCCCGAACTCCGGGTCGACGTCCCGTCGGCGATCACGATGTATCCCCGCGACATCGAGAAGTGTCCGCGACCCTGGGCGCAGGAACGGTACCGGCAGATCGTCCGATGGAGGTCGCCTGAAAGCGGGGGGCATTTCCCGTCGCTGGAGGTGCCCGAGTTCTTCGTCAAGGACCTTCAGGCGGGCCTCGGGGCAGTGCTGGCCGCTCATCGCTGAACGCAGGTCGGGCCGGAGAACCGCCTGAACGCTCGCGCCGCTCAAGCGCTGTGGTCCTCTGGTGGTGGCAGGTAGGGGCTGAAGTGGTCGGCGACGATGCCGGCGATGGCCGCGGCGTCGTGGGAGCCGTCGACCTCGATCACGCGGATGCCGAGGCGTTGGGCGCAGCGGACGGCGTCGTCGGCGACGAGGCGGTCCCGCTCCAGCCGGTTGCGTTGAGCCCGTTCCGGGTCGCTGACGTCGCTGCCCACGGTGGCGGCTCGCGGGAGGTCGCGGAGCTGGCGGTCACGGAAAGCGCGAGTGGGGACCATGACGACCATCCGCCGGGGAGAGTCGAGGATCGGGGCGACCAGCTCGGGGCGGAGCCCCCAGCCTTCGGCGATGATGGGGCGCCCTGACACCAGGCAACGGAGGTCGTCCAAGGCCCATTCGAACCGGACCGGGAAGCCGGCCAGCGTCTCGGCGGCCATGTCCTCCGGGGTGGTGTTCACCCACATCTGGTCGGGGTCCGGGTCGGCGGGAGATCGGCCGAGCTTGACGCGGCGGGCGATCCGGCGGTCGTTGTGACCGCGGGCGTCGTGGTGGTCGTAGTGGTAGACCGTCAGCCCGTACCGGAAGGCCAGCAACCGTGCGACGGTGGACTTACCGGCCCATTGCCCGCCGCTGATCCAGAGGACCCGGCGGAGGGTGCCGAAAGGGTCCCACGGCTGCTTTTCGGCGTCATTCCCGGTCACGAATCTCCTCGGGTGTGGCGGCGGGCATCTAGCGCCGACGATCCTCGGACGGCGCTTCGTAGCGTGCGGCGATCGCGGCGGCGCGGTCGTGCAGGGAGTCGCGCAGCCACTGCGGGGACAGTGCCTCCGCGTTCGCCGCGAGCTGCCACAACGCCCATTCGGCGTGTCTCGGATCTTGGAAGGTCACTTCCATGAGCAATCGGCCGTCCGAGTCGGCTTCCTCGGCGCGGACGGCCAGCGCGGTGGCCACCAGGTCCTCCCGCCGTGCCGGGTCCACCCGTAGCAGCACGGTGACCTGGTCGCCGCCGGTCCGGAACCGCGTGCTGCGTTCCTGCCAGGCCCGGTCCAGATCGACCCGGTCCGGTCGCTGCGCCGGTTCGGCGAGTTCCTCGGCGGCCCGGATCCGGGACAGCCGGTAGGTGCGGTCCTCGCCGGACCGCGTGGCCAGCAGGTAGCCCTGGCCGCGGACGGTGACCAGGCCGATCGGGTCCACCGTGCGCCACTTCGGGGCCTGGTCCACGGCCGCGTAGTGAAGGCGCAGCCTGTGCCCGGCGAACACCGCGCGCCGGACCTCGGCCACGACGGCGTCGGGCACCTCCTCGGCGGCCGGCCGCCGCGAGAGGAGGTCGGTCTCCGGGTCGACGAGCAGTCGCCGGGCCGCACCGGCCGCGATGTCCCGCTGGCCTTCGGGGAGCGCGTCGACCACCTTGAGCATGGCCGATGCGAGCGCCGAGCCGAGCCCGAACGCCTGCGCGCCGCGCCGCGATCCGGCGATCAGCAGGGCGAGGGCCTCGTCGTGGTTCAGTCCGGTGAGCTCCGTCTGGAAGCCGGGCAGCAACGCGAACCCGCCGTGCCGGCCGCGTTCGGCGTAGACGGGGACTCCGGCCGCCGACAGCGCCTCGATGTCGCGCAGGACGGTGCGGGTCGACACCTCCAGCTCGCGGGCCAGCGTGGCCGCGGACAGCCGACCGCGCCGGCGCAGCAGCAGCACCAGCGAGACCAACCGGTCGGCACGCATGCGCGAACCCTACTGAAATACACGACACAGGATGTCGTGATTCGTTGGGAGGCTCATCGGCACGGCGTCGAAGCTGGGCGGCCACCGGGCCGATCGACGTCCGGGTACTCGACGAAGCGAAGGGAGCCGATGTGGCAGTGGAGCGAACGGCGGTCAACCCGTGGCCGTGGTCGGTGGAGATGGGTTACAACCAAGGGGAGGTCGTCTCGGGGCACACCCGGACCCTGTACTGCTCCGGGCAGACCGCCATGAGCGGCGACGGCAAGCCCCAGCACGCCGGTGACATGGCGGCGCAGCTGGCGCTGAGCCTCGACAACCTGGAGGCCGTACTCGGCGAGGGCGGCATGTCGCTCGTGGACCCCGTCCGGCTGAACGTCTACACCACCGACGTCGATCTCCTGTTCCAGCACTACGGCGTGCTGGCGTCGCGGTTGGGCGCGGCCGGGGCGGCACCGTCCACGACGATGCTCGGGGTGACACGGCTGGCGATCCCCGAGCTGATGGTCGAACTCGAGGGGACCGCCGTGGCGTGATCCGGCCTCGCCGCCTCCGCTGCTCGTGCCGGTCGAACCGGCACGAGCAGCGGGAGTGCGGGACGGCAGGGCCGGTCGGCACGTGGCCGACTCGACGCGTGCCCCAGCGGGGCGGCCTCAGTTCGAGCGGCCCGTCCGCACGGTGAGGCGCCGGATGAGCTGCACGTCGGTTTGCGGTCCCGTGGACGCGGCGAAGCCGAGCTTGACGGTGTCCGGGACCGGCCGGGGCGCGGGGAACCGGAGCACCTGCCGAAAGCCCCGTCCGTCCTGAAAGTCGACGTCGACCGTCGCCGTCGGCTCCGGTGGCGGCGACACCCGGACGCGGACGGTCCTTTTCAGCGGTTCCAGCAGTTCTTCGGCCTCTTCGGGCGTCGCACCGGAAGGCATCCTCTTCAGATTGCCGTGGAGCCGGCCGGGAAGAGTCGACGGCCAGGAGCCGTCGGAAGTCGCGTTCCCCGTCGTGGCGGCGAGCAGGCAGTAGCCGTCGCTCCCGTTGCCGGGGCCGCGGGCGCTCACGACATTGGGGCCTGGAGCGGGTCGGCGGAACATCGTGCCGGCCGGAGAACGCCGCTCGCAGCCGTTTCCGCGCCTTTCTCCGTCGCCGAAGTAATCACCCAGCACGTCGAGCCCGATACCGAGATATCCGCCGTCGACCCCCGGGACGACCTGGCCCTCGCTGTTGTCGTCCGGCAGTTTCTGGGCGTAGCCGAGGCTTCCGCCGAAGGCGCCCGGTGTGGCGAGCCGCGCGGCGCCGTCGGTGAGGAAGAACGAGATCCCGTCCGCGGGCGCCCGCGTGGTGTTCCCGTACTGCCACTGCTCGAAGGTCACCTCCAGCCCTTCCCTGGCCGGGATCGGCGAGTCGAACAGCGCCGCGCCCGTCTGCTCGACATGGGCATCGGTGAGCTGCAGATACCCGTGCGGATCCGCGTCGCCCGGGGGCACGGGGCCGACCGGATCCCGGCGGCACCCTCCCAGAGGGTGGTTCGTGGCCTCCGCCGGTGCCTGTCCGCGCGGCGCGCCCGTCAGGCATGCCGCCCCGTATCCGATGAAACGCGGGTCGGCGCGCTCGCCGGTGAACGATTCGCCCACCAGTAGCGCCCCCGGCTCCCGGTGCACCGCCCAGCCATGCCCGTCGGACGCGGCTGCCGTCGCGGTCATGGCGACCGCGATCGACGCGACGACGCGAAGCGCCCCATTTCTCATATCGCCGACTCCCCTGTGCGAGTTTCGCACCGCCGCCTGCCACAGTCATGTGACCACGAATTCGCCCGGGAAGCCGCTCATTACCTCAGTCATGGAGATAGGCGCGACCGATCATGACGAAAACGCGTGTCGTGCCATGAGAAGGTCACCCGTTCGCCCTTACAGGTTGGAGGCGACGAGGCCCGCCAGGCAGACGCCGCCCAGCAGCGCCGCCGAGCCCGCCGTCAGGTAGCGCAGGGGCCGCCCCGGCCGGCGGCCGGCGAGCAGGTAGGTCAGCCCCAGGGGCATGGGGATCAGGAAGAGCAGGCCCAGTGCGGGCAGGATCAGCGCGGACAGGCGGCCCTTGAGGTCCGCGGGCCGCGCCCGCTCGCCATCGGGCTGGAGGCGGGCGCGGAAGCTCTCGCCCTCGTCCGACTCGGGAGGCAGCGCGACGGTGCGGGCGGCCGTCCCGCGGTCGTCGGGGACGAAGCGTCCGCGGCACTCGGTGCGCTCGTCCTCCCCCGAGCCGTAGTCGACGCACCGCTCCACCGTCGCCGTGCCGGGCGTGCCGGTGAGACCGAACGCCAGGCGCGCGTCCGAGAGGCCGTAGAGCAGGGGCAGGAGGGCTACGGCGAGCCAGACCACGATCGTGACGAGGGCGCCGGCAGGGCTCATTCTCCGCTGTGACATGCGTGTCCTTCGTGCGAGGGGAGCCCCGGCACCCGCTATGACGCGCATGGAAGGGATCCCGTTCGCACGAGAGCATCGCCGCATCCGGTCACCGGCCGGCCCAAGCGGCGCCACTGTCGGCTCGCGTCCCTTGCCGGCCCCCTCAAGACAGCAAAAAGCTGCGCAATGCGCAGCTTGTGACGGGACGGACGTCGTTTAGGAGGTCACGCGGTGCTCTCGGCCGCTCGCGGCGTCGGCGAGCCGCCGGGGCCGTGCCGGGCGAAGGATGGCGGCCGGTGCATGCCGAGAACGGCGCAGGCCGACGCCCGCGCCGTCCCGTGGTGTCAGGCTTCGGCCCGCTTCGGCAGCTTCCAGCCGGGGCGGGGGAAGTGGCACGTGTACCCGTTCGGGTACTTCTGCAGGTAGTCCTGGTGCTCCGGCTCGGCCTCCCAGAAGTCGCCGGCGGCGGTCACCTCGGTGACGACCTTGCCCGGCCACAGGCCGGACGCGTCGACGTCGGCGATGGTGTCCTCGGCGACCTTCCGCTGCTCGTCCGACGTGTAGAAGATCGCGGAGCGGTAGCTCGTGCCGATGTCGTTGCCCTGCCGGTTCAGGGTCGTGGGGTCGTGGATCTGGAAGAAGAATTCGAGCAGCGCCCGGAAGTCGGTCTGGTCGGGGTCGTAGACGACCTCGATCGTCTCGGCGTGGGACCCGTGGTTGCGGTAGGTGGCGTTGGGCACGTCGCCGCCGCTGTAGCCCACCCGCGTGGAGACCACTCCGGGCTGCCGGCGGAACAGCTCTTCCATTCCCCAGAAGCAGCCGCCCGCGAGCAGGGCCCTCTCGGTTGCCATGTTCTCTCCCTCGTGTCCTCTGTCGATGATTACAGCAGGCGGCGCGTGGACGTTATTCCAGTGGGGCCCCTGGTGGCCGACGGGCCCGCGGCCGCGCAGGACGGGGCGCTGACCAGCAGCGAACGCTTCACGCCGCCGCCCGGCAATAGCCGAATGTAAGGCGATCCACAACGAGGAGGATCATGACATCCGGTCCGGAAGACGCGGAGCTGATCGCCCGATCGCTCGACGGCGACGAGGACGCCTTCGTCGCGGTGGTCCAGCGCCATGAGGCGGCGGTCGGGGCCTATCTCGCGCGGCGGGTCGGCCGCGACGCGGCCGAGGACCTGCTCGGCGAGGTGTGGGTGGCGGCGCTCCGGTCCCGCGCGTCCTACGACCGCTCTTTCCCCGACGCCGGGCCGTGGCTGTTCGGCGTGGCGCACAACACGCTGCGGCGGCACTGGCGGTCCCGGCCGGTGGAGCGGCCGATGGCGGACGCGGCCGGGCTGGAGCCCGGATGGGACCCGTGGGCGGCCGTGGACGACCGCGTCGACGGCGAGTCGGTGCTGCGGCGCGCGCTGGCGCTGCTCGGGCCGCAGCAGCGGGAGATCCTGACCCTGGTCGTCTGGGAGGACCTGACCGTCGCCGACGCGGGGCGGGCGATCGGCATACCGCCCGGGACGGCCCGCCGCCACCTGCACGAGGCGCGCATGGCGCTGCGGGACGCGCCGGGGATGGCCGCGCTGCTGACCGAGCGCAACACGATCAAGGAGACCAGCTGATGATCGACGAGATGGACCTGCTGAAGGGGCTGGGGAACGCGGAGCCGCCGCGTCCGCGCGCCTACGAGGAGGCCAGGAGCGTGCTGCGGGCGGCGATGGCCGTTGAGGAGACGCCCGAGGCCGCGCCTGCACCGCGGTCCCGGTGGAGCAGGCGCCGTGCGGCGGGCCTTGGCGCCGCCGCCCTGGTCGCGGCGGCCGCGGCGGGAGTGCTGGTCGTCACGTCCACGTCGGCGCCCGGCAAGCCTCCCGTAAAGGCGGCGGCGGCGAACCCGGTCCTGGCCGAGCTGGCCGCGGACATCTCGCCCTTGCAGGCCAAGGCGCCGGGCAACGCGACGCTGGAGGTCCGCAACCAGTCCCCTACCAGCGCGGAGCTGGGCCGGGACGGCATCGGCCTCTACACCGACGACGGCACCTACTACTGGGGGAACGACAAGAGGGCGCTGCGGCGTGCTGTCATCAGGAAGGACGGCGGCGACGACCTGTTCAAGCGCGACATAGCGGCGGCCCTCTACGCCGTGAAGGGGGACCTCGGCGAGGCGCGCGCGCGGATGGCCGTTGCCAACATCGCCCCCGGGACGAACCCCGACCCCGATCGGGCCAGGATCGAGAAGCTCAAGGCCATCGCCAAGGCGCGCGGCGAGAAGTACGTGCCGCCGAAGCCGCCGACGGCCGCGCAGCAGAAGGAGATCACCGACAACCACATCTGGACGAACGCCGTCGACGCGCTCATCGCGGCGCCGGAGAACACGCAGGTCCGTGCGGGGGTGCTCCGCATCATGGCGTCGATGCCGAAGGTCAGGGTCACGAAGACCACCACCGCCGGGCAGCCCACGCTCACGCTGGCGGACGGCTGGCCCACCGCGGGCCGGTCGGCGGAGGAACTGGTGATCGACGCCGGGACGGGCCGTCCCATCGCCATGACCAGCAGCGGCTCGGGCGTCCGGCCGAGCACGATCTACTACCACACCTCCCGGGTCACGCTCGCCGACATCGAGGCCGGCAAGTTCTGACCCGCCCCCGGGGAACCGTGCGGGCCGCTCGCCAGCTGAGCGGCCCGCATGTCTCTGCGGCGACGGCTTCGGGGGTTCGGTGCTCAGGGTTCATGCAGGTGCGCCGAGCAGCGTCGCGGCGGCCGTGCGCGCGTGGCGGGCGGGGGCGGGATCGCCGGTGATGCCGGCGGTCACGATGGCCCCTTCGGCGAGCAGGAAGACCGGTTCGACGGCCGGCGATCCGGCGGCGCGGACCCACCCGGCGATCTGGTCATGGAAGGCCCGCTTGTGCGTCCGGACCTCGGCGAGCACCGCCGGGGACGAGGGGCCGAGCTCGCCGTGGGCGTTGATCCAGGCGCAGCCCCGGAAGCCCGGCTCGGCGAACCACTCGGCGAGCCAGTCGAAGACCGCGAGGACCCGCTCGCGCGGATCGGTGACCCCTTTCACGTGGGCGGCCAGGCTTCCCCTCCACCGCTGGTCGCGCCGCCTGAGCATCGCGACGACGAGGTCCTCCTTGGCGGCGAAGATCCGGTAGATCCGCTTGAGCGGCAGGCCGGAGGCGGCGCGGACGCCGTCCATCCCGACCGCCTGGATCCCCCGCTCGTAGAAGAGCCTCTCCGCCGCGTCGAGCAGGGCTTCACGGTCCGACCGCGTCTGCTCGGCGGTGATCGGGGCGGGCACCCGCGCCTCCTTGACATTGAGAACGATGGTTCTCTAGCGTAGCGCCCATCGATGGAGAACGCTCGTTCTCAACCAAGGGGGCAGCCATGCCGGAAGATCGTCCGCCCTACCCGCCCTTCACGCGGGAGACGGCCCTGCAGAAGGTCCAGGCGGCTGAAGACGCGTGGAACACCCGCGATCCCGAACGCGTCGCGTCGGCCTACACGCCGGACTCGGTGTGGCGGAACCGGGACGCCTTCATCAGCGGCCGCGACGAGATCATCGCGTTCCTGACCCGCAAATGGGAGCGCGAACTGGACTACGCGCTGCGCAAGAGCCTCTGGGGATTCCGCGAGAACCGGATGGCCGTCCGGTTCCAGTACGAGTGGCACGACGCGGAAGGCCGGTGGTGGCGCAGCTACGGCAACGAACTCTGGGAGTTCGACGACCACGGCCTCATGCGGCGCCGCGAGGCGAGCATCAACGACGTCGCCATCACCGAAGCCGACAGGCGCATTCACGGCCCGCGTCCCAAGAGCGAATACGGAATCGACATCCCGCTGCAGTAGCGCCCTGGACGTGTCGGCCGCTGACCTGTCTCCACCAGTGGCCGATGCGTCCGGCGTACCGGGCTCGATGGCTCTGCCTTGCGAAAATGCTCGTTAGGCCGATGATCTGTGCGCTCAGCGCTAATGACGGATGGCGTAAACGTATGGATAATCGGTGACGCGCCGTCCATGACGGCTGCCCTGTGCGCCGGCACGGGTCGGCGCGAACGGGTATTCATCGTTGACATCTTCGTGCTGAGGGCCGGTCCAGATGCAGTATGAGCAACCGACGCGAAGCGACACACCGCCGGCCGGAGATCGCCCCTTGTGGACGCTGATCGGCCCGGGACTGGCCACGATCGTCGGCCTGTTCCTGGTCACCGCGGCGTATGGGACGCATCGCTTCAGCGCCCCCGGCATGAAATCCGGATTGGTCTCCCCGATGGCTCCGGCCCTGGCCTTGAGCCAGGCGGATTTCTCTTCGGCGGTCATCGTCACCTACCTGGTCGCGGCCGTCCTGGCCCTTCCGGTGGGAGCTCTGCTCGGAGGCCGCTATCCGACGGCCGTGACCGCCCCCGCGATCGGCATCATGATCCTCGGCGCGCTGCTGGTCGCCTTCGCCAACGCCACCGGAATGCTGGCCGCGGGGCGTTCGCTGGGCGGGGTCGGCGCGGGCGCGACGGTAGGAGCGACCGCCATGCTGGTGGGGCGCCTCCGCGACCGGCGGTGGCCGGTCGCGGCGGTGATGGCGGCCGCCGGGTTCGTCGCGCTGCTCAGCGGCCCCTTCGTCGATCAGGCGATGGCGGACGCGCTCAGCTGGCGCTGGACGTTCCTGGCCGCGGAACCGCTCCTGCTCGCCGCGCTGGCGGCCAGCACCGTCGCCGGAATCGTGCTGCTCGCGACTCGCCGGCCCGTCCGTCCGGCCCCCTATGGCACGCCTTATATGCCGCCGCCCTACCCGCCGCCAGGACCCCGCCCTTGAGCTGCGGCCCCCGCCGGTGGAGGCGGGGGCCGTTCTTCGGCGGTCGAGGCTATGACCAGGGCAGTTGGAGGTTGAGGGTGACGTCCCCGTCGATGGTGAAGGTGCACGGAACGGTGGCGGCGGATCCCGGGCAGCGGCCGGTCGTCCAGTCGCCGGCCGGGTTCTCGTGGGGTTCCGGGGTGTGGACGTAGGTGACCTCGTCGCCGTCGTGCACCGGGAAGGTGCAGGTGGCCGGCGCGTCGCAGGTGCCCGCCGGGGTCCCGGCGACGGTGATGTCGAGGTAGCGGGTCGCGTCCCCGCCGCCCCCGGCGTCGAGGTTGATGGTCAGGGTGCGCGGCGCGGGCGGGCCGTCCCCGCCGTCCTGTCCTTGGCCGCCGTTCGGATCCTGACCGTTGTGGGGGTCCTGCTCGTTGTTGGGATTCTGGTCGTCGTCGTTCGGGTCCTGGCCATTGTTCGGGTCCTGGCCGTCGTTGCCGTTCGGGTCCTTGGGCGGTCGGTCGTCGCCCTTCTGCCCGTCTCCCGTCCGCGGCCGCCGGCTCGGCCCGGCCTTGGTCGTCTCGTGCTTCGGGGTGGGCGTTCTCCCCGCCTGCGGACGCCCGCTCTGGGGAAGAGGCCGCTCGTGCTCGGTGGCGGGCGAGGCGCCGGGCAGGGCGGGCAGGCGCGGCAACGCCTCCCGGACGGCGGGCGACCAGCGGCCCAGCGCGAGGCCCGCACCGACCAGGACCAGCAGGACGAACAGGGTGGTCAGCCCGCGGTCCCTGCGGCGAGGACGCGGCGTCCTCGGCCTGGGGACGGGGCGGCGGGACGGACGGGCCCGGGAAGGCCGGCGCCGCCTGCGCGGCGGTGGCTGCCGGTGAGTGCTCGCGGCCGATGCGAACGTCCGGGCCGAGACCAGCCGGATCCGTGCGTCCAGCCGTTCTGCGGCTCGCGGCGAAAGCAGGAACGGCAGCGCGCGGAGGGCGGCGAAGATGCGTCTGTCTTCCTGGTCCTTGCAGCGCGAACAGGTATGGAGATGTCTGGCGATCTCCTCCAGGGAGGTCGCGGACAACTGCCCGTTCTCGGTCCGCCTGTCCTCCGCCGCGTCGAGCAGCTCGCGCAGCGCGTCGCAGGCGGTGCCGGGGTCGAGTTCGCCGCGCAGCCTCACCCGAAGCGCGGCGATCACGTGGCGGAGTCCCCTGCTGCGGGCCTTGTAGACGGAGGCCGCGGTCCCGCCGGCCTTGGCGGGCGCTCCGGCGAGCTCGCGCAGCACCAGGTCCCGGACGATCTCCCGGGTCCGCGGCGTCAGCTGATCGACGGCTTCGTCGATCAGGGCCAGGGCACGGCCGTTCCATACCCGCCGGAACAGGTCGTCGAAGCCCGACGGATCGGCGGTATCGACGTCGTCCAGCGCGACGGGGGCCTGGCGGGCCGACGTGGTGTAGCGCATGCACGTGTTGATGGCCGTGGTCCGCGCGTACTTGCCGAAGTCGTCGATCGACTGCCGCTTGTCGCGTTTCTGCCGCAGGGCGTCCAGCAGCGCCAGCGCGATGTCCTGCATCGCGTCCTCGACGACACCGGGATGCCGCCGCAACCGGGTCCAGCAGATCCGCTCCAGGTCGGGACGGTGCCCCTGGAGCAGCTCGATGACGGCTTCGGGCGCGGTGATGCCCCCCGCGTCCCGGCCCTCGAGGATGACCGACAGGAGCAGCGACTCGCGCTCCCGGTCGAGCCGCCCGTCCCCGGAATTCCGCACGCTCATGAAACCCGCCCCCGCTCCGGCTCGTCGCACCGCCGCCCCGCGGACGCTGGCCCCGCGGCACCCGGCCGCCGGACGAGGCCCGGTCGCGGCGACCGCCTGACCAATCGCAAGAAGAGGTCGTGTCCCAGCTCCACCAGGAGACCGGACACGACCGACAGAACAAGCGCCTCGGTGAAACCAGCGCTCATCGTGACTTCCTCTCGGTTCCCGGCGCCGTTGTGGCGCCCACTCGACCAAGGAGGAGCGCCGCGCCACGTCGGATCTGACAATTCGCAGGTCACGGGCGCTTTCAAGCGGGGACGCCCGCCGCTCGGATCACCCTGCCCCGGTCTCACGCCGTGCCGGTCGGCCACACTTGAACGTTACGGACCCGCCCGTCCCGCGCCCGCCCGACGAGACAACGTGACCGGGAACGGACACGAGTGAGATCCGAATCCCGGACGTGATCGCAGGCCAAATACCGCCCATATTCCGCCACTCACACCAAAACGACCAGCGGCGAGAACTCGGGATTGCCGTGACGCTCAGTGGATGCCGCAGCCGGTCGTTCAATCCGGATCAGCCCGATGGGTGCGGACCGGTCACCCTCAATAGCGGGTCATTGAGGCTCGGGTTCGGGCCCAGCGTCCGGTCGAGACGAAGCCGAGCAGCACGGTCGTGACGCCGCAGCCGACCA
This sequence comes from Actinomadura sp. RB99, assembly GCF_014706005.1. Lineage (NCBI taxonomy): Bacteria > Bacillati > Actinomycetota > Actinomycetes > Streptosporangiales > Thermomonosporaceae > Actinomadura > Actinomadura sp. RB99. Next base: position 137,237 of record NZ_JABMCA010000002.1, on the reverse strand, counting down.
GAACGGCCGAGGCGGTGCGGCTCGACGCGAGGAACCCGGCGGACCCGACCGCGACGATCGAGCCGCACACCGCCACGCCGATCGCGGCGCCGGTCTGGCGGCAGGTCGAGGCGATCGCTCCGGCGACCCCGGCCTGGTCGCGCGGCATCCCGGACAGGGCGGTGTTGGTGATCGGGGTGCCGACCAGGCCGAAGCCGGCACCGAAGAGCAGATAGGCGAGCACGAGGTACCAGGCCCCCGTCTCGCGCCCGGCGCCGAGAAGCAGGCACGCTCCCGCCGTCAGCAGCAGCCCGGCCAGCACGAGCGCCGGCCGGGGACCCCGGGCGGCCACGATGCGGCCCGAGATCATCGCGCATGCCGCCAGCGCGGCGGCCATCGGGATGGTGAGCAGGCCCGCGTGCAGCGCGCTGTAGCCGCGGACGTCCTGCAGGTAGAGGGTGTTGAGGAACAGGAATCCGCCCAGGGCCATGAAGGCGACCAGCGCGATGATCGCCGCGCCCGAGAACGCCGGGCTGCGGAAGAGCCGGACGTCCACCAGCGGCCCCGCGCGCCGGGACTCGGTCACGACCAGCGCGAACACCGAGACGGCGGCCAGGACGAACAGTCCGATGATGAACGGCGAACTCCAGCCGTGCCGGGGTCCCTCGATGACGGCGGCCGTGACCGGGCCGAGGAAGGTGACGACGAGCAACTGGCCGAGGGGGTCGAACCGCTTGCCGCGCGCCGCCTTGGACTCGGGGACGAACCGCTGGGTCAGGTAGATGGCCAGGGCGCCGATCGGCACGTTGACCCAGAAGATGGACCGCCATCCGAGACCGCTGACCAGCAGGCCCCCGAGCACGGGCCCGCCCGCCCCGCCCAGACCGGCCACCGCTCCCCAGGCGCCCACGGCGCGGGCGCGCTCCTTCGGGTCGGTGAAGGTGGTGGCGATGATCGACATCGCGACCGGGTTCAGCATCGAGCCGCCCACCGCCTGGAGCGCGCGGAAGGCGACCAGGGACCCGAGCGAGGGCGCGAGGCCGCACAGCAGGGACCCGAGCGAGAAGCACCCCAGCCCGACCTGGAACACCCGGCGCCGGCCGAACCGGTCGGCCAGCGAACCCGAGAACATCAGAAGGCACGCGATGACCAGCGTGTAGGCGTCGACCACCCATTGCAGGCCGCTGACCGGAGCGTGCAGCGCCTTCTGGATCGAAGGCAGCGCCACATTGGCGATCGTCGTGTCCAGCCCCGCCACGACCACGCTCAAGCAGCAGGTCAACAGCACGACGGTCCGCCCGCGCGGCGACAGCGCAGGTGGGGACTCGACGGAAAGGCCCGTGACCATTGCCGTCTAGATCTGCTTCTCTACAGCAATTGCCTTTGGCCGATGCGGCGACGTCGGGCCGCACGTACGCGGCCATATGCCTGTGCCGTCCCCGAACTCACCGAAAGCCGCTGATCGGCTGCACACCGGCACGTCGCGTCCCATGCGGCGACTGTAGGGAAGCCCAGGGACATTTCGATGACACACCCCTCACCGGAACCGGCTGCCTGGCCGGCTCGCCCGCCTACATCGCACCCGAGCGCATCAACGGCGAGCCCGCCACCGAAGCCGCCGACCTGTGGGCTCTCGGAGCCACCTTCTACACGCTCGCGGAAGGCCGTCCGCCTTTCACCCGCCCCGACGCCGTGGCCGTCTACGGTGCGATCCTTCACCGGGCTCGCGCTCATGCACTGCGTCCCGTCATCGAAGCGCTCCTGACCACAGTGCCGCGCCCGGCAGGAAGCAGGCGTGGCGGCGTCTCCCGGATGGCTCCCCTTTCGGCGGCACTCGGCACGGCGCGCCGGTGCTCCTCGCCGACCGACCGCCTAGGCCGGGCGGGCGTTCGCCGGGTCAGGAGCGCAGGTAGGTGAGGACGGCCAGGACGCGGCGGTGCACGTCGGCGTCGGGCGGGAGGTCGAGCTTGGCCAGGAGGCTGTTGATGTGCTTGCCGACGGCGGCGGGCGACACCGTGAGCGACTGGGCGATGGCCGCGTTGGAGTGGCCTTGGGCCATGAGGGCCAGCACCTCGCGTTCGCGCGGGGTGAGGCGCCGCAGCGGGTCGCGGCGGCGGCCCAGCAGGTGGCGGACCACCTCCGGGTCGATGACGGTGCCGCCCTCGGCGACCTGCCGCACGGCACCGGCGAAGTCGGTGACGTCGATGACGCGGTCCTTCAGCAGGTAGCCGACCGCGCGGGCGTCGGTGGAGTCGAGCAGTTCACCGGCCGACGCCGCCTCGATGTACTGGCTGAGGACCAGCACGGGCAGACCCGGGTCGCGCTCGCGCAGGGCGATCGCGGCGCGCAGGCCGTCGTCGGTCTGGGTCGGCGGCATGCGCACATCGGTGACGACGATGTCGGGCTCGTGCGCCTCGACCGCGGCGGTCAGCGCGGGCGCGTCCGCGACCGCCTCGACGACCTGGTGCCCGAACCGGGTGAGCACGGCGACCAGGCCGTCACGCATCAGGGCGCCGTCCTCGGCGAGGACGACGCGGAGGTGGCGGTCTCGCAGCATGGCAGCTCCACGGTCAGCAGGGTCGGGCCCCCGGGCGGGCTGGACAGGGTGAGGGTGCCGCCGACGACCGCGAGGCGGTCCGACAGGCCGGTGAGCCCGGTGCCGGCGGCCGGGTCGGCGCCGCCGACGCCGTCATCGCCGATCTCCAGGAGCAGGGTGTCGCCGCGCCGGCCGCCGGTGATCCATGCGCGGCCCGCCTCGCTGTGCCGGACGATGTTGGCCAGCGCCTCGCAGACGACGAAGTACCCGGTGGCCTCCACCGGTGCGGGCAGCCGGCCGGCGAGGTCCAGGTCGAGGTCCACCGGCACCGGGGAGCGGTCCGCGGCGTCCTGCACCGCGGCGGCGAGCCCGTGCTGGGTGAGGACCTGCGGATGGATGCCGTGGATCAGCTCGCGCAGCTCGGTGAGCGCCAGCCGGGCCTGCCCGTGGGCGTGCGCGACGTGGTCGGCGGCGGGCCCGGGCGGCAGGTCGAGCAGCGCCAGCCCGAGGCTGGTGGCGACCGCGACCAGCCGCTGCTGCGCACCGTCGTGCAGGTCGCGCTCGATGCGGCGGCGCTCGGCTTCGAAGGCGTTGACGAGCCGGGCGCGAGACCCGGCGACCTCCGCCAGCAGCCGCGCGGCCTCGTCCGGACGCGGCGCGAGCATGCGCCGGGTCAGCGCCGCCCGCGCGGCCGCCGCCCCGGTGAGCAGGTAGGCGCCGGCCACCAGCAGCACGACGCCCGCGGGCAGCGCCGCCAGCGCCTGGACGGGGGTGTGGATCGCCACGCCCGGCCACAGCCCGCGGCGGCCGCCCGACAGCACGGGCATCCAGGCGGTGAGCAGCGCGACGGGCAGCGCGACTCCGACGGCGGCCACGGCCAGGTCGAGCGGCCACAGCACGGTGGCCAGCAGGGCGGCGAAGCCCAGTTCCCGCCAGGTCGCGGCCTCCCGCACCCGGGTGGCCAGCCAGCCGCCCACGCCCGGACGGTCCGGCGGGCGGTGCGGGTCGGCGATCGGCCCGGAGTCCACCAGGCGCAGCCGCCACCGCTCGAACGCGGCGACGGGCACGCCCGCGAACGCCAGCGCCGCCAGCATCGGCAGCCCGACGGCGACCGAGGCCAGCGTCCCGCCGACGAGGAGCACGGCCACGACCACCGTCAGCACGAGCGCACCGGGAACCGAGCTGGTCACCAGGTACGCCAGGCTCCGCCACGGCCGGGCCGACGCCAGGAGACCCCGCCGCCGCAGTGCCGTGATCGCCTCCATCGCGCCAGAATAGAGGCGGTTTTCGGGAGCCGCCCATCCGGCTGGGGTGAGGGCCGGGGGTAAGGACAGGCATACCCCGAACACGGTGGCACGGCTGATCGACCCGGGCACCGCCGCACCGGTTGCCTGGAGCCATGGACATCGTTCGGCTCACCGCGGTGAGCAAGACCTATGGGATGGGCCCCGGCGCCGTCACCGCCCTGGACGGGGTCACGCTGGGCTTGGCGGAAGGGTCGTTCACCGCCGTCATGGGCGCGTCGGGGTCGGGCAAGTCGACGCTGCTGCAATGCGCCGCCGGGCTGGAGCGGCCGACGGCGGGCGCGGTCTCGCTGGACGGCAGGGACCTGTCGCGGCTGCGCGAGTCCGCGCTGACCAGGCTGCGGCGCGAGACGATCGGGTTCGTCTTCCAGTCGTACAACCTGCTGCCCGCGCTGACCGCCGAGCAGAACGTCGGGCTGCCGCTGCGGCTCGCCGGGCACCGCCCCGACCGGCGCGCCGTGCGGGCCGCGCTGGAGGCCGTCGGCCTCGGGGACCGGGCGCGGCACCGTCCCGCCGAGCTGTCGGGCGGCCAGCAGCAGCGCGTCGCGATCGCCCGCGCGCTCGTCACCGCGCCGCGCGTGCTGTTCGCCGACGAGCCGACCGGAGCCCTGGACAGCGCGGCGTCGCGCACCGTGCTCGGCGTCCTGCGGACGCTGGTCGCCGAGCACGGCCAGACGATCGTCATGGTCAGCCACGACCCGGTCGCCGCCGCGCACGCCGACCGCGTCGTGTTCCTGGCCGACGGCCGTATCGCCGGCACGCTGGACGATCCCGACGCGGTGACCGTCGCCGGGCGCCTGGCCCGGCTGGAGGAGGCGGCGGGCGCGGCGGGCGCGGCGGCCGGGGAGGCGATGGCATGCTGAGCGTCGCCGCCGCGGGCCTGCGCGCCCGCTGGACGTCCCTCGCCGGGCCGCTGGCCGCGCTCACCCTCGGCGTCGCGGTGATCGCCACGATGGCGCTGGTGCTGGGGGCCGCCTCCGACGACCCGCACCGGCTGCCGCGGCGGTTCGCCGCCGCCCCCGCCGTCGTCCAGGCCGACCCGAACCTGCGGCTCCGGGACCGCTACGGGACGCCGACCGCCGTCCCGTTCGCCGAGCAGCCCGCCCTGCCCGCCGCGGCCCTGGCCGCCTTCCCCGGCGCCGCGCTGGACCGCACGTTCCCCGCCCGGCTGCCCGGCGGCCCGTCCGACCAGGTCGGCCACGGCTGGTCCTCGGCCGCCTTCGCCCCCTACACCCTGGCCTCCGGCCGCGCGCCCGCGCGTCCCGGCGAGATCGTCACGACCGCCGGCGGGCGGCCGGGGCAGCGGGTCCTCGTGCACGCCGCCGACCGGGACGGCTTCTACACCGTCGTGGGGACCGCGCGGGCTCCCGCCGGCGCGGCCGAGGTCGAGCACGCCGTCTTCTTCTCCGACGCCGAGGCGGCCCGGCTGTCGCCCCCGGTCGACGCGCTGGTGCCCGCCGGCCAGGCCGCCGCCCGGCGCGCCGCCGGCCTCCCCGGCGTGCGGCTCCTGACCGGCCGCGACCGGGCCCTCGCCGATCCCGGCGCGCTCCGCGACCGCGCCGACCTGGCCTCGCTGACCTCCTTCCTCGGCATCGCCGCACTGCTCTCGGCCTCGGTCTCGCTGTACGTCACCGCCGGCGCCTTCGGACTGTCGGTCGCGCGCCGCCGGCGCGAGCTGGCGCTGCTGCGCACCCTCGGCGCGACACCGCTCCAGGTCGTCCGGTCGGTCGGCGTCGAGGCGGTGCTCATCGGGGTCGCGGGATCGGCCGCCGGATGCGTGCTCGGCCTGGGCGGCGGGCCGCTGCTCGCCCGGTGGCTCGCCCGCCACGCCATGGCCCCGTCCTGGTTCACCGTCCCGCGCACCACCGCGTGCGCGGTGCCGCTGACGCTCGCGTTCGCCGCCGGTGTCGCGGTGGCGGTGCTGGCCGTGGTCGCCGCCTCCGTCCGGGCCGCGACCATCCGCCCGGCCGAGGCCCTGCGCGCGGCGGACGCCGAACCTCGCGGATCGGGGCTGCCCCGGCGGCTGCTGGGCCTGGCCGCGCTCGGCTTCGGCGCGGTGCTGCTGCTCGCGGTGGTGACGGCGGCGCCGGACGCCGTCCTGGACCCCAAGACCGACGTCGAGCTGGCGCTGCTGATCGTCGGCGGCGCGGTGCTGCTGGCCCCCGTCTTCCTTCCACCGCTGATCAGGGCGCTCACCTGGCCGCTCACCCGCGGTGCCGGGCCCGGCGGCCTGCTGGCCCGCGAACGGGTGGCCGCCGGCTCCCGCCAGGCCGCCGCCACGGTCGCCCCCGTGATGATCACGCTGGGGCTCGGGCTGGCCGTCCTCGGGACGACGGGCACCGTCCAGGCGGCCGAGGACCGCGGCCTGCATCGCCAGGCCGCGCCCGCCGACCTGGTCGTCCTGCCCTCCGGGGCCGCCGGGCTGCCGGCGTCGCTGGTCGCCCGCGTCCGCGCCGTGCCGGGCGCGGCGGCGACCGCCGTCACCGACACCAGCGTGCTCGCTCGCGAACCCGCCCTGACCCCGTTCCACCTGGAAGCACCCGCGCCGGTCCCGTTCCCCGCCATCGCCGTCGACTCCCCTGCGGTGCTCGGGCTGCGCGTTCGCCAGGGCTCGCTGGACGGCTTGAACGACGCGACCGTGGCGCTCGACCGCTCCTGGCACAAGCGGGTCGGGCAGACCGTCCGCCTGTGGCTCGCCGACGGCACCCCGGCGACCCTGCGGATCAACGCCGTGTTCGACGCCGAACCCGGCGGCCCGCGACTCGTCCTGGGACCGCACCGTGCCGGCGGCGCCGGGCCCACGCGCGTCTACGTGCGCGGCGGCTCCACCGCCCTCACCGCCGTGAAGGCCGCGCTGGGTCATGACCACCGGGCCGACGCCGAGGCCACGGCCGTGCCCGCCGCCCGCTGGGCCGGCGGCGTCACCGACCGGCAGGCGGACCAGACCCGCGTCGGCCTGCTGGTGATGATCGGCATCGCCGCCGCCTACGGCGCGATCGGCGCCGTCACCACGGCCGCAACGGCGATCTCGGGCCGGCGCGGCGAGCTGGCCCTGCTCCGCAGGATCGGGACGACCCGGCGGCAGGCGTTCGCGTTCGTCTGCCAGGAGTACGCGCTGCTGGTGGCGGCCGGGGCGCTGACGGCGGCGGGCGCCGCGGGCATCGTGCTGGCCGGCGTGAGCCTGGCGGCCTGACCGCTCATCGGTCCCGCTGTGCCGGCCGGTCCCGCTGTGCGGGGCGGTGGTGCGGTGCGGGCCGATGGTGCGGCCCTGCCTGATGGACCACGATCGCCGTCTCGACCGAGGGGTAGATCGGGATGATCCGGGTGAAGCCGCTGGTCCGCAGGACCTGGCGGACGCGCTGGTTCACCGCCGCGACGGCGAGCACGCCCCCATCGGCGCCGTGCTCGTCCGTCTCCGGCCGCGGCGGGGACCGCAGGAGGCGGTGAACGCCGGCCAGCACGCCGAGGCCGTTGGAGTCGACGAACTCGACCCGGGCGAAGTCCAGGATGAGGTGGCCGGCGCCGTCGCCGATCAGCGCGGCCAGGTGACCGCGCAGCTCGGCCGCGGAGGCGACGTCCAGCTCGCCGGCCAGGGTCACGACCGCCAGGCCGCCGTCCGCCGGCGGGAACCGGCTCTCCACGATCAAACCCACGGCCGTCACTCCCCGGGTTCCCTGCTAAGCGCGTGCTGCCTGGCCGTTTACCCGCTACCGGCCGGAGCACACACGGCCGGCACAGAGAAGCCCAAGGTGTGATCTACGAAACTCTGTAGTGAACGAGGTAGATTTTCGAGAGAGCGGCGGGTAGTGTTCCTGTCATCGAAGAGAGACGAGTCCATGAGAAGCGGCAGAGAACGAACTGCCGGACGGTATGGATGACACCGGCCGGGCGTGCCGGGGCCAACGCAGTGCAAGGGGCTCCGGCAGCCGGCCGGACCGGCGACCAACGGGCCGCCGGGAGCGACACAACGCAAGAAAAAGCAGTACGCAAGGAAACACGCAGTACCGAGAAACGCAGTACAGGTAGTGATGTCGAGGAAAGGAGGGTTCGACGCCATCGGGATCGCCCGCTGCAGGCTCCAGTCACGCCGCGCGGGTACCGCAGTTCCACGGATTGGAAGGTGGTCTACGGTCACGCATCCGCGATCCCCGCGGTCCCACGGTCATCAGAGTGGCACACGCGGAAGACCGGCTCTTCAGAGCCGGTAGATGGTGTTGTACCTTCGGGCCCCGGCGCCGCACTCTGGCGCCGGGGCCCCCGTTTGTCGTCGCTGCCGACCAAGGGCAGTACGGAAGGTTCATGAAGGCATCCCAGCCGGCCGAGGCCGGCGACCGGCACGACCGGCACGACCGGCACCACCCCGAGACCCCCGGGCAGGACGACCCCGCCGGCCTCGAGGACAAGTTCGACGACGAGGACTACCCCGCCTACAGCATGGGCCGCGCCGCCGAGATGCTGGGCGTCACCCCCGCGTTCCTGCGCAGCCTCGACAACGCCCGGCTGTTCGTCCCGCAGCGCTCGTCCGGCGGCCACCGCCGCTACTCCCGCTACCAGCTGCGGCTGGCGCAGCGCGCCCGCGACCTGGTCGACGAGGGGACCGCGCTCGAGGCCGCCTGCCGCATCATCGTCCTCGAGGACCAGCTCGCCGAAGCCCAGCGCATCAACGCCCGGCTCATGCGGGACCGCGACTCGCAGAACCCTCCCCCGCCCCCCGGATGATCCGGCCGGTGCCGGCGGCCTGAGGTGACGGCGTCCGATGCCACGCGGGTGCGGGACTATCTACTATCGCTATAGTAGGTAGCCGTGAACGGTCGACGGGACACGTTTGCACCCGGCTGAGCAGCGCATATCCAGGCTGTGAACGCAGAGGACGCCGCGCGTGCCGACGGTCCGCCGGCCGGTCGCGTCCGGCCGGAGAGCCGGCCGGACGACCGTCGTCACCAGGGACCGGCGATGCCCCCACCCGAGACCACGCCCCGCTCCGACTCCCCCGTCCTCAGCGTCATCGTGCCCGTCTACGGGGTCGAGGGGTATGTCCGCCAGTGCCTCGAATCGATCCTCGACCCGGCCGCCGCCGGAATCGAGGTCATCGCGGTGGACGACCGCTCCCCCGACAACTGCGGCGCGATCCTGGACGAGATGGCCGCGGCCGACCCCCGGCTCCGCGTCCGCCACCTGGACCGCAACGGCGGGCTCGGGCAGGCCCGCAACATCGGGCTCGACATGGCGGCGGGCGAGTACGTCTGGTTCTTCGACAGCGACGACCACGCGACCGAGGGCGCGGTCCGCGCGGTCCTGGACCGGCTGGCGAAGACCCGGCCCGACGTGCTGCTCGTCGACCACGAGCGCGAGCTGTGGGACGGCACCCGCGTGCCGAACTCCGGCGGCCGCCACTTCCGGGACCCGCCCGCGCCGGACTCCTTCCGGTGCGCGGACCGGCCGGACGTCCTGCGGATCATGATGGCGGCCTGGAACAAGGTGATCCGCCGCGAGTACCTGCTCGGCCTCGGGCTCCGCTTCAGCCCCGGCTACTACGAGGACCTCAACGTCACGTTCCCGCTGCTGATGGCGGCCGAGCGGCTGAGCCTGCTGGACCGGGTCTGCTACGTCTACCGGCAGCGCCGCTCCGGCGGCATCACGAGCAGCGCGAGCCGCCGCCACTTCGACGCCTTCGACCAGTACGAGCGGATCTTCGAGTTCATGGACGCCCGTCCCGGCACCGAGCCGTTCCGCGGCCTGATGTTCGACCGGGTGATCGGCCACGCGCTGATGATCCTGGAGCGGCAGGACCGGATCTCCCCGCCCGACCGCCGCGAGTTCTTCGGCCGGATCACCGAGTTCTCCCGGCGGCGCCGGCCGTCCGGGCGGCGCGTTTCCGGCGGGCGGCTGAAGGCCGTGAAGTACCGGCTGATCGACAGGGGCGCCTACGCGCCGTACCGGCTGGCCGTCACGCTGGCCAAGGCGCGGCGGCGCGGCGGCGCGCTGCCACGGACGGCCGTGCGGTTCGCGCGGCGCGGCAGGCGCACGGGCAGGCGGCTGCTCGGCCGCCTCTACTACCGCGTGCAACTGCGCATGCCCATCGACGAGAACCTGGTGGTGTACGCCGCGTACTGGTACCGCGGCGTCGCCTGCAACCCGGCCGCCATCTACGGGAAGGCCGCGGAGATGGCACCGCACCTGCACGGCGTCTGGGTGGTGAAGCCCGGAGCCGCAGGGCCCGTGCCGGACGGCGTGGACACCGTGGCGCCCGGCACGCTGCGGTATCTGAGGGTGCTGGCCCGGGCGAAGTACCTCGTCAACAACGTCACGTTCCCGAACGCGGTCATCAAGCGTCCCGGGCAGGTGCACGTGATGACCCAGCACGGCACCCCGCTGAAGAAGATGGGGCTGGACCAGATGGCGTTCCCCGTCGGCGCCAAGGGCCTCGACTTCAAGGCCCAGATCGCCCGCGCGGACCGCTGGGACTTCCTGCTGTCGTCCAACCCGCTGTCCAGCGAGGCCTGGCAGCGCGGGTTCCCCTGCCGCTACGAGCTGCTGGAGATCGGCTATCCGCGCAACGACCGGCTCGCCACGGCGACCCAGGACGAGCGGGCCCGGCTGCGCGCCCGGCTCGGTGTCCCCGAGGGCAAGAAGGCGGTCCTGTACGCCCCGACGCACCGGGAGTACCGCGACGGCTACCGGCCCATGTTCGACATCGACCGGTTCGCGCGCGAGCTCGGCGACGAGTACGTCCTGCTCCTTCGCCCGCACTACTACTATCCGGCGGCGGACGACGGCGGGGGCGACGACCGGGTCATGGACGTCTCCGGCCACCCGTCGGTCGAGGACCTCTGCATCGCCTCCGACGTGCTGCTGACCGACTATTCCTCGATCATGTTCGACTACGCCGTCCTGGAGGACCGGCCGATCGTCGTCCTCGCCAACGACTGGGAGACCTACCGGCTCACCAGGGGCGTCAACCTCGACATCACCGCCGCGCCGCCCGGCGTCCTCGCCCGCACCGAGGACGAGATGATCGAGGCGTTCCGGACCGGCGCGCCGTGGAGCGACACGGCGGCCAAGGCCCGCGACGCCTTCCGCGCCCGGTTCTGCCCCTGGGACGACGGCCGCGCGGCGGAGCGCGCCGTGGAGAGGATCTTCCTCAGCGGGACGTGACCCCCGCCGCCCGCGTCGCCGCCGCCTGACCGCCTTGGGAGCGGGCCTTAATGTGGCCGGATGGGGTTCGAGGATCGGCTGGAAGCGCACCGGGTGGAGCTGACCGCCCACTGCTATCGGATGCTCGCCTGCGCGGCCGAGGCCGAGGACGCCGTCCAGGAGACCTTCGTGCGCGCCTGGAAGAACGCCGGCCGGTTCGACGAGGGCCGGGCCGCCCTGCGCACCTGGCTGTACCGGATCGCCACCAACGTCTGCCTCGACATGGCCCGCGCCGTCCAGCGGCGCGCGCTCGCGATGGATCTCGGCCCGGCCGCGCAGGTCGGGAGCGCTCTCGGCGCGCCGCTGGATCCCGGCGCGTTCGTGCGGCCGGTGCCCGACCGGCTCGTGCTGCCGTCCGGCGGCGACCCGGCCGAGCTCGCCGTCCAGCGCGACGCGGTCAGGCTGGCGTTCGTCGCCGCCCTGCAGTCCCTGCCGCCGCGCCAGCGGGCGGTCCTCATCCTGCGCGAGGTGCTGAGCTGGTCGGCCGAGGAGACGGCCGCGCTGCTCGGCAGCAGTACCGCGGCGGTCAACAGCGCCCTGCAACGCGCGCGGGCGGCCTTGTCCGCACGGCGCCCGCCGGCCGGGGGCGGCGAGATCGACGAGGAGCTGCTCGACCGGTACGTCACGGCGTTCACCTCCTACGACGTCGACGGCCTGGTGGCGCTGCTCCACCGGGACGCCACCATGTCGATGCCGCCGTTCGCCTGGTGGCTCGGCGGCCGGGACGCGATCCGCACGGCCCTGCTCGGGGCGGGCGGAGCGTGCGCCGGCGACCGCCTGGTCCGCGCCGCGGCCAACGGGTCGGCCGCCTTCGCGCAGTACCGGGACGGGCGGGCGTTCGGCCTGGTCGTCATCGACGTCCGGGACGGGCTGATCGCCGCCATGACCACCTATCTCGACGCCTCGCTGTTCCCGGTGTTCGGGCTGCCGATGACTCCGGAGCCGCCGTCCCGTATGTAGTGCATGACCGACACCGTTCACATGTGGCATGCCGAGTACGGCACGGGCGCCCCCGTGGTCCTGCTGCACGGCGGGATGACCGACGGCCGCTGCTTCACCGGCAACCTCGACGGCCTCGCCGACGCCTTCCACCTCTACCTGCCCGACCGGCGCGGCCACGGCCGCACGCCCGACGCGCCCGGCCCGATCACCATCGAGATCATGGCGCGCGACACGATCGCGTTCCTGGACCGGGTGGTCGGCGGCCCCGCCCGCCTGGTGGGCTACAGCGCCGGCGGCAGCGTGGCGCTGCGGACCGCGATGCTCCGTCCCGACCTGGTCGAACGCCTCGTCCTGATCAGCACGGCCTACGACCTCGACGGGATGGTCTTCAGACCGTCGGCGGACGGGCCGATGCCGCCGCCGATCGTCGACGCCTACGCCGAGGTGTCCCCGGACGGCCGCGACCACTTCCCCGTCGTCGTCCGGAAGATCGCGGACGCGGCCGCGACCGAACCGGCCCCCGACCCGTCCGACCTGCGCGCGGTGAAGGCCCGCACGCTGGTCCTGGCGGGCGACGACGACCTCGTCACCCTCGACCACACGATCGCGCTCTACCGGGCGCTGCCCGCAGCCGAACTGGCCGTCCTGCCGAACGCCAGCCACCTGCTGCTGATGGAGCACCCCGAAACGGTGCGCGCCATGGTCCGGACCTTCCTGACCACCGACCCCGCGCCGACCTACATGCCCATCTCCCGCGCGGGCCACGCCCCGACGGCGTAGATGACGTGGCGGCCCGGCGCGGCGGCGGCTAGGAGACGGCTTCCAGCGGCAGGTCGCTGCCGCGCCAGGTGGCCGCCAGCTCCTCGATCGGCACGCCGAGCGCCTCGCCGAGGCGGACGATCGTGCCGAATCCGGGGGACGGCAGCCGTCCGGTCTCGATCTTGCGCAGGGTCTCCGGCGAGATGCCGGCCGCGTCCGCGACCTCCGCGAGGTCGCGTCCCCCTCGCGCGTGGCGCAGCAGGGCGCCGAGACGCCTGCCGGCTTCGATCTGCTCCGGTGTGAGCGGTTGGCGGACCATGCCCCCAGGATAGGGTTGGTATTACTATACCGGCAAGTGCTAAGGTTTCGGTATAGTAATACCAGCACCCTGGGACGTGAGGTACTCGTGATCGAACTGAAGACGCCGGCGGAGATCGAACGGATGCACGTGGCCGGGCGCTTCGTCGCCGAGGTGCTCTCCGAGATCGGCCGCGTCGCCGACGTGGGCGTGAACCTGCTGGACCTGGAGCAGCACGCGCGCGGCATGATCAAGCGGCGCGGCGCGGAGTCGTGCTACTGGGACTACGCGCCGTCCTTCGGCCGCGGCCCGTTCCGCAACGTCATCTGCCTGTCGGTCAACGACGCCGTCCTGCACGGCCTCCCCCACGACTACACGCTGCGCGACGGGGACGTGCTCAGCGCGGACATCGCCGTCGGCATCGACGGCTGGGTGGCCGACTCCGCGCGCACCGTCATCGTCGGCACCCCCGCCGAGGAGGACCTGCGGATCGTCCGCGCCACCGAGGAGGCGCTGGAGGCGGCGATCGAGATGGCGCGTCCGGGCAACCGCCTGGGCGACATCTCCGCCGCCATCTGGAAGGTGGCCAGCGACTACGGCTACCCGGTGAACACCGAGTTCGGCGGCCACGGCATCGGCCGCACCATGCACGAGGAGCCCCACGTCTCCAACAAGGGCCGGGCGGGCCGCGGCATGACGCTCCGGCCGGGGCTGACCCTCGCACTCGAACCCTGGCTCGCGCGGACGACCGACCGCATCGTCTACGACCCCGACGGCTGGACCATCCGGTCGGCCGACGGCTCGCGCACCGCCCACTCCGAGCACACGGTCGCCATCACCGAGGACGCTCCCCTCGTGCTCACCCGGCGCGAATCGGAGAACCCGGGCGGCTGATCCCGCCGGGCGGCCGCGAAGGGCCGCCGTGATCGACACCGGGCGAGGACGAGCGCGCAAGCCGATGCCGGCGTCCCTCCGCCCGCCATGGGGGAAGATGGCGGGTATGCGATCACCGACGGCCGCCGACGGCACCGGCGAGGACGACGCCGGCCGGTACCGGCGGCGCACCGCCCGCGTGCTGCTCGTGGACGACGCCGAACGCGTGCTGCTCTTCCGGTTCCCGCGCGTGCACCGCAGGCGGTTCCCGCCCGTGCACCGCAGGCCCAAGGCGGGCCACTGCTGGATCACCCCCGGCGGCGGCGTCGACGACGGCGAGACCCTCGCGGAGGCCGCCGCCCGCGAACTCCTCGAGGAGACCGGCCTGGTGGCCGCGCCCGGCGACCTGGGCCCCACCGTCGCCTTCTCGTCCGGGTACGCCGACTTCCCCGGATGGGTGCGCGGCATGTTCCGCGACGACTACTTCCTGTACCGGACGGCCGCGACCGACATCGACACCACCGGGTTCACCGACGTGGAGCGCCGCAGCATCAGCGAGTACCGCTGGTGGCCGATCGCCGAACTGGAGAACGCGCCCGAACCCGTCTACCCGCTGCGGCTGGCGGCCCTGCTCACCGCGCTGCTCACCGGCCCCGGCGGCGGCGAGCCCACGCAGCTCCCCTGGCACCACCCGTAGCCGGGGCTCGGCGAGCGCCCGGTGCACCGCGCCATGGCGCGTCCGGTCACTCGGATCCGGGAGCGGCCGGGCCTCCTCGCTCGCCGCCGGCCGGACGGACGAGGCCGTGGCCGTAGGCGAAGACGACCGCTTGGATCCGGTCGCGCAGGCCGAGCTTGGCGAGGATCCGCTTGACGTGGGTCGTGACGGTGGCCTCGGCGGCGTGGATCCGTCCGGCGATCTCCGCGTTCGACCGCCCGCGGGCCAGGTGGAGCAGCACCTCGTGCTCGCGCGCGGTGAGGCGGTCGAGGCGCCGCCGGACAGGGTCTCCGGCGGGCTGCGCTTGAGCAGGAATCCGCTGGCCCCGGCGCGCACGGCGGGGAAGACGTACTCGTCCAGCTCGAAGGTGGTCAGGACCAGCACGCGGGCCGGCAGGCCCCGGGCGGTGATCTCCGCGGTGGCCGTGACGCCGTCCTTGATCGGCATGCGGACGTCCATCAGCACGATGTCGGCGACCACGATGTCCTCCCGGTCCCGCAGCAGCCGCACGCGCACCGAGGTGGCCCACGCTCTACCGCGCGTCCGTTACCGCCTTCCTTACCGGCCGCCCCTTCCCGCGCCGGCCCGAAGGAGGCCGCCCGGCCGAGGGCCCGATGCCTCGGAAGGCATAGCGTCATAGCAATATTGATCTTCGACAGCATGCTCTGAACGTCATAGCGTTCCTGCTGTGCGCAGCCGCACATCCAGCGAAGGAGAGGCCGACATGCTGACACCCACGCAACGCGAGGCCGAAGAGGCCGAGATCCGAGGGCAGATCGACAAGATCATCGACGGGCTCCGCGCGAAGGATCTCGAAGCGCTGAAGCGGCCCTACGCGCCGGGCGTCGTGTCCTTCGACATCGAGCCGCCGCTGCAGCATCTGGGGGTTGAGGCCAAGCTCGAGAACTGGGCGAGAGTGTTCGCGGTCTTCGGCGACGTGACGTACGAGGTTCGCGATCTGGCGCTCACCGTCGGCGACGGGCTGGCGTTCGGGCACGCCTTCGCCCGTCTCAGCGGCACGCTCAAGGACGGGACGGCGGTGGACGGCATGTGGGTGCGGGTCACCTACTGCCTTCAGAAGATCGACGGGACCTGGCTGATCGTGCACGATCAGGTCTCGGTGCCGCTCGACGTCCCGACCGGCAGGGGCGTGGTCGACCTCGAACCCTGACCGCCCGCATCGGCGCACTCGCCGGCCCGGGACGGGCTGCGGCGTTCGAGGAGGACGACGTCGCGCCAGCGGCCGTGGTGGCGCCCGATCCGTTCCCGGACGCCGACCGCGCGGAAACCGGCCCGGGTGTGCAGGCGAAGGCTGGCGGTGTTCTCGGGGAAGACGCCGGACTGGACGGTCCAGATGCCGGCGCTCTCGGTGGAGTCGACGAAGGCGCGCAGCAGCGCCGAGGCGAGACCGCGGCCCCGGTGGTCGGGGTGGACGTAGACGCTGTGCTCGACGACCCCGGCGTACACGCACCGGTCGGAGACGGCGGAGGCGGCGATCCATCCCAGCACCGCCCCCGCCGTGGCGTCGGCCACGACATACCGGTGGCCGGGCAGCTTCGCGCGGTCGAAACGCTCCCAGCTCGGTGCGCTGGTCTCGAAGCTCGCGTCGCCGGTGTCGAGACCGGCCTGATAGATCGCCAGGACGCCGGCGGCGTCTTCGGAGCGCATGGGGCGGATGAGCGTGCCGGGCGGGGACGCCGGCTTCCCGGCCCGCACGATCGCCGAGTGCAGACCGGGCGCCGCCTGATGGTTCACCGTGACGGTGATCGTCGTGAATCCCGCGGCGAGCAGGTGGCGGCGGTACTCCTCGACGGTCAGGGTGCCCGCGGGGCAGCCGGCGTCCTGTTCGACGGCCGCGCGCCGGCCGGGGTCGAGGCCGGGCTCGGCGATGATGTCGCTGACGCCGAGGCGGCCGCCGGGGCGCAGGACGCGGAAGGCCTCCGCGAGCACGCGGGCCTTGTCGGCGGCGAGGTTGATGACGCAGTTGGAGATGACCACGTCCACGTCGGCGTCGTCGAGCGGGACGTGCTCGATGCGCCCGTGCAGGAAGCGGGCGTTGCCGACGCCGGCCTTGCGGGCGTTGGCGCGGGCGAGGGCGAGCATGTCCTCGCTGGCGTCCAGGCCGTAGGCGGTCCCGGCCGGGCCGACGCGGCGGGCCGACAGCAGCACGTCCAGGCCGCCGCCCGACCCGAGGTCGAGCACGGTCTCGCCGGGACGGAGGTCGGCGACGGCGAGGGGGTTGCCGCAGCCCAGGCTGGCGCGCAGCGCCGCCTCGGGCACTTCGTCCTCGGCCTGGTAGGCGGCGGCGCCGAAGCACGAATCGCCGCTCCCGCAGTCGTCCTGTGGTGTGTCACCGGCCAGAGCGGCTCGGGCGCGAGCGGAGTAACGAGCGACGATGGCGTCGGTGGCGGGCGTGCCGCCGGTGCCGGAATCGGGCATCAGTCGTCTCCCTCGGGCGGCTCTTCCTCGGGCGGGCAGGTCGGCGCGGCCGGTGCGGGACGTCCCATGACCAGGTCGGCGGCGGTGGGGAAGCACTCCACGCACGCGGTGTTGATCCGGTAGAAGCGGGCGGTGCCGTGCCGGTCGACCAGCACGAACCGGACCTCGGCCAGCACCTTGAGGTGCGCGGACACGGTCGACTGGCCGACGTGGACGGCGTCGACGATCTCGCCGACGTTCATCGGCCGTCCCTGCCGGGCGAGCAGGGACACGATCTGGACGCGGGTCGGGTCCGCCAGCGCCTTGAACCAGGACGCGTACTCGGTCGCCGTCGGCCGATCGAGCGGCCCGTTCGCCTCTTTCATCGTTAATCGACGATAGACGATGAAAGCGCCGCGGGAAAGAGGCGTGCGGCGGATACTCCCGGGCTCGCTCGACCGCGGCGCCTACCCGGGAGGCGGCTGGGCCGAGGTACGGCGGCGCAGGATCACCCATCGTCCTGCCAGGCCGATCGCGAACATGCCCACCCCGGCCACGACCGACGGCCAGGGCAGGGTGGCGACCAGGACGAGGCATCCGCCGGCGCCGAGCAGGTTGAGCGGGCGCGGCCAGCGGCGGTCGGACGCCGGCTGGGTGAACGCCGAGGCGTTCGCGATCGCGTAGTAGACGAGGACGCCGAAGGAGGAGAAGCCGATCACGCCGCGCAGGTCGGCGGTGGCCACCAGCACGCCGACCACGGCCGCCACGGCGACCTCGGCGCGGTGCGGGACCCGGTGGCGGGGATGGACGGCGGCGAGCCGGCCCGGCAGGTCGCGGTGGCGGGCCATGGCCAGGACGGTGCGTCCGATGCCGGCGATCAGCGCCAGCAGCGCGCCGAGCGCCGCCAGTGCGCCGCCCACCCGCACCACCGGCGCCAGACCGCCGGCGCCCGCGGTGTCGATGGCGGTGGCCAGCGGCGCGGTCGCGGAGGCGAGCCGGTGCGGCCCGGCGGCCAGCAGCGCCGCGGTCCCGACGGCCAGATAGACCGCCACGGTGATGAACAGCGCGATCGGGATCGCGCGGGGAATGGTGCGGCGCGGGTCGCGGACCTCCTCGCCCAGGGTGGCGATGCGGGCGTACCCGGCGAAGGCGAAGAACAGCAGGCCGGCGGCCTGAAGAACGCCGTAGGCGCCGCCGGAGCCCAGCGACGACCAGCCGCCCAGCCGCGCGGTGCCGGCGTGGCCGCCCACCGCGATCCCCGCGACCACGACGGCGAGGGCGATCAGGCTGGTGGCGACGAGCACGCGAGTGAGCAGGACGGTCTTTGTCACTCCGTGGTAGTTGAGCGCGGCCAGCCCCAGCACGGCCGCGACGGCCACGGCGCGCTGCGTCCACCAGGGACCGGGCACCGCGTAGGAGGCGAAGGTGAGCGCCATCGCGGCGCACGAGGCGGTCTTGCCGACCACGAAGCCCCACCCGGCGGTGAAGCCCCACCAGTCGCCGAGGCGTTCGCGGCCGTAGACGTACGTGCCGCCGGACGTCGGGTAGGCCGCCGCCAGCTGCGCGGAGGCGACCGCGTTGCAGTAGGCGATCACCGCGGCGATCACCAGCCCGATCAGCAGCCCCGTCCCGGCGGCGCGCGCGGCGGGGCCGAACGCGGCGAACACCCCCGCCCCGATCATCGACCCGAGCCCGATCACCACCGCGTCCCCGGTCCCCAGCCGGCGCGCGAGGGCACCGCCGCCGGGCGGTGCCGCCGACGTCCCGGCGGTCCCGGGCCCCGGGAGTGGTCCAGACGGCATCGCCGGCTCCAACCGCTATTCCATCAAACTGGTTTGATGTATCGTGCCGAGCATGCGGTCACCGAGTCAAGCCGTCCCGGGGCACGGCGCGCCCGGCGCGGGCGGAGCGGGCGGAGCGGGTCACGACGTGCCGGAGTTCGTGCGCCTGGCCGCCCACCCGGTGCGCTGGCGGCTGCTGACCGCACTCGCCACCGGCGACCTGCGGGTTCGGGAACTCATGGCGCGGGCCGACGCACCGCAGAACCTGGTGTCCTACCACCTGCGGCTGCTGCGCGAGGGCGGCCTCGTCACCGCGACCCGCAGCAGTTTCGACGGCCGCGACAGCTACTACCGCCTCGACCTGGACCGCTGCGCGCACGCCCTCGCCGCGACCGGGGCCGCCCTGCATCCGGCGCTGCGCGGCCTCGTCGCGCCCCCGACGCTCCCGGACGCGCGGCACCACCGGCCCCCGTGCGAAGTGCTGGTGGTGTGCACGGGCAACAGCGCCCGCTCACCGATCGCCGAAGCGCTGCTGCGCCACCACTCCGCCGGACGCGTGAACGCGATCAGCGCCGGCACCCGCCCCAAGGCCGCCCTGCATCCCGGCGCGGTGCGGGTCCTCCGCGAGAAGTACGGCATCGACATCGCCGGCCAGCGGCCCCGGCACCTGGACGCCCTGCACGGCCGCCGGTTCGACTATGTGATCACCCTGTGCGACAAGGCCCGGGAGGTCTGTCCCGAGTTCGACGGCCTTACGCGGCGGATCCACTGGAGCATCCCCGATCCCGCCACTCCACCCGATCCCACTGCTTCGTCCGATCCCACCGGTCCGGACGACCGGGGCCGCGAGGCCGAGGAGGCCGCCTTCGCCCGCGCGGCCGCCGACATCGACACGCGCGTCCGCTACCTGCTGCCCGTCCTCGCCCTCGCATCGGAGGCCCGCCCATGACGGCGACCGACCAGTACGCCAGCGTCCGCTACCTCGTCGACGACGTCCAAGCGGCCGTCGACTTCTATACCGGCCACCTCGGCTTCGCCCTCCGCCACAGCGCCGCGCCCGCCTTCGCCGACGTGGTGCGCGGACCGCTGCGGCTGCTGCTGTCCGGCCCCGCCAGCTCCGGCGCCCGCGCCACTCCCGCCGACACCGCCGACGCCGGCCGCAACCGCATCCACCTGATCGTCGACGACCTGGACACCGAGATCGCCCGCCTCCGCGCGGCGGGCGTCGCGTTCCGCGGCGACGTCGTCTCCGGCCCGGGCGGACGCCAGATCCTGCTCAGCGACCCGGCGGGCAATCTCGTCGAGGTGTTCCAACCCGCCGCACGGCCCGCCGCGTCGCGCCCCTAGCCCGTCGCGGCGGCCATCGGCGGCGTGCGGCGCCGCCGGGCGGCGGCTCTGCACGTCACGGCGACTCCGCCGGAAGGAGTTCGGTGAGCAGGGCGCGCACCCGCGCGTCGATCTCGTCGCGGATCGGCCGCACCTGCTCGACCGGCCGCCCGGCGGGATCGTCGAGCCGCCAGTCGAGGTAGCGCTTGCCGGGGAAGACGGGGCAGACGTCGCCGCAGCCCATGGTGATGACGACGTCGGCGGCCCGGACGGCGTCGCCGGTCAACGGCTTCGGGAACTCCGTGGACAGGTCGAGACCGATCTCGGCCATCGCCTCGGCGACGGCGGGATCGACGGCGCCGGCGGGCGCGGACCCGGCCGAGCGGACGCGGACGCGCCCGGCGGCGTGGTGGTCCAGCAGGGCGGCGGCCATCTGGGAACGCCCGGCGTTGTGAACGCACACGAACAGCACCTCGGGCACGCCGGCGGCCTCGGTCACGGGGCCTCCCCCGAGGCGGGGCGGCGGCCCGGTCCGGTGCCGGTCACGAGACGGCCGCCGCGGTGGCGCGCGGCCCGAGGATCGCCGACAGCCGTTCCAGGACGCCGGGGTTGAGCCAGTAGTAGACCCAGGTCCCGCGCCGCTCGGAGCCGATCAGACCGGCCTGCCTGAGGACCTTCAGGTGGTGGCTGATCGTGGGCGCCGTGAGGTCGAACGCCGCGGTCAGGTCGCACACGCACGCCTCGCCGCCCTCGTGGCAGGCGATCAACGACAGCAGCCGCAGCCGGACGGGGTCGGCGACCGCCTTGAACAGCGGCGCCAGCTCGGCCGCCTCGGTCTCGCTCAACGGCTCGCGGACCAGGGGCGCGCAGCACGCCCCCTCGGCGTCGGCGGGGTTCACGATCGGCAACCGCTGCTTGGACATGCATCTAATTTGACATCCATCTATTCAGAGATGCAAACTCGGCCCGTCGGCTACTTAGATGCTCATCTAAACAGCGTTCACCGGGGCGCCCGCCGACCGGCGGGCGGCCGGCACCGCCCACGACCCGAGGGGAACCGCATGTCCCGCGTCCAGCTCGCCCTGCGCGTGTCCGACCTGGAGGGCTCGATCGCCTTCTACTCCAAGCTGTTCGGCGCCGAGCCGGCCAAGCTCCGGCCCGGCTACGCCAACTTCGCCATCGCCGAGCCGCCGCTCAAGCTCGTCCTGATCGAGGGCGAGGACGGCGAGCCGACCCGCATGGACCACCTCGGCGTCGAGGTCGAGGACTCCGGGCTCGTCAACGACGCGGCACGGCGGCTCGCCGGCGCCGGGCTCGCCACGCTGGAGGAGAACGGCACCTCGTGCTGCTACGCGCTCCAGGACAAGGTCTGGGTCCACGGCCCCGGCGGCGAACCCTGGGAGGTCTACACGGTCAAGGCCGACGCCGGCACCCTCGCCAAGGCCGGTGACTCCGCCTGCTGCACGACCGGCGAGAAGGCGGGCGACGACGAGCCTTCCCGGTCCGCCACCGGGTCGAGTTGTTGCTGAATCCCCGGTCAGGCGGTCGGCCGCGGCAGGCCGCTCCGGTCGCGCGGCCCGGCCGCAGCCGGGCCACTGCCGGGCCACTGCCGGGCCACTGCCGGGCCACTGCCGGGCCACTGCCGGGCCACTGCCGGGCCGCGGTCATCCGTTGCCCGGCCGGTGGGCGGTGCCGAGGATCTGCGGAGCGGCGGGGAACGGCATGCCGGTGTCGGAGTGCTGGAGCGTTTCGAGGTCGTCGATGACGAAGCCCGCGTTCGCGATCGCCGCCGCGGTGTCGCGGCTCGTGTGGCAACCGCCGCTGACGATCGGCCACACGGTGGCGTCCGCGAGGCGCTGCATGCGCCGGCGGGCGGGCTCGCCGGCCTGGACGTGCTCGAAGAACCGGAGCTGCCCGCCGGGCCGCACGACACGGAAGAGCTCGGCGAGGGCGTTCGCCGGGTCGGGCACCGTGCACAGCACCAGGCAGGCCACGACGGCGTCGCAGGACCGGTCGTCGGCGGGCAGCCGGTCGGCGAGGCCGTCGACGACCTCCACCGGCACCGGTGCCCGCCGTGCGGCGGTGGTGGCCACCCGCCGCAGCCGGGCCTCCGGTTCGACGGCCAGGACGCCGGTGACCTCGGCCGGATAGTGATCGAAGTTGGCGCCGGCGCCGGCCCCGACCTCCAGGACGCGTCCGGAGAGGCCGTGCAGGAGCCTCGTCCGGTACCGGCCGAGGCCGCGTTCCATCAGCGGTGACATGCGCGCGTAGAACCGCGCGAAGATCGGATGCCGCACAGGCGGCGGCGCTCCCGGTCCGGACATCGTTCGCTCCCCCTCGAGTCCTCGCTGAACGACCCCGTCCTTCCTCACTATGCCGGGTGCCGTTCGGCGCGGCGCCTCCGCGTCTACTCGGCGGGCGGGGCGATTCCGGTGAAGGCGAGGTCGACGATGGCGTTGATGTGGTCGGTGTCGGCGGCGCGGGGGGTGAGCAGCCGGCGGTAGTAGGCGGCGCCGTAGAGCAGTTCGGTGACCAGGTCCGGATCGGCGTCGGCCCGGACCTGGCCTTCGCGCTGCGCGATCCTGATGCGGTCGGCGGCGGCGCCCGCCAGGTGGCCGATGAAGCTGTCCCACAGGGCCCGGTGGATCTCGGGATCGTGCTGGGCCTCGCCGATCAGCGCGCGGTAGTGGGGGAAGACGTCCGGGTCCCCGAGGATGCGCGAGGCCGCCGCCATCTGCGTCTTGATGTCGGCGACGAAGTCGCCGGTGTCCGGGAACGTCGCGTCCGTCCTCCAGGTGGTCAGCAGCCCGTCCAGCAGCACGGCGGCCTTGGACGGCCACCAGCGGTAGATCGTGTTCTTGCCGACGCCGGCGCGGGCGGCGATGCCCTCGATGCTGAGTTTGCGGTACCCCACCTCCTGACACAGCTCCATGGCGGCCTGGACGACGGCTTTGGCCGCCTCTTCACTGCGGCGATCGGGACGTCTCGGGGACATGGGCCCAGCATACCGTCTAGGCGATACGGAACGTTCCGTGTTGACTTGGTTCGCGGGCCCCGGCATCCTGAAGCGGCACGGAACGATCCGTGCCGCCAGTAAAGGACAAGGCCGATGAAGGTTGAGATCACCCACGACATCGCCTGCAGCTGGTCGGCGCTCGGCTACGCCCGCTTCCGCCGGGCCGCCGAGGAGCACCGGGCCGGCGGCGGCGCGTTGACGGTGGTCTTCAGGCCGTACCAGACCGCCGTCCGTTCAGCGGGGACGCCGCTGGACGGCGGCCCGTCCCCGCTCGCCCCCACCGCGCGCGCCGAGCAGATCGCGCGGGCGGCGGCCGCCGACGGGCTGGTGATGAGGACGGACCGGATCGTGCCCGCCGACACCTCCCGCGCCCATCGGCTCATCGCGCTGGCGGCCGCGCACGGCAGGGCGGAGGAGATGGCCGCCCGCCTGTACCGCGCCCACTTCACCGACGGTCTGGACATCGCGGACGCGGGCGTGCTGCGGAGCCTGGCATGCGCCGTCGGCGTGCCCTGGGACGCCGGGAAGGACGGCGAGCGGCCCCGTGCGGATCTCGCGCCGTCCGGCCCGCCGGTGCCGGTCTTCCGGTTCCCGGACGGGACCCTCCTCGTCGGAGCCGTGTCGCTCGCGGCGCTGCGGGGCGAACTGAAGCGGGCGGCCCTGCGCACCGCCGCCGCCTGATCCCCGAACGGCCCGGCGCAGCCGTGGCCGGAAAAAAATCTCAGATCGCCCCGATCCGACCGATGAGTTCGCTCGGCATGCCCGGTCTCTCCTACGAACACAGCGCCTCGTACAAAGACGAAAGGGCAAGCAGATGAGCATCACCGGCTACACCACCGCTCCGTCGACGACCGCCACGACCTCGCCCCGCGCCGTCGCGCTGTGGCGCACCGGCGGGCTCGCCGCCGTCGCCGCCGCGGTGGCCACGACGGGCATCGCCGCCGTCGCCGACGCCGCCGGGATCTCCCTGGACGTCGACGGCGAGCCGATCCCGCTGCTCGGCTTCACCCAGCTGACCCTGGTGTGCTCCGCGATCGGCATCGTCCTGGCCGTGGCGCTGCGGCGCTGGGCCGCGACGCCCAAGCGCACGTTCCTGGTGGCCACCGCCGCTCTCACGGCGCTGTCGTTCGCGCCCGACCTCCTCGTCCCGGCGGCGCCGTCGACCCGGGCCGTCCTCATGCTGACCCACCTGGTGGCCGCGGCGATCGTCGTCCCGCTCGTCGCCGGCCGCCTGCCCGCCGCCCGCACCCGCTGACCCCGCGGAGGGACGCCGCGTCCGCGACCCGGACCCCACAGCCCCATCACCCGGCAGGGAGATGGGGCCCGCGGCCGTGACCGGGCGGCCGGGGCCCGCCCTGACGGGTCAGTGCCCGGGGATCAGTCCGGCGACGACGTCGATGTGCTCGACGGTGGGCGGCTCCGCGAACAGGTCCGCGCCGGCGGCTCGCAGGGCCGGCAGGTTGGCCTCCAGATGGGCCCGGCGGTCGGCGTCGTCGGCGAACGCGTCGTAGATCGCGAACGTCGTCGGTCCGAGCCGTAGCGCGAACCAGACGACGGCTTTCCCCTCCTCGCGCACGATCTCCACCACGTCCTTGAACCTCGCCTCCACCTCGTCGACCTTGTCCGGCCTGGCCTCGACGCGGATGAACAGTCCCACGGTGACCATCGGGGCGCCCCTCACTTCTGTAGTGATCGTTTGAAAAGTACGCTACCCCACATCTGTATCGATCGCTATAGAATGTCGGGCATGAGGACGGGACGCCCCCGGTCGTTCGACCGCGACCGGGCACTGGAGGACGCGATCGCCGTGTTCTGGGAGCACGGCTACGACGCCACGTCGGTCGCCATGCTCACCAAGGCGCTCGGCATCGGCGCGCCGAGCCTCTACGCGGCCTTCGGCGACAAGCGCGCCCTGTTCCTGGAGGCCCTCGACCGCTACCTGGGCACCTACGCCGCGTTCACCCGGCGCGCGCTCGCCGAGGAGACCGGCGCCCGCGACGCCGTCCGGCGCCTGCTGCACGAGGCGGCCGCCGCCTACACCCGGCCCGGCCTCCCGCACGGCTGCATGCTGATCAGCGCGGCCACCAACTGCTCTCCGCAGTCCGCCGACGTCGCCGCGCACCTGCGCGATCTGCGCGAAGCGGGCACCCGCGCGCTCGAAGACGTACTCCGGGCCGCCGTCCGGACCGGCGAACTCCCCGCGCACACCGACGCCCGCGGGCTTGCCTCCTTCTACGCCGCCGTCATGCAAGGCATGTCCGCCCGGGCCCGTGACGGCGCCGCGCAGAGCGAGCTGGAGCAGATCGCCGAGACGGCCCTCCGGGCGTGGCCCGACGCCCGCCGATCCTGACGGCGGGGACGACCACGATCGTGACGGCGGGGACGCCCGCGTCGGTCAACGTACCGAGGCGCGACGGGCCACCCCGCTCACCTTTTCTCCGTTTCGGTAGGACTACCGAAACGGAGAAAAGGGCTCAGAAGTGCGCTGAATGCCGGGTTACAGTCGCGTTGCCACGAGAATCGAACGGCAAGGGGGCTTCGCCGGATCTCGCGAGCGGGCACCATGACCACGAATTCACGCAGCGGGGGGAAACATGCTGGGTCGTGAATACAGCGGTGAACAGGGCGGTCTCACCGCGGAGCAAATCGCGTCGCTGACGATAGAGGGGCGGGGCGGCCAGCCACGGGAGGCGGGGAATCCCGGCGTCGTTCTCGGAGCGTCCGTTCACGAGGGCGTGTGGGTATCGGCGAAGACCGGGCAGCCGATCCACATGCGCATGGACCTGGCGGACTCCGCCACCGGCGCCCTCATGCCGCGTCCCACCATGCGGGTGTTCACGGGCGTCGCCGCCGCCACCGACGTCGTCGCGCTCACGACCGCCGACGGCGCGGCATGGCTCGCGGTCGCCCGCGGCCCGGGCGCCCCGACCCGCTTCGGGTTCACGATCGCACTGCCCGAGGGGCTGGCGCTGGAGCCGATGCCGTCCGGCGGGCTCGACTTCATGCACCCGCATTACGGCGCGACCGTCGGCAGGCTCTACAGGCCGTGGGCGAGCGACGCGATGTACCGCCCGTTGCCCGCGGAGTACCACGTCCGGGAACCGGCGGCCCTGACGGTGAGCGTGGACTCCGCCGGTGCCGCGTACCCGTTCGTCGTCGGCGTCGTCTACGGCAGCTCTCCGCGCTGATCAGGGTCGGCCGGCGGCCGCGGCCGGGCGGGACGGCATGAACAGCGCGCTGACGTTGGCGATGACGCGCCCGCCGGCCGCGAACGTCGCCGTCCCCGCGGCGAGCCGCCGTCCGGTACGCGTCGGGACGACGGCTATGTCGACCCAGTCGCCCTCCCTGGCGGTCCCGACCATGTCGCAGGACAGGTTGACGGTGATGAGCGGTGTCGGCGGGTCCGTCCGGACGGCCAGGGCGTGCCCGATCACCACGTCGCCGACGGAGGCGATCACCCCGCCGTGCAGCAGCCCGCGGGCGTTGGTCTTGGGGCCCTCGACGAGGAATCGGGCGCGCAGCGGGTCGTCGCGGTGGCGCAGGAAGCCGCCGATGGCGGTGAGCAGCGGGCTCGGCCGGTCGTAGGGGACGAAGTCGGGGCGTGCGTCGGTCACGGTGCCTCCTCGGCGGCGGCACGGGGGTCGCGGGACGCGGTCGCGGCGAGGCCGCGCAGCGTCGCGGTGACCGTCAGGCGGAAGCGCCGGTCGGCCGCCTCCGGACCGCCGCCCAGCAGTCCGGAGGAGTCCAGGGCCAGCAGCCCCTGGACCGTCGCGAACAGGCCGATGGCCGCGTCCCGGGCCGAGCCGGGGGCGCGGTCGGGCCCGAGGACGGCCGCGACCCGGCCGACGACGATCGCGTGGATCTCCTCGGCGGCGCGGGCGTCGGACGCGCCGGGGCGGAACTCGGCGAACGGCCGGGAGAACATCACCTCGTGCAGGTGCGGGGCGCGGCGGGCGAACGACCGGACGGCGAGCGCCAGTTCGAGCACGTCCGCCTCGGGGTCGCCGGTGGGCTCCAGGGCGCGCAGGTCCGCCGCCAGCCGCGCGAAGCCGTCGGCGAACAGCGCGCGGGCCAGTCCGGCCTTGCCGCCGAACAGCTCGTTCACCGCCGCCAGCGACGTTCCCGCCCCGGCGGCGACCGCCCGGGTGGTCACCGCTCCGGCGCCGCCCGTCTCCAGCAGCCGCCCGGCGGCCGCCAGCACGTCGCCGCGCATCGCCTCGGTCCGCGTCTTCCGCCGTCCCACGCCGCCACCCTACCTCTTTTCGGATCAGTGATCCGAAAAGCGCGGGGCCCGGACGGGGGGTTCACCAGGAGCCGCCTCCCCCGCCGCCGTCACCGCCGCCGACCCCTCCCCCGCCTCCATCGCCGCCGAAACCGCCGATGGGGCCGTGGCTCGACCCGCCCCATCCGGACCTGGTCCGCCGGGTCGGGGAGAGCGTCCGGGGCAGCGTCCCCTGGGTGCGCTTCGCCTTCCGCGCGGACGCGTCGACGAACACCGTCGCGACCTCGGCGAAGCGGTCCTGGAGTCCCTTCTCCGGGCCGTCGTCGGTGTACCACTCGGGTGGGCCGCCCCGTCGCGCGACGTACCTGCGGAGGATCCCCGCGTATCGCCGCGCCACCGCGAACGGGAGGTCCTCGGCGTCCGGCACGTCCTTGATCACGAGGCCCCCGGTGTAGCGGTCCGCCTCGTCCCTGAGCTGCTGAGCACGGCGGGTGAAGAGGTCGATGCGCCGCGAGCGCACCCAGACGACCGGGGCCGCCACGAGCAGGGCCGCGCCCCAGGCCGTCACGTCCGTCACGGCGCCGCCGACGACCGGGCCGTAGACCAGGCACAGGACCCCGGCCACACCCAGCAGCACCGACGCGAACCGCAGCAGGGGCACGCCCGCCGACCAGGGCCGCCGCCAGCCGTGCGCGTCGACGGCATCCTCCACCAGCGGACGCAGGCGCCGGGCCAGCCCGAGACCGTCGACGTCCTCGGCGGCGGCCTCGTCGCCGCCGGAGAACACCTCGTCGAGGAACGCCTTCTCGTAAGGCCGCAGGTCCGCGCCGTCGCGGGGGCCGGTCAGCCGGAGCCGCGGCCCGCCGCCGGCCGGCCGGGTGATCCTCAGGTGCCCGCGAGCGGCGAGGTCCACGGCGATGCTCGCGCCGAGGTCGGCTCCGCCGGCCTCGGCGGCCCAGTCGGTGCACAGGACGGTGAGTTCCGCGGGCACGGCGGCGGGGACCGCCGCGGCGGAGTCCATGCCCGCCCAGTGGAGGGGGCGCAGGAACACCACCACCTCGGCCGCGACGGCGAGCAACGCCGCCGGGACCGCGAGCCAGCCGAGCGCGCCGACCCGCCAGCCGCCCTCCCCGGACGGCTGCGGCCGCACCGCGCCGTGCGGCAGCACTGCCCGGACGGTGATGCCCTGCCCCGCTTCCAGCCGCTGCCCGAAGGCCGCGCTGCCCTGCCCGGTGTTCCACGCGCCGGCGCACGGCGCGGTCGAACCGCGGGGCCCGGCGTAGCAGGCCAGGGACCGGTAGGCGGCCGGCGCCCGGAGCAGGACGGTCGCCACGTCGATCGGGACCTTCCATTCGGTGCCGACCGCGTTCCAGTCCAGGACGTCCGACCGGACGGCGTGCTTCGCGGTGTAGTCGAGCGTGTAGGTGTGCACGCCGGTGACCAGCGTGGACGGGTCGCCGATCCGCACGTCCACGGCGCCCTTGGAGCGGGTGACGGACCGTCCGGCCGGCGCGTCGGGGCTGCCGGTGCGCACGTTCCCGATCGACGCGCGACCGGTCCGGATGCGCCGCTCGATGCCGTGCCGGCGCGCGCCCCCGAAGTCGTAGACGATCCTCTCCTGGACATGGAGGACACCGTCCCGGTCCACCGCCAGATCGACCGCGTACGACCGGATGCGCTCCTGCACGGGCGCCGCCGACGCCGCCGGGGCGAGGAAGAGGAGCGCGAGGCAGGCCGCCGCCGCGCCGAGCAAGATCCGCCGCATACGTCGTACGACTCCGGAAACGGGCGCCCGGTTCTGCCCGGCCCTACCCGGCGGCCCGGTCCGCTCCGCCCGCACGCCCGGGCCGTCCATCCGGCCTATGACGGAACGCGTTCCTCCGGGTGCGGTCGGGCACCGCCCGGCGGGCCGATCACCTCCGGCCGCCGCTAAACCTGAGAAATGTCGATCATGGGCGAGGCGTCCGTCATCGAAAGTTCACAAGTGATCGACCGCTGATTATCAAGGTCTTGCGGGGAGCGTGAAGGGAGGAGCAATACTAGTCGCCGGGTTCATTCCCGCCCCCCACGGGACTTCACCGCGAAGGGACGTGATACCGCAGGTCAGCCGGTTTCGATAAAGCCGTTTCAGCCATTGCTTCAATGCGTGTCCCCAGCATGCCCGAAGAAAGGGAGAAAACCGTGAACCGTCTCGTCGACCGGATTCTCGACCGGATCGCGCCCAAGGCGACCGCGTCCGCCTGCAGCGGCGGCTACTTCTGCAACGCCGCCGGCCACCCGGGCTACTGGTACCGCTTCTGCTGCCTGGACAGCGGCTGCCAGTGGACCAAGATCCGCAGCTCCTGCTGACCCGACCCAGGGACGGGTCCGGGCGGCGGCGGCGCGCACCGCGGGCCGCCGCCGCCCGGCGCCCGAGGCCCGCCGTCCGGCGCCCGGAAAGAAGGAGCGCGGGACGCGGGCGGGCTCCTGTCCACCCCCTTCGACGAGATCGATCGACCTGTTCGCGAGGAGTTCCCGATGCCCTACCTGGTGGCGGCCGTGGTGTTGCTCGGCGTGGCCTGCCTGCTGAACATGCTGCTCACGATGGGGATCCTGCGGCGGCTGCGGGCCGACGCCGGCCGCCCCGCCGCGGCGGACCTGCCGTTCGAGCTGGGGCCGGGCGCGTCCATCGGGGAGTTCGCCGCCGTGACGACGGACGGCGAGCCGGTGGATCACGACGTCCTCGGCGGCGTCGTCGCGTTCCTGTCCGCCGACTGCCCGGCCTGCCACGACCTGCTGCCCGAGCTCGTCGAGCGGGCCCGCCGGCTCGACCGCGACGACGTGCTGGTGGTGGTCGGCGGGGACGACCCGGAGACCGTGCGGACGCTGAACCCGGTGGCGCGGGTCGTCGCGGCCGAGGCCGACGGCGGGCCGGTGGCGCGGGCGTTCCGCAACACCTGGACCCCGGCGCTGTACCTGGTCGGCGACCGGCGGGTCCTCGCCACGGCGGGACGGGTCGGCGACCTGCCCGACCCGCCGGGGGCGCGGCGGCCGTCCGGGCAGGCCGCCGGCAGGCACTGAGCGGTGGGCGACTCCCCCGCCGGCGGCATGCGCGTCGGCGCCGCCGGCCTGTGGGCCGCCGCCGTGCGGGCCGTCGCGCTCATCCTGCGGTCGGCCAGGGTCGGCGCGCCGCTCTTCGTCGTCCTGACGCTCGCCGCGTCCGCGGCGCCGGTCGCGACCGCGTGGCTGACCAAGACGGTGATCGACCGGCTGACGACCCCGCACGGCGCGGTCGGCGGGCCGGCGCTCGGGCTGGCCGCGACCGGGCTCGCCGCGGCGGCCCTGCCGGTGGCCGTCCACTACCTGAGGGCGCAGATCGGCCGGTCCGCCGGCCTGGCCGGGACCGACCGGCTGTTCGCCGCGGCCGAGCGGCAGGTCGGGCTGCGCAACTTCGAGGACCCCGCCTACCAGGACCGGCTCAGGCTCGCCCAGGAGGGCGTCGGCCGGGTCCCCGAGATCGTGGACGGCATCGGCGGCGGCCTCGGCGGCGCGGCGTCCCTGCTCGGCTTCCTCGGCTCCCTGCTCCTGATCAGCCCGGCCATGACCGCCGTCGTCCTCATCGCCGCGGTCCCCGCGCTCGCCGCCGAGATCCTGCTCACCCGGCGCCGGTCGGCGATGGAGTGGAGCATCGAGCGGTACCACCGCCGCGAGTACTTCTACGGGCAGCTCCTCACCGGGACGGCCGCCGCCACCGAGATCCGCCTCTTCGGCATCGGCGCGTTCCTGCGCGGGCTGATGATGCGGGAGCGGCGGAGCGCCAACGCCGAGAGCCGGCGGATGGACCTGCGCGAGCTCCGGACGCAGGGCGGGCTCACGGTCATGAGCGCGGCGGCCGCCGGGGCCGGGCTGTGGTGGGCGGTCACGGCGGCGCGGCGCGGCGAGATCGGCATCGGGGACGTGTCCATGTTCCTCGCGGCGGTCGTCGGCGTGCAGGGGGCGCTCGGGACGCTCACCGCGGCGATCTCCGGAGGGCAGGCCCGGCTGCTGGCCTTCACCCACTTCATCGCCGTCACCGACGCCGAGCCCGACCTGCCGAAGGCGCTGGACGGGGAGGCGCCGCCGCTGCGAAAGGGCATCGAACTGCAGGACGTCTGGTTCCGCTACAGCGACGACCATCCGTGGGTGCTGCAAGGCGTCGACCTGACGATCCCGCAGGGAAGCGCCGTCGCGCTCGTCGGCCTCAACGGCGCCGGGAAGAGCACCCTCGTCAAGCTGCTCTGCCGGATGTACGACCCGACCAAGGGCCGGATCCTCTGGGACGGCGTCGACCTGCGCGACATCCCGCCCGCGCGGCTGCGCGAGCGCATCAGCGCGGTGTTCCAGGACCACATGAACTACGACATGACGGCCGGTGAGAACATCGCGCTCGGCGACCTCACCGCGCTCGGCGACCAGGACCGCCTCCGGCGGGCGGCCGTCCGGGCGGGCATCGACGGCACGCTCTCCTCGCTGTCGCGCGGCTACGACACCCCGCTCACCCGGATGTTCGTGCTCGGGGCGGACCAGGACGACCCGGTGACCGGCGTCGTGCTGTCCGGCGGGCAGTGGCAGCGGCTCGCGCTGGCCCGCGCGCTGGTGCGGGAGGGCCGGGACCTGATGATCCTCGACGAGCCCAGCTCGGGCCTCGACCCCGAGGCCGAGCAGGAGGTCCACGCCCGCATGCGGGAGCACCGCGAGGGCCGCACCAGCCTGCTGATCTCCCACCGGCTCAGCGCCGTCCGCGACGCCGACCGCATCGCGGTCCTGCGGGACGGGCGGATCGTCGAGCACGGGACGCACGACGCGCTGCTCGCGGCGGACGGCGGCTACGCCCGGCTCTTCCGCATGCAGGCCGCCGGCTACCAGCAGGAGGTGCCGTGACGCTCGCGCGCTCCGCCGCGGGAACGCTGATGGCCGCCGGGCTGCTGGCGCTGGCGGTCCGCCGCGTCCTCATCGTCACGACCGTGGACGGCGCGAGCATGGAACCGGGCCTGCGGTCCGGCGGCCGCGTGCTCGTCCGCAGGACGAGGCGCGCCCGCCGCGGCCAGGTGGTGCTCTTCTGGGCCGCGGACGGGCAGGACGGGACGGACGGGAACGGGCGTCCGGCCGCCCGGCGAGGGACCCTGCTCCTCAAGCGGGTCGTGGCCGTGCAGGGCGACACGCTCCCCGCCGACTGGGCCGACCCGGATGTGGAAGGGATCGCCGGAACCACCGTGCCGCGCGGCTCCCTGGTGGTCCTGGGCGACAACCGTCCGACGAGCTGGGACTCCCGGCACTACGGGTACGTCTCCAGCGACCGGCTCGTAGGCGTCGTGATCCGCGCACTGCCCGCTCCCACCGCCAGGTAGCGGTGGTTGCTCTGGCCGAACACGGCGTCGATGGCGAGCAGCCGCATCAGGCAGTGGCCGACGGGCGGCGGGCGCGGGCGGCCGCCGCCAGCAGCAGCAGGACCGCCCCCGTCCCGAAGACGGCGTTCCCGGTCAGAGCGGTCGCGACGGGGACGCCCATCTCCTCGGCGTGCGTGAAGCCCACCCACACATAGGTGAGCAGCGCGCCGCCCGCCAGCGCCAGACGATGGGACGGGCCCCAGCCGCGGCTCCGCGACCAGCGCGCGCACACCGCGACCGCCGCGCCGAGCACGACGAACCACGCCGCCACCGGCCACCAGACCGAGAGCCCCTCGGGCAGCCGGTCGCGCAGCCAGTAGAGGCTCGTGACGGCGAAGGCCGCGGCGCCGACCGTCCACGGGCTCGGCGCATCCGCGTCCACCTGCGGCTTGGCCGCCGGACGGCGTCCCAGGACGAATCCCGCGACGATCAGCCCGACGATCGCGATGCCCGCGACGGCGAACTGGCGCGGCGAGGCGACGAAGTGCTCCGACCGCGCCTGCGCGACGCCCAGCAGGACCGAAGCGGCCACGAAGAGCAGTCCGGCGGCGAGCAGCCCGGCCCGCCCGAGCCACGGCCGGCGCGGTTCGCGCGTGAACGCCTCGACGAGCGCGATCGGGACGCAGATGCTCCAGATCGTGTGCATCGACACGACGTCCTCCAGCATCTCGACGCTGGTGCCGAGCAGCGGGATGTGCGTGGCCGCGTAAGCCGAGCCCATGTCGAACCCGCCATAGTGCGGGTTCCACAGCATCTGGTCGACCGGGCCCTCCTCGATCAGCGCGTAGGCGACGGCAAGGACGATCATCGTCGGCCGGCCGTGCCCGGTCCGCCGCGCCGTCTCGCGCACCAGCAGCGCGCCGCCGCCGTACAGCGGGGCCAGCATGACCAGGCCGGACAGATCGGTGATCGGCTGGTTGCCGAGCAGGAACTCCCCCACCAGGGGCGCGAGCAGGAACAGCGCCAGGGCGGGCACGAACCTGCGGCGGCGCGCGGAACGGAACATGCTCGCGAGCCTAGGAACGGGCACCCGCACGCCGAATCGGCCAACGGTCGACGCCCGGATGGCCACCTGGCCGTGCCGCTCGCTACCTCGGTCCGCGCTCGTCCGGCTCGTCCGGCTCGTCCGCCGCTCCTCACGGGTCGCGGACACCGATCGCGGCCGCGAGCGCGAACGCGCCGAGGCCGATCAGGGCCGCGGTCGCGGCGACCGCGCCCAGGTCGAAGAGCCGGCCGATGAGCAGGTCGCCCGCGAAGGAGAACAGCCCGGCGGCGGACTGCAGGACGCCGTGCACAGCAGGCCGAGGCGCAGCACACAGGGACGTTCGCCGCGACGGCCGGCGGCCACGAAGGGCTGGGCGGCCGCCGCGACCGCGGCCAGGACGCAGAAGCACAGCGTCGCCGCCGCCGGAGTGAAGTCCAGGAGCGGGACGGCGGTGAGCATGCCGTTGGCCAGCAGCGTCGTCGGCGAGGCCGCCAGCGCGAAGAGGAGGAAGGAGCGGTCGCCGAACACCGTGCGCACGCCCGCGAAGAGCTCCCGACGGCGTCTCACCGCAGGTTGCGGGCTGCGGTGAGGCACGAGGAGGAACAACACGCCGCCGGTCGCCCACAGGGCGGCCGCCGTCGCGGCCAGAGGAGCGAAGCCTCGGCCGACGGAGAGGATCGCAAGGCCCATGACCGGGCCGAACACCGTCGCGACGTGCTGCATCGCGACATGGCCGGCGAACCCGCGCGCCCGGCGGCCGGGGCCGACCCCGGCCAGCAGGCACTGCGCGGCGGGGTTGTAGAGCGCGCCGCCGAGGGCGAGGACGGCGGCCGCGCACAGCAGCGGCCCGACGCCGTCGACCGTCCCGAGCAGGACGAACCCCAGCGCGCGCAGTCCAGAGAGACGGGCGATGCCCCAACACGGGAGGCCCCTCGTCTGTTGACCACCAGCGAACATACGCTTCCGGCTATCGATCGATGATCGATATCGGACTTGGACGCCGCCGGAACGGCCGTGCTGTCATGGCCGCCATGCCCAGCGCGCGACCCTCTTGCGAAGCCGAAGGCGGCCACCACCCGACGCCCTTCGAGCGGTCCGGACCGTCCAGGCGCGCCCTGCTGCTCGGCGCGGCGCTCCTGCCGCTTGCGGGATGCGACGACCAGCACCAGTCGAGCCCAAGGCCGTCAGCTTCGGAGCGCCGCACCACCGCTCCCCCGGACGATGCGCGCTTCGCCGCACTGGAGCGCAAGCACCGCGCCCGCCTTGGCGTCTACGCCGTGGCCACCGGCACCGGCGCCGCGGTGGCCTACCGCGCCGACGAGCGGTTCGCGTTCTGCTCCACTTTCAAAGCGCTCGCCGCGGCGGCGGTGCTGCACGGCAACCCGCTCGGCCATCTCGACAAGCGCGTCACCTATACCAAGGCCGACGTCGACTCCATCTCGCCGATCACCGAGAACCACATCGCGACAGGAATGACCATCGGGCAGCTGTGCGACGCGGCCATCCGGTACAGCGACGGCACCGCGGGCAACCTGCTGATGCGCGACCTCGGCGGCCCCGCCCGGCTGACCGCCTACCTGCGCGGCCTCGGCGACACCGTGGGCCGCATGGACGACTACGAGCCGGAGCTCAACAAGATCGGCCCGGGCGACCCCCGCGACACCACCACGCCCCGCGCCATCGCCGCCGACTACCGCGCGCTCGTCCTCGGGGACGCGCTGCCCGCGGACAAGCGCGCCCTGCTCAAGGGCTGGATGCTGCGCAGCATGACCGGCGCCACCCGCATCCGCGCCGGGCTGCCGAAAGGATGGACGGTCGCCGACAAGACCGGCAACGGCAACTGGGGCCGTGTCAACGACGTCGCCGTCGTGTGGCCGCCGCGGACACCCCCGCTGGTGGTGGCCGTCATGACCGACCGCCGCGGATACGGCGCGCCCTACAAGGACGCCCTGATCGCAGAAGCGGCCGCCCACGTCGCGACCCGGCTCACGACCTGACCGCTCCCGCCGGGGTGAGAGGCCGAGACCGCGAATGGTCGCCGGGGCTTGCCGGAAGGAGAACGGTGAACTGTACTGAAGCGGAGGCGGCCGAGGCCGATCGCCGCCGCCCGCTTCTCCGTTCCGCGTCAGGGATCCGCCGATGAACAGTTCACGGAAGGGCGCCGTCGGCCTGGCGGTCGTCGCGCTGGTCATCTGGGCGGTCTTCATCGTGTGGTGGGCCGAGACCGCCTCCTCGGCCGCGCATCACCTGAGCGCCACCGACTGGCAGGGCAACCACCGGACCAAGGTGCGCCTGCTGTTCAGCGCATGCGTGATCGGCGGGCTTCCTCCGCTGGGCGCCGCCCTCGGCTGGGTGGCGGGGCCGCTGGCGGCGCCTTCCAGACCGGTCGCCCTGGCCACCGCGTGGGGCTTTCTGTCCGGCACGCTGGGCCTGGGAGTGTGCGCCCTCATCGGGTTCGGCATCGCCCTGTCCCGCATCGAGTTCGTCTTCTAGCCCGGCCGGAGAAGCGGCCGCCACCCGGCCGAGCCAGAAGGCGAGGCGTCCGTCTGCGCCGCGTCGCGACCGGTACTGCGGGTGGGCCATGATCGGGACATGGCACTGTCGACGGCGTTCACGGACATGTTCGGAGTGCGGCACCCGATCGCCTTGGCCCCGATGGGCGGGTCGGCCGGCGGTGCGCTGACGGCGGCCGTCTCGCGCGGCGGCGGCCTCGGGCTGCTGGGCAGCGGGACCGGGGACCCGGACTGGCTGGCCCGCGAGCTGCCGGTCCTGGCCGAGGAGGTCGCCGGGAGGCCGTGGGGCATCGGCTTCCAGGCATGGGCGATCGACGACGGGACGATCGCGCGTGCGCTGGAGCACCGCCCGAGCGCGGTGATGCTGTCGTTCGGCGACCCCGGCCCGTTCGCGGAGCGCGTCCGCGGCGCGGGCACGGCGCTGATCCTCCAGGTGACCGACCTGGAGGAGGCCCGCCGGGCGGTCGATCTGGGCGCGGACGTGATCGTCGCGCAGGGCACCGAGGCCGGCGGGCACGGCGCCCGGCACGGGCGGTCCACGCTGCCGTTCGTGCCCGTCGTGGTGGACCTGGCGGCGCCGGTGCCCGTCCTGGCGGCCGGCGGGATCGCCGACGGCCGCGGCGTGGCGGCCGCCCTGGCGCTGGGGGCCGCCGGGGCGCTGCTCGGCACCCGCTTCCAGGCCACCGCCGAGGCCCTCGTCGACCCCGCGACCGCGAAGGCGCTCGTCGAAGCGCGCGCGGAGGACACCGAGCGCAACAGGGTGCTGGACATCGCCCGGGGCTCCCGTTGGCCGGAGCGGTACACCGCGCGCACCCTCGGCCACCCCTTCCTGGACGAATGGCGGGGCCGGGAGGACGAGCTCGCGGCCGACGCCCACGCCGGGCAGGCGTACCGGGACGCCGTGGCGCGAGGCGAGATCCCCGCCCTGCCGCGGTGGGCGGGCGAGGGCGTCGATCTCATCGAGGACCTGCCGTCCGCCGCCGATCTGGTCGGCTCCCTCGCCGCGCAGGCCGAGGAGGCCCTGGCCCGAGCCCTCGGGCGCTGACCGCGACGGCGGGGAAGCGGCGACCACGAATTTCCTACTAGATTAGTGAGAATAGGCATCGGGGCGCCGGGAGGAGCGGAGCATGGCGTTCAGCCATCTTTCCCATCTGGAGTGCGGTTGGTGCGGGACCGAGCGCGACGCCGGCGTCCTGCGGAACCTGTGCCCCGAATGCGGGAGGCCGCTGCTCGCCCGCTACGACCTGCCCGCGGTCCGCGCGGCGGTGCGCCCGGAGGACGTCGCGGGACGACCGCCCGACCTCTGGCGCTACCACGAGCTGCTGCCCGTCGGGAGCCCGGAGGCGGTGGTGAGCCTGGGCGAGGGGATGACGCCGCTGCTGCCGGTCCCCCGGTACGGCGAGCGCATCGGGCTGCCCGGGCTGCTGATGAAGGACGAGGGGCTGCTCCCGTCCGGCTCGTTCAAGGCGCGCGGGGCGGCCGTCGGGGTGTCGCGGGCGGCGGAGCTCGGCGTCGAGCGCCTCGCGATGCCCACCAACGGCAACGCCGGCGCCGCGTGGGCCCTCTACGGCGCCCGCGCCGGCCTGACCGCCACGATCGTGATGCCGGTCGACGCCCCGGAGATCACCCGGCGCGAGTGCGCGGCGGCCGGCGCCGACCTGCACCTGGTCGACGGCCTGATCAGCGACGCCGGTCGGGTCGTCGGCGCGCTGGTCGCGGCGTCCGGGGGCCGGGTCTTCGACGCCTCGACGCTCAAGGAGCCCTACCGCATCGAGGGCAAGAAGACGATGGGCCTGGAGATCGCCGAGCAGCTCGGCTGGACGCCGCCCGACGCGATCCTCTATCCGACGGGCGGCGGCGTGGGGCTGATCGGGATCCACAAGGCCCTGACCGAGCTGCGCGAGCTGGGCTGGATCTCCGGCCCGCTCCCGCGCCTGGTGGCCGTGCAGGCGGAGGGCTGCGCCCCGGTCGTCGAGGCGTTCGAGCGGGGCGAGCGGACGACGCGCCCCTGGGCGAAGGCGAGCACGGTGGCGTTCGGCATCAACGTCCCCAAGCCCTTGGGCGACTTCCTCATCCTCGACGCGCTGGCGGAGACGTCCGGCACGGCGGTCGCCGTGACCGACGACGAGCTGCTGGCCGAGCTGAGGGAGGTGACCGCGCTGGAGGGGGCGTTCGTCTGCCCCGAGGGCGCCGCCGCGTTCGCCGCCGCCCGGAAGCTGCGGGCGTCAGGTTGGCTGGGCGAGGACGAGCGCGTCGTCGTCCTCAACACCGGCGCCGGACTGAAATACCCCGGGACCGTGCCCGTCGCGGCGCCGGTCCTTCCGGCCGACGGCCGCCTCGCGTGAGCGCCGGGCCGGCGGCCGCGCCGTCCGAATGCCGCGAGCCCGCCGGGACGGCGCGCGGACGGGCCGCCGGGCGGCTCGCGGCGGCCGCCCTGCCGGTCGTGTTCGTGCCGATCTGGAGCAGCGGCTACCTCGCCGGGACGCTCGGGGCGCGCAGCGGAGCGTCGCTCGCCCTGGTCGCCTGGCGGTTCCTCGTCGCGTTCACCGTCCTCGGAGCGGTCTCCCTCGCCACCCGTGCGCCGTGGCCGAGGGAGCGGCGCACGTACGCGCACCTGCTCGTGACGGGCGTGCTGCTCCAGACGGTGCAGCTCGGCGGCGTGTTCTTCGGGCTGGCGCACGGCGTGCCGGCGGGGCTGTCGTCGCTGATCCTGAGCGCCTGCCCGCTGATCGTCGCGGCGGTCGCCGTCCCGATGTTCTCCGAGCGGCTGACCGGCCGGCAGTGGGCCGGTCTCGCGCTGGGACTGGCGGGCGTCGTCGTCTGCGTCAGCGGGAACCTGTCGGGCGGAGCGCGGACCGCCGGGTACGCCTACACGGGCCTGGCGCTGGCCGGCCTCGCCGCCGGGACGCTCTACCAGAAGCGGTTCGGAGGCTCGGTGGACCTGCGGACGGGGACCACCGTGCAGCTCCTCGGCGCGACACTCACCACGTTCCCGCTGGCGATGGCGCACGGCGGGCTGCGCATCCCGCTGACCGGGCAGGCGCTCGGCTCGCTGGCGTGGCTGGCGGTCGTCAACTCGATCGGCGCGCTCGTCCTGCTGTTCGTCCTGCTGCGGCGCGGCACGGGCGGCGCGGCGACCAGCCTGCTGTACCTGGTGCCGCCGGTGACGGCCGTGCTCGCGGTGCCGATCCTCGGGCAGGGCATCACCGCGAGCGTGATCGCCGGTATGGCGGTCTCGGGCGCGGGCGTCCTGCTGGTGCTGGCCCGGGCGCCCCGGTAGGCCGCCGGCGCCGGGCGGTCGCGCGGCCGGTGCCGGCTTCTGAGATCGTGTCCTTGACCGGTCCGGCGGCTCGCCGGTCCCCGGCCGACCGGCGCGCGCTCGCCGCGAAGGAGGAAGCCCGATGAGCACCTGCATCGTCGTCGGAGCCGGCCTCGCCGGCGCCGCGGCCGCCTGGCAGCTGGCCCGGCGCGGTCACGAGGTGACCGTGCTGGAACGCTCCACTCCGGCGAACGGCGAGGGCAGCTCGCACGGGTCCGCGCGCATCCTCCGGTACGCCTACCCCGACCCGTTCTACGCCCGGCTCGTCGTCGACGCGCGGCTCGAATGGGACGAGCTGGAGCGCCTCGCCGGGGAGCGCCTCGTCACCCCGACGGGCTCGGTGGACTTCGGGGCCGACCGTGACCCGGCGGCGCTGGCGGCCGTGTTCGAGGAGGTCGGCGTCGACCACGAGCTGCTCACCGTGGCCGAGGCGGCCGCGCGCTGGCCGCAGTTCGACTTCGGCGACAGCGGCGCGGACGTGCTGTGGCACCCGGACGCCGGGGTGATCGACGCGGAGTCCGCCGTCGCGGCCATGCTGCGGCTGGCGCGGGCCGACGGCGCCCGCGTCGAGACGGGGTGGCCGGTGGCCTCGGTCGAGCGCGCGGGCGCCGGCCTCCGGGTGGTCGGAGCGGACGGGCGCGCCGAGGAGGCCGAGAAGGCCGTCGTCACCGCCGGCGGATGGCTCCCCGACCTGCTCGGCGACCTGGCTCTGCCCGAGTCCTTCCTGGCGGCGTTCCCGCCGCTGCGGGTGATGCAGGAGAACGCCTACCACTTCCCCTACCGCGCCGGCTCGGACGGACCGTGGCCGACGTTCATCCACGGGATCCCGTCCATGCTGGTCTACGGGCTGCCGGGCGGGCGCGACGCCGCCCTCCCCGGCGGCCGGACCGGACTGAAGGTCGCCGAGTACAACGGCGGCCGGCCGATCCGCAGCGCGGCGGCGCAGAGCGGGGAGGTCGACCCCGCCAACCGCGCGCGGGTCGCGGCGTACGTCCGCCGGACCCTGCCCGGGCTCGTCCCCGAGCCGTACGCCGAGACGACCTGCCTCTTCACCAACACCCCCACCGAGGACTTCGTGATCGACGGCGTAGGCGGGGTCACCGTCGCCTCGCCCTGCTCGGGGCACGGCGCCAAGTTCGCGCCGCTGCTCGGCCGGATCATCGCCGACGCGGTGTCTGGTGAGCGCGCCGCACCGGCGAAATTTCTAGTTTCCCGACGGGAATAGTGGGTCTC
The DNA here is from genome assembly GCF_014706005.1 of Actinomadura sp. RB99. Lineage (NCBI taxonomy): Bacteria > Bacillati > Actinomycetota > Actinomycetes > Streptosporangiales > Thermomonosporaceae > Actinomadura > Actinomadura sp. RB99. The sequence continues at coordinate 96,419 of NZ_JABMCA010000002.1, read as the reverse complement.
CGGGGCGGGTTGCCGCCGACATGACGATCGGAGTAGCGCTTCATCCAGGCCCGTCCGGCAACGCGGTCGACGAGGCGGTGGCGGCGGCGAAAGAGGCCGAGGCGGCGGGGCTGGGCTCGGTCTGGCTCGGGCAGCGGTTCGACTACGACGCGGTGGGGCTCGCGGGCCTGGTCGGCCGGGAGGCCCCCGGGCTGGCCGTGGGGACGTCGGCCGTGCCGATCTTCGCGAGGCACCCGATCCTGGTCGCGAGCCAGGCGCAGACCTCGCAGGCCGCGACGCGCGGCCGGTTCCACCTGGGCCTCGCGCTCGGGGCCAAGGCGTTCGTCGAGCCCGTGTTCGGCGTGCCCTACGACCGGCCCGTCGCGCGGCTGGCCGAGTTCCTCACCGTGCTGCGCTCCCTGACCGAGACCGGCACCGCGGACTTCCGCGGCGAGACGCTGACCGCCGCGCCGCCGATGCCCGCCGCCGTGCCGGGCGCGGAGCCGGCGGTTCCGCTGCTGGTCGCCGCGATGGGCCCGCAGGCGCTGCGCGTCACCGGCGAGCTCGGCGACGGCACGCTCCCGTTCCTGGCCGGTCCGCGGACGCTGGGCGAGCACATCGTCCCGGCCATCACCGCGGCCGCCGCGCGCGCCGGTCGCCCCGCTCCCCGCGTCGTCGCCCTCGTCCCCGGAGTGGTGACCGGCGACGTCGACGCCGCGCGGACGGCCGCCGCCCAGCAGTTCGCCTTCTACGACCGCGTCCCCTCCTACCAGCGGGTCGTCGCTCTGGAAGGCGCATCGAAGGCGGCGGACCTGCTCGTCGCGGGCGACGAGGAGACCATCGCCGCCGCGGTCCGGCGCTACTTCGACGCCGGCGCGACCGAGGTCGTCCTCACCCAGACCGGCATCACGGGCCCGGCGGACCAGGCCAGGACGTGGCGCGTCCTCGGCGACCTGGCGCGCGGCGCGGCTCCCGCCACGGCCGGCTGACGCGAGGACGTCCCCGGGAAGCCGGCGGCGCCGCTCAGGGGACCCGTTCGACCTGCCGGCGGGGCGAGCGGCCGAGGGCGGCGAGGCGGCCGGCGAGAACGGCGGCCTGGGCCCGGATCTCGGGGATGGCCGTGGTCTCGTAGCGGACGCCGCGCAGGGGCGGCCCCAGGGTGAACAGGTCGCCGTGGGGCCGCCCCGCCGCGTCGCGGACGGCGCCGTCGGGGTCCGCGTCCAGCCCGAGGCCGAGCGGTCCGGGACGGGCGACCCCCGCGGTGACGAGGCTCGACAGGAACGGGTCGGTCGCCGGGCCGCCCGCCGGGCCGGTGCCGTTGATCAGCCAGCCGACCTCCAGCTCCGAGGCCCCGCTCTCGGTCGCGACGCGCACGGTGAGCCCGTGGCCGGCGCCCGCCCGGACGTCCTCGACGCGGCCGCGGTGGACGCGGAGGCGGCCCTCGGCGCGCAGCGCCTCGATCCGGGCGGCGGAGGCCGGCGGGATCCGGTGGCGGTGCACCTCCCAGTGCCGGGCGACCAGGCCGAGGAAGCGCCGCCGGTCGGCGTCCGACAGCCGCCCCCACAGGGCGGGGACGTGCGGCCGGACGGCGTCGACGAAGCCGTGCCACTCCCCGCCGTTGCCGCGGACGGCGAGCCTGGCCCAGCGCAGCAGCTCCCGCAGCGTCATCGGTTCGGGGGGCAGGACGAGTCCGGCTTCCGGCGGGCGCGGCGGCGGATGGTGCGCGCGGGGCAGCAGCCCGTGCCGGGACACGGCGTGGACGACGCGGCCCGGACGCCTCCCGCTCAGGCTGATCGCCAGATCGACCATGGTCAGCCCGGTGCCGACGATGAGGACGGGCGCGTCGTCGTCGATGGCGTCCAGCGCTCCGCGCCGCCACGGGTCGGCGATGTACCGGGGGGCGGGCGGCGCCCAGGGCAGGCGGCCCGGCGCCTGGTTGCCGACGGCCAGCACGACGGCGTCCGCCGCGCGGGACGTGCCGTCGGCGAGGCGGAGCGTCCACCCCTTGGCGGCGGGCCCGGCATCGAGGGAGAGCACGGTGCCGGTCAGCTCGGTCAGGTGGCCGGGCCGTGCCCGGGCCGAGGTGTCGAGGAGGTCGCGCAGGTAGCGGCCGTACAGCGGGCGCGGGAGGAAGTCCTCTCCGGACGCCTCGATCCCCTGGGCGCGCGTCCAGTCCAGGAGGTGGCCGGGGTCGCCCTCGACGCCGCTCATGTTCGCCGCGCGGGCGTTCAGCAGGTGGTTCGGGTCGTCGGTGGAATACGCCTGGCCGCGCCCGTGCAGGCCCCGCCCGTCGATGAGGAGGAGCCGCGGCACCGGGCCGGTGCGGCGCAGGAGATGCGCGGCCACCAGTGTCGCGCTCGCACCGCCGCCGACCACGGCGATCAGTGGCTCGGCTGCGCTGTCAGCGACATGGTCGGCCATGCCTCCGAGAGTAGCTGATATTTCCTACAAGAATTATTCAATTTTGCTCGCGGCGAGCCCGCGGGGCCGACGGCCGGATCTTTGGGTACGACGGTGACGACGCCTAGCGGAGACGATCGCCCCTATGACGATGACGCCCGAATCCGACGAGCGGCTGCGCTTCGAGCACCGCACCCTGCCCCAGCGGGTCCGGTTCGCCCCGGGCGACGCCGCCGCCGCGCTCGCCGAGGAGATCGCCGCGCTCGGAGCGTCCCGCGTGATGGCGATCGCCGCCAAGGGCGGGGCGGAGACCGCCCGGCGGGTCGCGGGCGGCCTGCCGGTCGCGCACTGGCACCACGAGACCGCCATGCACGTGCCGCTGCCGGTCGCCGAACGCGCCCGCGCGGCGGCCCGCGAGCACCGCGCCGACGCGCTCGTCTGCGTCGGCGGCGGGTCCACCACCGGGCTGGCCAAGGCGGTCGCGCTCACCACCGGGCTGCCGATCGTCGCGGTCCCGACGACCTACGCCGGCTCCGAGGCCACCGACGTCTGGGGCCTCACCGAGAACGGCCGCAAGACCACCGGCACCGACGACCGGGTCCTGCCCCGCGCGGTCGTCTACGACGCCTCGCTCACGCTCACCCTCCCGGCCGACCTCAGCGCCGCGTCCGGGCTCAACGCGCTGGCGCACTGCGTGGACGCCATGTGGGGCCCGCGCGCCGACCCGATCGACCGGGCGCTGGCCGGCGAGGGCATCCGGGCGCTGCGGATCGGCCTGCCCCAGGTGATGGCCGACCCCGCCGGGCTGCCGGGCCGCGAGCACGCCTTGTACGGCTCCTATCTCGCCGCGGTCGCGTTCGCGTCGGCGGGGTCCGGGCTGCACCACAAGGTCTGCCACGTGCTGGGCGGGATGTTCGACCTGCCGCACGCGCAGACCCACGCGGTCGTCCTGCCGCACGTGCTCGCCTTCAACGCGCCCGCCGCCCCGGATGCGGAAGCCCGGATCGCCACCGCCTTCGGCGCCGACGGCGCGATCGCCGGGCTGAACCGGCTGCGCGCCCGGCTGCGCGCCCCGACCGCCCTGCGCGACCTGGGCATGCCCGAGGACGGGATCGCGGCCGCCGTCCCGGCCGTCCTCGCCGCCGTCCCCGCGAACAACCCGCGCCCCGTCACCGCCAACGACCTCGCCGCCCTGCTGCGGGCGGCATGGGAAGGGACCGAGCCCCGATGACCCAGGACCGCACGACGCCCGACGAGACCGCCGCCGCCGAGCAGGCCGCCGAGCAGGAGCGGCGCGAAGAGGAGCTCCTCGAACGGGTGCTGCGCTCGTTCGACGGCTGCGCCGACCCCCGGCTCAGGGAGCTGATGCGCGCGCTCGTACGGCACCTGCACGCCTTCCTGCGCGAGGTCCGGCTCACCGAGGACGAATGGTGGAGGGCCATCGGGTTCCTCACCCGGACCGGCCACGTCACCGACGACCGGCGGCAGGAGTTCGTCCTGCTCTCCGACACCCTCGGCGCCTCGATGCAGACGATCACGATCAACAACCGGGCCCACCGCGACGCCACCGAGGCGACCGTGTTCGGGCCGTTCTTCGTCGACGGCGCTCCCCGGATCGAGCTCGGCGGCGACATCGGCGGCGGCGCCTCCGGCGAGCCCTGCTGGGTCGAGGGGACGGTGCGCGACACCGGCGGCGCCCCCGTCCCCGGCGCCCGCGTCGACGTGTGGGAGGCCGACGCCGACGGCCGCTACGACGTCCAGTACGACGACGGCCGCACCGCCGGACGGGCCCACCTGTTCACCGGACCGGACGGGGACTACCGGTTCTGGGCCGTCACGCCCACGCCCTACCCCATCCCGGACGACGGGCCGGTGGGCGCGATGCTCGCCGCCGTCGGCCGCTCTCCCATGCGCGCCTCGCACCTGCACTTCAAGGTGTCCGCCCCCGGCCACCGCACCCTGGTCACCCACATCTTCGTACGCGGCGACGCGCTGCTGGACGCCGACACCGTCTTCGGCGTCAGGGAATCGCTGGTCAAGGACTTCGAGCGGCTGCCGGCCGGCACGCCCACCCCCGACGGCCGCGCCGTCGGCGGCACCTGGTCGAGGACCAGGTTCGACATCGTCCTGGCGCCCGCCGGCGCCTGACCGGCGAGCCGCCGCCCTCTCTTCGGAACCCACCGGCCCCGGACGGCGCCGGGCCGATCGCTCACATCCCGGCCCCGCCGTCTCTTGACGTTCCCACACATGTAGGCGTAAACAAATGGAAACAGACGTGAAACGGCGGTGAACCCACAGTGAGCTGCGAACCGCGCCGAGGCGGCACACGATGATCGTCACGCTGACGCTGAACCCCAGCCTCGACCGCACGATCGACGTCGACCGGCTCGTCAAGGGCACGATGACCCGGGCGAGGTCGGCGCGCATCGACCCCGGCGGCAAGGGCGTGAACGTGTCCCGCGCGCTGCTGGCCAACCGGGTGCCGACGGTCGCGGTGGTCACCTCCGGCGGCGCGGACGGCGAGCAGCTCGTCCGGCTGCTGGAGGGCGACGGCATCGCCGTCCACGCCGTGCCGGTGGCCGGGCGGACCCGCTCGAACGTGACGATCGTGGAGCCCGACGGCGTCGTCACCAAGCTCAACGAGCCCGGCGAGCCGCTGTCGCGCGACGAGCTGGACGCGGTCGCCGACGTCGTGCTCGACGAGGCCGAGGGCGCGAGCTGGGCGGTGACCTGCGGCAGCCTCCCGCCGGGAGTGCCCGCCGACATCTACGCCCGGCTGTGCGAGTTCTTCACCTCCGCCGGGGTGCGGGTCGCCGTCGACGCCAGCGGCCCGGCGCTGCTCGCCGCCGTCGGCGCGGGACCGCACCTGGTCAAGCCGAACCGGGACGAGCTGTCCGAGGCCGTCGGGCGGCCGGTCGCCAGCGTCGGCGACGCGGTCGAGGCGGCCAGGGAACTGCGCGAGCGCGGTGCGGGGACCGTGCTCGCCAGCCTGGGCGCCGACGGCGCCGTCCTCGTCGACGAGGACGGCGTCACGATCGGGACGGCGCCCGTCGCCGAGACGCGGAGCACGGTGGGCGCGGGCGACGCGCTGCTCGCCGGGTTCCTCGCGGCGGGCGCGCGGGGCGCCCCGGCGCTGGCCGAAGGGCTGGCCTGGGGAGCCGCCGCGGTGCGCCTGCCCGCCAGCCGGATGCCGCGCCCGGACGACATCCGGCGCGACATCGTCCGCATCGACGCCCGGCCGGACCTCGGCCGTTCGCTCATCGCCTGATCCTCACGCAGACCCCCGAACCCTGAGGAGGCCGAGATGGCCGCTGCGTACACACCAGCCGTCAGCGGAAGCGGGCTGAAAGCCGGAGTCCAGCGCCTGGGCGGCCATCTGGCCGGGATGGTGATGCCCAACATCGGCGCGTTCATCGCGTGGGGGCTGGTCACCGCGCTGTTCATCCCGACCGGATGGCTCCCGAACAAGCACTTCGGAGAGCTGGTCGACCCGACCATCACCTACCTGCTGCCGATCCTCATCGGCTACACCGGCGGCCGGATGGTGCACGGCCAGCGCGGGGCGGTCGTCGGCGCGGTCGCCACCATGGGCGTCGTGGTGGGATCCAAGATCCCCATGTTCCTCGGCGCGATGATCGTCGGGCCGCTCGCCGCCTACCTGCTCAAGAAGGTGGACGCCTACATCCAGGAGCGGACCCGGACCGGGTTCGAGATGCTGGTCGACAACTTCACCGCCGGGATCGTCGGCGGCGCCGTGGCCGTGTTCGGCGTCTGGGGCGTCGGCCCGATCGTCCGGCAGGTGACCAAGGGCGCGGGCAACGGCGTCGAGTGGCTGATCCACCACCACCTGCTGCCGCTGGCGTCGGTGCTGATCGAACCGGCGAAGGTGCTGTTCCTCAACAACGCGGTGAACCACGGCGTGCTCGCCCCGCTGGGCTTCGCGGAGGCGGCGAAGAACGGCAGGTCGATCCTGTTCATGCTGGAGTCGAACCCGGGGCCGGGGCTGGGCGTGCTGCTGGCCTACCTGATGTTCGGCCCGCGGTCGCTGCGGCCGAGCGTGCCGGCCGCGATCATCATCCACTTCCTCGGCGGCATCCACGAGATCTACTTCCCCTACATCCTGATGAAGCCCCGGCTCATCCTCGCGACCATGGCCGGCGGCGCGGCCGGCATCGCCACCTTCATGGCCACGGACGCGGGCCTGGTCGCCACGCCGTCGCCCGGCAGCATCTTCGCCTACGTCGCCGAGACCCCCAAGCACGGCTGGATCGGCGTCTACCTGGGCGTCCTCGTCGCCGCGGCCGTCTCGTTCGCGGTCGGCGCGGCGCTGCTCGGGTTCGGGAGGTTCGCCGAGAAGAAGCCGGACGGGGACGGAACGGAGGCGTCCGGTGCCGCCGCACCGGCCACCGGCGCGGCGGAGCCCGCCACCGGCGCGGACGAACCCGCCGACGTCCCGCCCGCGAAGACCGCCAGCCCCTCACCCCAGGAGGCGTGACCAGATGAACGGCAAGGACATCCGCAAGATCGTCGTGGCGTGCGACGCCGGCATGGGCAGCAGCGTGATGCTCGCGAGCAGCCTCCGCAAGGAGCTGCGGAAGGCGGGCGTCGCGGTCGAGCACACCCCGGTCAACTCCATCCCCGGCGACGCCGACGTCGTCGTCTGCCACGAGGGCCTCGGCGCCCGCGCGCGGGCCGGCGCGCCGGACAAGCCGCTCGTCACCTTCCAGGTGTTCCTCGGCGACCCGGCGGTGGCCCGCCTGGTGGCGGCCATCAAGGACGGCGGCGAGATCGGTGCCTGACCTGCTGGCCCGCTCCGCCGTCCGGCTCGACGCGGCCGCGGCCGACCGGGACGACGCCGTCCGGCAGTGCGGGCGGGCGCTCGTCTCGGCCGGCGCGGCCGAGCCCGGCTACATCGACGCGATGCTCGCCCGCGAGCGGACGGTCTCGACGTACGTGGGCGAGGGCGTGGCGATCCCGCACGGCACCCTCGCCGGCAAGGAGCTGGTGCACCACGACGCGCTGTGCGTCCTGCGCTTCCCCGGCGGGGTGGACTGGAACGGCGAACGGGTCGCCCTGTGCGTCGGCATCGCCGCCCGGGGCGACGGCCACGTGCGGATCCTGTCCGAGCTCGCGCAGATCCTGCTGGACCCCGGCCGCGCGCGGAGGCTGCGCGAGGCCGCGGACCCCGACGAAGTGATCCGGCTGCTGCGGCCGGACGGAGAGGAGATCGCCCAGTGAAGGTCGCCCGCTTCCACGCCCCCGGGGACATCCGGGTCGAGGACGCCGCCGAGCCCGTCCCCGGCCCCGGCGACGTCGCGATCAGGGTGCGGAACTGCTCCACCTGCGGCACCGACGTCAAGATCTCGAGGTTCGGCCACCACCACATCCGGCCGCCCCGGGTCATGGGGCACGAGATCGCCGGCGAGGCCGTCGCGACCGGCGCGGACGTGACCGGCTGGGCGCCGGGCGACCGGGTGCAGGTGATCGCCGCCATCCCGTGCGGGCGGTGCGAGGAGTGCCGGCGCGGGCACCTGACCGTGTGCCCGAACCAGGAGTCGATGGGGTACCACTACGACGGCGGCTTCGCGGAGTACACCGTCGTGCCCGCCAAGGTGCTCGCCGTCGGCGGCCTCAACCGGATCCCGGACGGGGTCGGGTTCGCCGAGGCGTCCGTGGCCGAGCCGCTCGCCTGCGTGCTCAACGGCCAGGAGCTCGCGCGGGTCGGGGACGGCGACGACGTCGTGGTGATCGGCGCCGGCCCGATCGGCTGCCTGCACGTCCGGCTGGCGCGCTCGCGCGGCGCGGCGCGCGTGTTCCTCGCCGACATCAACGCCGAGCGCCTGGAGATGTCGGCCGAGCGGGTGCGCCCCGACGCCGCGCTCACCGGCCCCGACCTGGTCGACCAGGTGCTGAAGCTGACCGACGGGCGCGGCGCCGACGTCGTCGTGACCGCCGCGGCCTCCGGCGCGGCCCAGGAGCAGGCGCTCGGGATGGCCGCCCGGCAGGGCCGGATCAGCTTCTTCGGCGGGCTGCCGAAGGACGACCCGGTCATCGCCTGCGACTCCAACCTGGTGCACTACCGGGAGCTGACCATCGTGGGCGCCAACGGGTCCAGCCCCGCGCACAACGCCCGCGCCCTGCGGCTGATCGCGAGCGGCGCGGTGCCGGTCGCCGATCTGATCACCCACCGGCTGCCGCTCGCGAGCGTCCTCGACGGCATCGAGACCGTCGCGCGCGGCGCCGCGATCAAGGTCACCATCGAGCCCTGACAGGAGCCGACATGCCCCAGCGAACCGTGACGATCGCCTCCCGCACCGGCCTGCACGCCCGGCCCGCGAACCTGTTCGTGCAGGCCGCCGCCGCGCAGGACGTCCCGGTCCGGATCCGGGCCGGCGGCCGCTCCGCGCCCGCCGACAGCATCCTCGCCGTCCTCGCGCTCGGCGCGGGGCACGGCGCCGAGGTCACGCTGGAGGCCGACGACGGGCCCGGCGCCGACGCGGCGCTGGACGCGCTCGCCGCCCTCCTCGCCCGCGACCTCGACGCGGAGGAGCCGGCCGGCGCCTGAGCCGGAGCCGTTCCCGGAGCCGTTCCCGGCGCGGGGACGGCGCCCGGCGTCCGGGCGGGCTCAGACCCGGACCACCTCGGGGCCGGCCGCGGCCAGTTCCGCGGCCAGCCCCGCGTCCAGGCCGGTGTCGGTGATCAGCACGCTGATGTCGCTCAGGTCGGCGAACCGGGCGAGGTAGTCGTTGCCGATCTTGGTGTGGTCGGTGAGCACCACGCTGCGCCGGGACGCCCGGATCATCGCCGACTTGATCGCGGCCTCGGCCGGGTCGGGCGTCGTCAGCCCCGCCTCCACCGAGCAGCCGTTGGTGGCCATGAACGCCACGTCGACGCGCAGCCGGTCGAGCGGGCGCATCGCCCAGTCGTCGACCGTCGCCAGCGTCCGGCCTCGCACCCGGCCGCCGAGCATGATCACACTGAGATTCGACCGGGTGGCCAGCACCGTGGCCAGCGGCGGCGAGTTGACGATGACGGTCAGCTCCCGGTCGCTCGGCAGCACCTGGACGAGCCGCCCGGTCGTGCTGCCCGCGTCGATGACGACGGACCCGTCGGCGGGCAGCTCGGCGAGGGCGGCCTTGGCGATGCGCTCCTTCTCCGCGGTCATCACCGCGTCGCGGGCCGCGAGCGCCGGCTCGAAGCCGAGCCGCTCGACGGGGATCGCGCCGCCGTGCACGCGGCGCAGCGTCCCCGAGCGCTCCAGGGCCGTCAGGTCGCGGCGGATCGTCTCCATCGTGACGCCGAAGTCCTCGGCGAGGGTCATGACGTCCACCCGCCCGGCCTCGCGCGTGCGGCGGAGGATCTCCTGCTGCCGTTCCTCGGCGTACATGTCGGGTTACCACCGAATCCACGTTGTTTTCTCTGTGAATAGCCCCGGATTTGTGACCGCGTCAAGCCGAGGCGGCACCCGCGGGGCGTTCAGCGGTCCGCTCGGAGGCCGCTCAGGGTGGTGCGGACGAGGCGTTGGACCGCCGCCTCGTCGCGGAGGGCCCCGGCGGCGGCCAGGGCGTGCAGGCAGTAGCCGGCGAGTTCATCGGCGGGCACGTCCCGGCGGACGGCTCCGTCCGCCGCCGCGTCGGCGATCAGTTCCCGGACGAACGCGTGCAGCCGCCGGTGGGCGGCGGCGACGTGCTCGCCGCGATGCAGTTCGGCGGCCGGCTCGGTGTCGTGGTGCGCGCGATGGGACACCGCCGCCGCGTATCCCGCGAGCACGGCCCCCAGCCGCGGCGCGGCCCCTTCAGTGCGGTCCCGGATCTCGTTCAGCCGCTCCAGATGGGCGTCGATCTGGCGCTCATGCCACGCGCGGAGGATCGCGTCGACGTCCGCGAAGTACTTGTAGAGCGTGGCGCGCCCGATGCCGGAGTCCTTGGCGATCTGCGACATCGTCACGCCGGCCGGCCCGTGCGCGGCGACGAGCGCGGCGGCGGCGTCGAGGACGGCCTCGCGCACCGCGTCGCGGTGCGCCGCGACCGTCTCGCTCCAGAGCTTCGGCATGCCGCGATCATACAGCGCGTCCCTATGGAGACATCTGTCTTGACATAGACACTGTGTATCGCAAAAACTGGGGCCGGCCGGGCCGCGACCGACGCGGCGCGCCGTCGACAGGGAGCCGCTCATGTCCGATCTGCCTTCGCACCCCGACACCGACCAGCAGGGCGAGCCCGCGATCGGCGGTGGTTCGCGGCGCGGCAGGCTCGTCGCAATCGCCGCCGCCGTCGCCGTGGTCGTCCTGGTCGTCGTTCTGCACCTGACCGGCGTGATCAGCATGGGCGGGCACTGATGATCGAGGCCCGCGGGCTGGTCAAGCGCTACGGGAGCGTCACGGCGGTGGACGGCCTGTCGTTCACCGCCCCGCCCGGCTCCGTGACCGGGTTCCTCGGTCCGAACGGGTCGGGCAAGTCCACGACGATGCGGATGGTCCTCGGCCTGGACGCGCCCACCGCGGGGACCGTCACGGTCAACGGCCGCCCTTACACCGGATACCGGCGCCCCCTCCGGGAGGTCGGGGCCCTCCTGGACGCCGGAGCCGTGGCCAGCGGACGGTCGGCCCGCGACCACCTGATGTGGCTCGCGCTGAGCAACGGCATCCCGCGCACGCGCGTGGACGAGGTGCTCGAACAGGTCGGCCTCGCGTCGGCCGCCCGGCGGCGCGCCGGCGGGTTCTCGCTCGGCATGGCGCAGCGGCTCGGCATCGCCGCCGCGCTGCTGGGCGACCCGCCGGTCCTGATGTTCGACGAGCCCGTGAACGGCCTCGACCCCGGCGGCGTCGCCTGGGTGCGGACGCTGCTGAGGTCGCTGGCCGGGGAGGGCCGCACCGTGTTCCTGTCCAGCCACCTGATGAGCGAGACGGCGCTGACCGCCGACCGGCTCGTCATCATCGGCCGGGGCCGGCTCCTCGCCGAGACCACCGTCGCCGACCTGCTCGCCGAGGGCGGCGGCGACCGCGTCCGGGTGCGCGCCACCGACCCGGACGAACTCGCGAGGCTGCTCGTCGGGCGCGGAGCCGCCGTCGCCCGCGACCCCGACGGCGCGCTCCGCGTCACCGGCGCCACCGCCGAGGAGATCGGCGACCTCGCCCGCGGCGGCGGCCTCGGCCTGCTGGAGCTGTCACCGCAGATGGTGTCGCTGGAGGAGCGCTACATGGAGCTGACCCGCGACGCCGGCGACCACACCTCCGCTCCCCTCCCCGAACCGGCCGCGAGCTGAAGGGCCCGCCATGACGACCATCACCGCCCCGCCTCGGGGCGACCTCCTCGACGCGGTGCGCGCGGAGTGGTGCAAGCTGCGCACCGTCCGCTCGACGCCGTGGGTCCTGCTGACCGCGTGCGCGTCCAACGTCGGGTTCGCCGTGCTCGCCGCGGCCGTCCTCGCGCCCCGGCTGGGCGCCCATGAGCGCACCCGCGTCGACGCCGTCCAGCTGGCCCTGGCCGGGCTGCACCTGTCGCAGATCGCGTTCGGGGTGCTCGGCGCCCTGGTCATCACCGGCGAGCACGGCAGCGGCATGATCCGCACGACGTTCGCCGCCGTCCCGCGCCGCCGCACCGTCCTCACCGCGAAGGCACTTGTGCTCGCGGGCGTCACGCTGATCGCGTCCACCGCGTCCACGTTCGCCGCCTACCTGGCCTTCCAGGCGGCACTGCCCGCGCACACACTGACCGGGACGGCGCTGTCGGATCCCGGTGTCGCCCGCGCCGTGGCCGGCGGCGGCCTCTACCTCACCGCGCTCGCGCTGCTCGATCTCGGCCTCGGCGCCGCCCTGCGGTCCTCCGCCGGTGCCGTCGCGTCCCTGTTCGGCCTGCTGTTCGTCCCGCCGCTGCTGCTCGACCTGCTCCCGCGGTCCTGGAAGGACGCGGTCGGCCCCTACATCCCGATGCAATCGGGCGATCAGATCTACATCGCCTCCCACCGCGAGGCCGTGGCCCTCGGCCCCTGGACCGGGTTCGGCGTCTTCTGCGCCTACGCGGCCGTCGCCCTCGCGGCCGGTTGCGTCCTCACTCGCCGCCGCGACGCCTGAGCCGGAAGGACGCCGTCATGTACGCATCGAAGGCCGACGTTCCGACCGACCGGGCGGCCCGGTACCTCACTCAACTCTGCAAGCACAGCGACCACGTGAACGGCCTCGCCGGTGGCCACGCGGACCGGAGCGGCCACGGCGGCAACGGAGCAGCGGTCCACCTCCAGCGCGTCGAATGGTCCCATACCGAGGGCGTCATTCGGTTCGCCGAAGGACGCTGCGCGCTGCACGCCACGAACACGCGTCTCCTTCTGGACGCGGAGGCCGACAGCCCCGAGCGGCTCCAGCGGATCCAGGCCGCCATCACCGCCCGCCTCGAACGCATCGGCCGGCGCGACCGGCTGACCGTCGTCTGGAGCCCGGTCGAGCCCGGATCAGCGCCCCGCGCCGGCGGCGCCTCCCCCTGAGGGACCCGCCGAGGTGGCGCCGCGGTCGCGGGCCTGGCGTTCCGTCAGGTCCGGGCGTCGGCGGGCACGAGGCGCTGGGCGCTCCCCCGGCGCCCGGCCGGGGCGGGGACGGTGCACTTGGCGAGCCGGTGGCTCCGCACGGCCTCCTCGACGGGCGGTGCCTCCCGCCGCGCCGCGGGCGAATCGCCGGAGGAGCTCACGACATCGGCGGCCAGGAGCTCTTCCAGAGCCCGCACGTTCCCCTCCTGGGCGGCCTCCAGGAAGGCCGACAGCAGGCGCCGGTGCTCACCGGCTCCGATCGACCCGCGCCGCGGCGCGGCCAGCTGCCGGCGGGCGCGGCTCACCAGCTGGCGGACGTTGGCCGGGCTGAGCCGGATGAGCTCGGCGATCCGCGCGTAGGGATAGTCGAAGGCCTCGCGGAGGATGTAGGCGGCCCGCTGGGCGGGCGTCAGCGTCTCGAGCAGGAGCAGCAGGGCCCGCTCGACGGCCTCGGCCCGCTCGGCGCCGGCGGCGGGGTCGGCGCCGGGGTCGACGGGCTCGGGCGTCCGGGGCCCGATGCCGGTCTCGTGGCGGACGCGGGCGGACCGCGCGGCGTTGATGGACAGCCGCGTCGTGATCAGCGCCAGGAACGCCCCGGGGTTGGCGATGACCGCGTGCTCGGCGTCCTGCCAGCGCAGCCAGGTCTCCTGCACGATGTCCTCGGCCTCCGCCGAGCCGCCGAGCATCCGGTAGGCGATGCCGAAGAGGCGCGAACGCGCGTCGCCGAAGACGGCGGCGGCCTGGTCGAGGGAGGTCGGCCGGTCTCGTTCGTCAAGCTGGATGTTCATGGGAACCTTCGATGAGAAGTTGCCTTCACGACATGGCGGCCGCGAGATTCGCCGTGGCCCCTCCGTCGGTTCGGCGGGCGGGAACGCCTCGCCGACCTCCCTCACTGTCGTCGGGGCCGCGTCCGGGTCGCATCAGTGAGGCACCCTGGCCGGGGTCCCTAGGGAGGCCCGGGCCTCCCTAGGGACCCGATGGGACGGCCGCCGCTCCACCCGGGGGGCGGCTGGCATCCGGACCGTCGGATTCAGCGGGAGCGGCCGGCGTCCAGGCGCTCCCACTCGGCGTCCCAGAGCCGGTCGCGCCGCCGGTCGGCGCGGCGGCGGACCACCAGGTAGGCCACCAGGACCGGTACACCGGCCGTGGTCGCGGCGCCGAGGCCGGCGCCGACGGCCTCACCGACCGTCCGCGCGTGCCGGCGCGGCTCCACGCCCGACACCCCGGCGGGGCCGGCCCACAGCTTGAGGTGCTCGCCCGCGACGGCCCGGTACCAGGTGTCGTACGAGCCGGTCCGCACCCGCCCGCCCGGTTCCCGCCACGTCACGGTGACCCGGTGGCCGGACGCCAGGTCGTCCACTTTCAGCACCGTGGCGTCGACCCGGTGCTGCGTCACGGCCTCGTACCGCTCCGCGCGGACCCCCGAGTCGTACGTGTTCCGGGCGACCTGCCAGCACACGGGCAGGCCGGCGCCCACGAACAGCAGCAGGAGGATCAGGCCGGCCGCCCGCTGCCGCCGGTCCACGTCGCGGCGCAGTTCGTTGCCGTCGAAGCCGATGCGCCGCCGCAGCCGGCCGAGGCCCGCCCGTGCTCCGGTCGGTCTCATGACCTCCTCCTCAGCGTCCGCCACCACGTCGTTCGGCGGGACGGGCTCAGCTCGCCGAGTGACGGGGCGATGCCACGCGCGGGGCCGGGGACCGCCGCTCGACCCTGGCCAGCATCAGCAGGCTGGAGATCTGGCTCCACCCGACCAGGTCCATCAGCTTGGCCAGGTGCGGGGCGACCGAGCGCAGCACGAGCCGCCGGTCCTGGAGCCCGAGTTCGCAGGCCGTCGCGGCCAGCGCCCGGAGCCCGCCGACGTCGATGAAGTCCAGCCGCTCCACGTCCACCCACACGTCGCCGGAGCTGTGCGCGACCACCCTGGCGAGCGCGTCGCCGAACGCGGGGAGCGTGCTCACGTCGATCTCCCCGTCGACGACCAGGTGCGGCGGCTCGAAGGTGCCGTCCAGGCGCAGCAGCGCGCTGCTCACCCGCACGCCCTCGACGGTCCGTTCGGTCATGTCGTCTCCTTGTGCGCCGCGCGGACCGTCATTCCACGAGCTTGCCGTCGGACGAGACGTGCCGCATGAGCGCGGCGATCTCAGCGGGGACCGGCGGGATCTCCTCGCGCTCGACCTTGCCGGGACCCGACCAGACCAGGTTGACCCGCAGGGACTCGTCGAGGTCCGGGTAGTCGGAGCGGTTGTGGCAGCCGCGGGTCTCGCGCCGTTCGAGGGCCGCGTCGAGGGTGGCCCGGGCGGCCAGGACGGTGGACTTCAGGTCGAAGGCGTGCGCGAGGTCCTGGTAGCCGGCGTTGTCGGGGTGGACGCCGAGGGCTCCGATCCGCGCCTCGACGGCGTCCAGTCCGGCCAGCCCGGCGCGGAGGCCGTCCTCGTCGCGGACGACGCCGCAGTGCTCGGTCATGACGTCGCGGGCCGCGCGCTGCAGGACCCGGACGTTCTCCGGCCCGTCGCAGGCCAGCAGCTCCTCGACCTCCCGGCGGGCCATGGCGAGCGCGTCCGCGTCCCGGCGCTGCGCCTCCAGGCCCGCGGAGTAGGCGGCGGCCTCCCGGCCCACGATCCGTCCGTAGACCAGCAGCTCGATGAGGGAGTTGCCGCCCAGCCGGTTCGCCCCGTGCAGGCCGCTGGCGGCCTCGCCGATCGCGTACAGCCCGTCGACGTCCGTGCCGTGGTCCTCGGGCCGCACCCACACGCCGCCCATGGAGTAGTGCGCGGTCGGGGCGATCTCGATCGGTTCCTCGGTGATGTCGAGCATCTGCAGGTCGAGGAGGGTCCGGTGGACGCGCGGCAGCCTCGTCATGATCGTCTCGCGGGGCAGGTGCGACACGTCCAGCCAGACCCCGCCGTTCGGGGTGCCGCGCCCCTGCTTGATCTCGGTGTAGGCGGCCAGCGCGACCCGGTCGCGGGTGGACAGCTCCATCCGGTCGGGGTCGTAGCGGGCCATGAACCGCTCGCCGAGCGCGTTCAGCAGCCGGCCGCCCTCCCCGCGCGCCGCCTCCGAGACGAGCGTCCCGGCCGCGTCCTCGGGCGACAGGAGACCGGACGGGTGGAACTGCACCAGCTCCGGATCGCGGATCCGGGCGCCGGCGAGCACGGCCAGGCGGAACGAGTCGCCGGTGTTCTCGTCCCGGCGCGAGGAGGTCCGCCGCCAGATCCGGGTGTGCCCGCCGGTCGCCAGGATCACCGCGTCGGCGTGGACGACGTAGCGGGTCCCGTCGTTCAGGTCGAACCCGTAGGCGCCGTGGACCGCGTTGTCGCGCACCAGCAGCCGGGTGATGTAGAGGGTGTCCAGGATCGGCACGTCCAGTTCGGTCACCCGGCGTACCAGCGCGCGCTGGATCTCCAGGCCGGTGTAGTCGCCGCTGAACGCGGTGCGGCGCCAGGTATGGGCGCCGAAGAACCGCTGCGAGATCCGCCCGTCGGCCTCCCGCGCGAAGGGCATCCCGTGGCGGACCAGGTCGTCGATGCCGCGCGGCGCGCCTTCGGTCACGATCCGCACCGTGCGCGGATCGGCCAGCAGGTAGCTCTCCTGGAGGGTGTCGGCGGCGTGCTGCCGCCAGGAGTCCTGCGGGTCCATCGTCGCCAGGGCCGCGTTGACGCCTCCCGCCGCGAGCGTGGTGTGGGCGTCGGCCCTGGGGCGCTTGCCCACCGCGAGCACGCCCACCCCCCGCTCGGCGAGCTCGATCGCCGCCCGCAGCCCCGCTCCCCCGGTGCCGATCACCAGGACCGGCGCCGCCAGCCGCCGCTCACAACCGTCCATTAACGCGCTCCTTGCCAGAATGAGATGCGATTCGCGGGACCGGGAGAGAATGACGATTTCACGCCCGTTGCGGATCGAACACCACCACGGTCATGTCCGACTCCCTTGCTCGCGGTATCCCCTGAGAAATGGCGGCTGCCCCTTTTTTCAGGAGCGTCGATCATCGCCCGGTCGACAGCTAAGACAGGCCGAAGCCGCAGCTTGTGACACTTCGGCCGGATCTCCGGGATCACAGCCGGAAAATGGGCAGGATGTGTCACATCCCGCCCCGGTGCGCTGTCTCAGTGGAAGCGGCGGCCGTCGCCCCCGGCGAGGGGCGGCTGGGTCACTCGGCGGCCGGGGCCGTCCTCGCCGCCCACCGGTCGGCCCACGTCTCGAGCCGCATGAGCTCGGCGCAGAGGGTCCGGCCGTCCGGGGTCAGCGTGTAGCCCCGGTCCGCGCGCCGGACGATGGCGGCCTGGTCCAGCTCCGCCAGCCGCTGGGCGAGCACGCTGGAGGAGACGCCGTCGCACCGCTGCTGGAGCTCGCGGAAGGTGGCGGCCGGCTCCTGGGCGAGCTCCCAGATGATACGGAGCGTCCAGCGGCGGCCGAGGAGGTCGAACAGCGCCATGATCGGCCGCCCGGTCGCCGACCCCCGGACAGGCCGGCCCGGCAGCGGCGCGGACGGCGAGGCCCCCGGCCGGTCCGGCTCGTCCGCCATGTCCGTGCTCCCTTCGGGCGCCCGGATGCCCCGGGCCGCATGCTTCTTTTTCCGAAGCGGCGGTGTTAGCGTGGCCGCATGCCTCGATTTTCAAAGCACACGGTAGCGCCGCGCGTCGCCCCCGTCGAGCCGCCTTACGACGCGGAGACGGCCGCGGCGCTGGAGGCGCTGGGGCCGCCGATCGCCCTGTTCAGGGTCTTCGCCCGCCGACCGGACCGGGCGCACGGCGTCCACGGATGGGGGCGGTACTACCTGTCCCGCCGGGCGGCCCTGAGCCTGCGGCACCGCGAGCTGGTGATCGACCGGACCACGCGGCGGTGCGGAGCCGAGTACGAGTGGGGCGTCCACGTCGCGGTCTTCGCCGGCAAGGCCGGGCTCGACGCCGAGCAGATACGCTCCATCGTCGCCGGCGGCCCGGACGACGGCTGCTGGACCGACCCCGCCGACCGGGCCGTGCTCCGCGCGGTGGACGCCCTGTGCTCGGCGAACGACCTGTCCGACGACGAATGGCGGGAGCTGACCGGCGCGGTCGGCGAGGAGGGGGCGGTGGACCTGCTCCTGCTCTGCGGCTGGTACCACGCGATCTCCTTCGCCGCGCGCGTCCTGAGGCTCCGGCCCGAACCCGGCACCCCGGCTTTCGGCGACTACCGGTCGTGAAGGGCGTGCGCACGGCCGCCGGACGGAGGTCTCCCGTCCTCGGCCGCCCGGCTCAGCCTTCGCCCACCGTCTCCTCCAGGTAGGCCATGGCCTTCGCCGGCTCCTCGGCGAAGAAGACCAGCTCGGACAGGGGACGCGGCAGGAACCCCTCGTCCTCCATGCGCCTGAACTGCTCTTTCAGCCCGTCGTAGAAGCCGGCGGTGTTCAGGAGCACCAGCGGCATCGCCGTCTGGCCGTGCTTCTTCAGCTCCAGGATCTCGGTGGCCTCGTCGAGGGTCCCGGTCCCGCCGACCATGATCACCACGGCGTCCGCCTTCTCCAGGAGCAGCCTCTTGCGCTCGCCCAGGTTCTCCGCGATCACCATGTCGTCCACGCCGGGCCGGACCTTGTCCGCCAGGAACCGCACCGAGACGCCCATGAGCCGGCCGCCCGACTCGTGCACGCCGTCGGCCACGACCCGCATGAGGCCCGTGTTGGAGCCGCCCCACACCAGGGTGTGCCCGGCCTTGCCGATGAGCTCGGCGAACTCGCGCGCCGGCCGGGTGTAGGTCGCGGACAGATCGGCCGCGGAGAGGAAAACACAGATCTTCATACGGTCACCGTACGCGCGGCGGCCCGGGCCTTCTCCGTACACGCGGCGGGGCGGCCGGCGCCCTCACCTGGGGCGGAGACGGACGGGCATATGCCGGACGCCGGAATGCTTGTTGCTCCGCGTGTATTCGATCGGGCCGGTCGGTTCCGCCGAGTCCGTCCGGTCGAGAAGGGTGTCGAACACGACGTGCATCTCCACGCGGGCCAGCGCGGCGCCCAGGCAGAAATGGCCGCCGCGGCCGAATGCCAGGTGGGGATTCGGGCTGCGCGCGATGTCGAAGCGGTACGCGTCGGGAAAGACCTCGCCGTCGCGGTTCGCCGACGCCCACCACAGGGTGACCTTGTCTCCCGCGCGGATCGGCTGTCCGCCCAGGGTGACGTTCCGGGTGGCGGTACGGCGGTTGTAGGGCGTCGGTGAGGACCACCTCAGCATCTCCTCGACCGCGCCCGGGAGCAGGCTCCTGTCGTCCCGGATCCGCTCCCACGCCTCCGGGTTCTCCATCAGGGCGTGCATGCCTGTGGCGATGGCGTTCCGCGTGGTCTCGCTGCCCGCCGCGATCAGCAGGTTGAAGAGCATCTGCTGTTCAAGATCCGACAGGGGCTGTCCGTCGATGCGGGCGTGCGCGGCGAGAGAGAGCAGGTCGTCTGCCGGCTCGGCCCGTTTGCGCTCCAGCAAGGCAGACCCGTAGGCGAACATCTCCGCCGCGGCCCGCTGGGTGCGCTCGGTGCTCTCCCCCAGGGCCCGGTCTTCGTGGTCGAGCGTGGCATCGGCCCACAGCAGCAACTGGTGCCGGTCCTCCTGCGGGACGCCGAGAAGCTGCGCCACGGCCTGCAACGGCAGTTCGGCCGCCACGTCCGTCAGGAAGTCGCACTCGCCCTTCGCCAGCGCGGCGTCCACGATCCGCTCGGCACGCCGCCGCAGCTCCGCCTCGATCGCCCGCAGCGCGCGCGGCGCTAGGCTCGGCGTCAGCAGCCGCCGGAACCGCTGGTGCCGGGGGTCGTCCATCATGTTCAGCAGGACGCCTGCGGCGAACCCGCCGGGAAGGTCCTCGATGAGCGTGCCCCCGCCCTCGCGTCCCGGCCCGCCCTCCGAGGAGAACGTCCCGCCGTCGGACGCGGCGGCCACGATGTCGGCGTAGCGGCTGATCACCCAGAAGCCCTCGCCGCCGGGGGTGTTCGCGGTCGCGGGGTGGAACCAGACCGGCGCGTCGCGCCGGAGCGCGTCGAAGACCTCGTACGGGAACCCGTGCGCGAACCGATCCAGGTCGGTCAGATCAAGGCCGTCCATCGTCCAAGGCTGGCACCGCCACCGGGCGGAAACAACCGCTTGGTTGTCCGCTATTCGACGAGGTGGGTCTCGTAGACGACCGCGTCCGGGAGCCGCCCTCCCACGGTGACGAAGACGCCCTTGTTCAGCCAGTCCAGGTCGGGGGCGGCCGTCTCGATCGAGGTGGAGGCGCGGAAGACGTACTCGCTCGGGTCGACGTCCTCCCCGCGGCCCAGCCGGGCGAGGACCTCCGCGCTGCCGTGGCGCACCGAACGCGACCGGACGGAGAGCAGGTCGCCACGGTCGGTCCGCAGGGTGTAGCGGATGTCGCCCAGCGCGGTGCCGTCCGGCAGGACGGTCTGCCAGTCGGCGCCGGCCCCGGGCACGAGGACGCCCCGCAGGCCGGGACCGGTGAAGGTGCCGCCGGTCAGAGGCACGATGCGGCGGCGTCCCGCGGCGACCTCCCCCAGGTCCAGCGGCGGGGCGAGGGCTGCCTCCAGCCGGTACACCAGCGTCAGCCGGGGATCGGGCAGGCGGCCGCCGCCGGCCGCGGCCGGGTCGTTGGGGTGGGCGCCGAGCGGCGTGACGGTGACGCGCATCCAGTCGTACAGCGGCAGGCCGCGGAGCAGGGCGTCGAGCCGGGGACGGTCGTCGGCGCGGTACAACCCGAGGATCAGGCGTTCACCCGATTCGCTCTGCGTCGACCAGATCCTGGTGATGTGGCCCTGCGCCGCCAGGTCGGCCGCGGCGGCCGCCTCCGCGTCCTGCCGCCGCTTCACCTCGTCCTCGGGCGTCCCGTCGGGGACGGTGACCCGGAACTCGACGAGGAACTCCATGACGATCTCCTCCCATCGGGGAGCGCGCCGGTCACGCGCCCGAGGCGAACTGCTGGCCGCCGTCGACGTCGAAGGTCGCGCCGGTCACCGCGGTGTTGGCCATCAGGTGCACCGCCAGCGCCGCGACGTCGTCCGGCTGGACGACGCGCCCGATCGGCAGCGAGCCGCGCAGCTGCTCGCGCCGCTGCTCCAGCTGGTCGCCCAGCAGCCGCGCCGACAGCGCCGTGTCCACGAAACCGGCCGCGATCAGGTTGGCTCGGACGGGCGCCAGCTCCAGCGCCAGCACGGCGACGAGCGCGGGCAGCGCCACCGTCAGCGGCGACGACACCACCAGCCCCAGGCCGGGACGCCGCGCACCGGTCCCGCCCATGAACACCAGCGACCCTCCGGCCGGCATCCGCCCCGCCGCCGCCCGCGCGATCCGGATCGGCAGCCACAGATGCTCCTCGACCTGCCGCTGCGCCTGCGCGAAGTCCACGTCGGCCAGGCGCGTGTAGTAGTTGCTCCCGGCCGTCACCATCACATGGTCGATCCGTCCCGGCACGCCTTCGAAGAACCGCTGGAGGCGTTCGGGGTCCGTCGCGTCGAACGCCTCGGTGCTAGCCGCGCCGACGTCCGCCGCCGCCTCCCGCAGCCGCCCGGGATCGCGCCCCACCAGCACGACATCGGCGCCCTCGGCCCGTGCCAGGCGAGCCGTCTCCCGCCCGATGCCCGAGCTTCCGCCGATCACCACGACCGTCCGCCCCTGCAACCGGGCGTCGCCCTCACGAGGAGCACCGGGTTCCGTCATACCGCTTTCCCCTGGTCACGAGATGTCTCCGTCCATCGGCCCCCTTCCCGCGACACTCCCGATGCCTCCGCCGGAACCTTGATCCTGGAACGCGCAGCGCCCACCCTTGACCGCCCCTTGCCCTCCCCCCCGACACCCGGATCAGCCGACGAGGCGACGCGGCTTCGTCAGGGCGGGCTCCGGTTTCAGGGGGTGTGGAGGTTCCAGTCGAGTTCCCAGCGTCGTAGGGTCCCGTCCGTGCTCGCGGAGAGCGCGAAGCGGGCGTCGGCGCTGATGGCGACGGCGTTCACCGCCCCGGTGTGGCCGTCGAGGACACGCAGGCAGCGTCCGCCGCCGAGGTCCCAGATCCGCACGGCGGCGTCGGATCCGCCGGAGACGGCGAACCGGCCGTCCGGGGTGAACCGGACGCGCTTGGACCGGACCTTCGGCACCGAGTCGACGCCCCGGGGGTTGTCGGGCTCGTCGCCGAAGACGCGCAGGCACTCGCCGGTCGCGGTGTCCCACAGGCGGATCGTGCGGTCGGTGTACCCGCCGGCGGACAGGACGCGGCGGCCGTCCGGGCTCACGCAGGCCGACATCACCCAGTTGGTGTGGCCGTGCAGAACGCGCAGGCACTCGCCGGTCTCGGGGTTCCACAGCCGCACCGTCCCGTCCGCTCCGGCGGACGCGATCAGTTCCGGTGCGGTGTGGAGCGCGGTGATCCTCCCGGTGTGGCCCGGCAGTTCCCGCTCGCACGCGCCGGTGTCGAGGTTCCAGATCCGGATCACGGCGTCCGCGCCGGCCACGACGGCGCGCCGCGCGTCCTGGTCGAACGCGGCGGCGCCGGCGCCCAACGGGCCCAGGCGCTCGATCGTCTCGACGCGCTCGCCGGTCGGCAGCGCCCATGCGGAGACGGTTCCGTCGCGGCTCACGGCCGCGGCCCGCGAGCCGTCGCGGCTCACGGCGACGGCGTTGACGGCGCTCGGGTGCTTCGCGAACGTTCGCAGGCGGGTCCCGTTCTCCACGTCCCAGAGCCGGACGGTGCCGTCCTGCCCTCCGGCGAGGGCGGTCCGGCCGTCCGGGTGCGGGTCCACCGAGACGGGCGCGGCGCCGGACTCGAAGACCCCGGCCGGCCATGCGGAGCGGAGCCCGGTCCTGGTCGCGGAGCGGCCGAGGGCCCGCCACGCATCGAGCAGCCGCGGGTCCCGCTCGTGTCCGGGGACGGACCTGGCCTCGGCGAGCAGGGACAGGGCCGTCCGCGGGTCCGCCTCGCGGGCCCGGTCCATCAGGTCCGTCACCGCGGCGTCGAGCCCGCTCAGCTCGGCGTGCTCCCGCGGCCTGCTCAGCTGGAAGGGCGCGGTGTGCCGCGGGGGCACCGTCCACCAGCGCAGGCCGGACCGCCAGGCCGACAGCAGCACTCCCGTGTCCGGGACGAGATGAGCCGCCCGCACCGGGCCGTCGCCCCGGTAGGTGCGCAGGCACTGCCCTCCGTCGAGCGTCCAGAGCCGGACGGTGTCGTCCGCGCCCACGGAGATCAGGAATCCGTCGGACATCGACAGCGAGCGGACGATCCGGGCGTGCCCGGGCAGGGTCCGGACGTCCCCCGTGCGGAGGTCCCAGAGGCGGATCCTCCCGCCCGCGGCGAGCGCCGCGCGGCTCCCGTCGGCGCTGAGGCAGACCTCGTCGACGGCCTTGAAGCCGTCGCGGACGCGGGCGTCCAGGACGCGGACGCAGCGGCCGGTCGCGACGTCCCAGAGCCGCGCCGTGCCGTCCGCGCGGCCGGCGGTGAGGACGAGCCGCCCTTCGGCGTCGAGCGCCGTGACCGCCCTGCCCTGGTGCCCGTCGATCGCGAGCCGGAGCCCGCCGCCGGGGAAGTCCCATACGAGGACGGTCCCGTCGTAGGCGGCCGACGCGGCGGTCCGCCCGTCGGCGGAGAGGCACACCGACGACGACCACAGGGCCCGGTTCCAGCCGCCCGGTGCGCCGATCGCCCGCAGGCGGCGCCCCCCGGCCAGGTCCCAGAAGTGCACGGCGTCCGGACCGGCCGTGATCGCGGAGCGGCCGTCGCCGCTGATGCCGAGGGTGAACTCGACGCCGGGGGCCGTCAGCTCCGTCAGGCAGCGGCCGTCGCCGACGTCCCACACGCGCAGCACGCCGTCGCAGGCGACGACCGCGCGCCGCCCGTCGCCGGTGAACCGGACGCCCATCGTCGGGGGCTGCCTCGGGATCCGCATGCCGTCGAACGTCTCGACGCGCTCCTGGTAGGAGTACCAGGGGATGCGGCGCGTGCCGTTCGACGGCCGGGACCGGGCGGGCCCGTCGCGGCCGAGCATCGCGTCCGCCCGGTCGTGGTCGCCGCGTTCGCGGTGCACCTGCGCCAGCAGGCGGTGGGCGCCGTCCGGGTCGGTGCCACCGGAGACCGTCGAGTCGAGGGCCGAGACGAGGTCCTCGTCGGTGCACTCGCCGCGCCGCCAGCGGAGCAGGCCGGCGTTGTAGGTGGCGTTCAGGTGCTGCGGGTCGGCGGCCAGCGCCGCGGCGAACGCCTCGCCCGCTTCGGCCGGGCGCCCGAGGTCGAGCAGGGACACGCCGCGGTTGCTGAGCTCGTCGGCCCGCAGGTCCGCGACGACCGGGGCGGGACGCGGGCGGGACGTCCCGGCCGCCCGCCGGTGGATCTCCGCGAGTTCGGCGGCGACCTCGGTCAGGGACGCGGGCCGTTCGGCCGGGTCGGGCTTCAGGCACCCGTCCAGCAGATCGGCCAGCTCCGGCGGCAGTCCGGGGATCCCCGGCGCGGGATCCGCGCGACACGCGGAGAGCGCGGCGCCCGCCGCCGTCCCCGATCTCCAGGCGAGCCCGCCGGTGAACATCTCCAGCACGGACACGGCGAAGCTGTAGATGTCGGTGCGCCGCCCCACGGGCAGCCCCGCCGCCTGCTCCGGCGAGGCATAGGCGGGGGTCAAGCCGCTGGTGGACACCATGATGCTCGCTTCCGGAGGGGTGTCCGAGGCCGTCGGGGCGGCCGCCACCGGTCCGGCCACGGCCCGCGCCTTCGCCAGCCCGAAGTCGGTCACCTTCGCGACGGCCCCGTCCGGGGTGCCGTCCATCAGCACGTTGGCGGGCTTGACGTCCTGGTGCACGACCCCGCGGTCATGGGCGTGCGCCAGTCCCCACGCGAACTGCACCGCCACGTCCAGGATCCGGACGAGCGCCTCGTCCCGGCCGCCGCTGTACAGGCGGCGGTCATCGATCCAATCGCGCAGGCTGCCGCCGGGCACGTACTCGGCGAACACGCGGGGGACGCCGTCCAGGACGCGCACGTAATGGCAGCCGCACACGTTCGGGTGAAGGCCCAGCGACACCCAGATCTCCGCCTCGGCGACGAACCAGTCCCGCTGCGCCTCCCTCGCGAACAGCTCCGCGCGCGGGCACTTCACCGCCAGGTCCGTGGCCCACTCCAGGTGCCGGACCCGGTACACGACGCCCATCGCGCCGCCCTCGTGCACCTGCATGACCTCGTAGCGCCCGTCGACGACCTGGCCGACCCGCCACGCGTCGCCCGCCGCCGCCAGTCCCCGGTCCCCCGGTCGCATCGGGCCCACGGCCGGCGCGCCGGCCGGTCAGCGGGCGGAGCCGGGGCCCGGGGCCGCACGGCCGGGCACGAACTCGGGCAGCGCCGCGAAGCCGGGGTCGACCGTCGCCGTGGCCGTCGCCCAGCGCACCCACGCCCGCACCCGCGACAGCGGATGGTCGGGGAACTGCGCGTCCCATGCCGGGTCGTCGCCGCGGTGGAACGGCAGCGCGCCCTTCACCTCGGGGGCGTAGGGATGCGGGAGCAGCCAGCCGTCCAGCCCGACGCCGAGCGTCGCCATGATCGTCGCCTCGCGCATCCCGGTGACGCCCCTCTCCGCGGCGGAGCAGCCGAACATCACGTAGCGGTCGGCCTTGGCCAGGAAGATGTTCGCCATGAAGACCTGACCGCTGGGCGCGTTCGGGATCGGCGCCTTCACCACCTGGCAGACGCCGCGGACACCGCCGAGGACCACCGGCTCGGCCTCGATGAGGCAGCCCATCTGCGCGTATCCGGCGGCCAGGTTGCGGCGCATGGCGGGGACGTCCTCCAGCCAGGCCGGCTCCCCCAGCTGCGAGTTCGTGACGTTCTGGGTGATCCAGTCGCCGGTCCCCGGATGCACCCAGGTCGTCTCGTCGACGCGCTGCAGGCCGGTCGTGTTGAAGGTGACGACCACGGCTCAGATCTCCTTGTCGGCCGAACCGGCGCCGCCTCGCCGGAATGATCACACCCTACTCACGGGGCGCCGCCTCGCGGGATCTTTCGGTCGACAGCGGAGGAGATCCACAGCCGCGACACTCCACGCCGAACGCGCTCATGCCGGTTATGCATGTATAAGTGCCTCGTGACTGATTCGATCGAACTGGTGATCTTCGACTGCGACGGCGTGCTGGTCGACAGCGAGCCCATCGCGGTGCGCACCCACTCGGCGGTGCTGACCGCGCTGGGCTGGCCGCTGAGCGAGGCGGAGGTGACCGAGCGGTTCGTGGGCCGGTCGACCGCGTCGATCAACGAGCTGATCGAGGCGCGGCTCGGGCCGGAGCTGACCGCCGAGGCGGGCCGCCGGTTCGAGCGGCTGCACCGGGAGGCGGTGGACGCGGAGCTGGCGCCGGTCGACGGCATCGCCGAGGCGCTGGCGGCCATCACCCTGCCGACCTGCGTGGCGTCCAGCGGCAGCCACGAGAAGATGCGCCACACGCTCGGCCGGACCGGCCTGCACGCCCGCTTCGAGGGCCGGATCTTCAGCGCGACGCAGGTCGCGCAGGGCAAGCCCGCCCCCGACCTGTTCCTGTTCGCCGCCCGGGAGATGGGCGTCGACCCCGCCCGCTGCGTCGTGGTGGAGGACAGCCGCTACGGCGTCCAGGCGGCCCGCGCCGCCGGCATGCGCGTCCTCGGGTACGCGGGCGGCCTGACCCCGGCGGAATGGCTCGAAGGGCCGGGCACGGTCGTCTTCGACGACATGCGCGCCCTTCCCCGGCTGCTCGGCCTGGCGGACGGCACCGCCGGCTACGCCGAGGCGGCGGACGCGCTGGCGGAGCAGTACGAGAGCGTGGCGTTCGCCGACGTCCACGAGGAGGCGCTGCCGTTCCTGCCGGCCCCGCCCGCGCGCGTCCTCGACATCGGCGCCGGGACGGGCCGCGACGCCGCCGCGCTCGCCGGCCTCGGGCACCGGGTGGTCGCCGCCGAACCCGTCGCCGAGATGCGGGCGCACGGGCGGCGCCTGCACGCCGGCCGGCCGATCGAGTGGGTGGACGACCGGCTGCCCGACCTGCCCGCGCTGCGCGAGCGCGGCGACGAGTTCGACCTGGTGCTCCTCAGCGCCGTCTGGATGCACCTGGACGCCTCGGAACGCGCGCACGGCGTCAAGCGCCTCGCGGAGCTGCTCGCGCCGGACGCCACGGTCGTGCTGGTGGTCCGGCACGGCCCCGTCCCGCCGGGGCGCCGGATGTTCGACGTTCCGGCGGAGGAGACGATCGCGCTGGCCGAGAGCGTCGGCCTGCGCCTCGTCCACCGGGCGGACCGCCCCGACCTGCACGGCCGCCCCGGCGTCCGGATGACCACCTTCGTCCTGCGCCGCTGAGGGACCGCCGCCCGCCGCTTTGCAGGGAGTTTCCTGACAAGGGCCTTCCGGCCCTTCCGGAGGCTCGGCCGGGTTCCTAACCTGCTGGCAGGGAGAACGGCTGGAGGACGCCATGGGAACCGGCGGTATCGGGGAGCGGCTGAATCGCCTGCGGCGCTGCTGCGGATTCGACCGGAACGAGCTCCGGCGCGACGTGGACCGCGCCCAGTGGCTGATCGGGCTGGTCCTCCTGGCCGGATGCGCGGTGGTCGCCGCCCTGGTCTCGGTCCGCGTCGGCCAGGACGTCTACGGCGCCGGCGTCCGGACCGAGCATCGGGAGGCCGCGACGCTCCGGAGGGTCGAGGCCACCGTCACGGCGGCCGAGGAGCAGGTGTCGGGGCGCCAGGTGACGGTCACCTGGACCGACGCGACCGGGGCGCGGCGCACGGCCGGCTACCTGACCTGGCGGGCCGCCGCCGTGGGCGCGCGCCTGCACGTCTGGGCGGGTCCGCAAGGGGTCAGGGACGACCCGCCCCGGACGCACGCGCGGACCATCAGCGACACCGCCGCCTACGAGCTCGGTGCGCTGTCGGCGGTGGGGCTGACGTTCGGCGGCCTGTACACGCTGGTCCGGCGCCGCTGCGACCGGCTCCGGGACGAGCGCTGGGACGCCGCCTTGGCCGGGCTCGACCGGCACAGCATCGGCCCCTGACCGGCACGGCATCGGCCCCTAGCGGCACGCCATCGGCCGCCGGCCGGACGGGCGGCCCTGGACGTCGAGGGGCCGCCGGTCAGGAGTCCCGCAGCGGGACGCGCCAGACGAGGACGGTGCCGCCGGCCGGCCCGGGCCGGGTACCGAACGAGCCGCCCTGCTTCTCGGCGCGCTCGTGCATGTTGCGCAGGCCGCTGCGGCGGCCGTCCTCGGGGATGCCGACCCCGTCGTCCTCCACCCGCAGGGTCAGCTCGTCGCCGACGTCCACGGCCACGGCGACCTGCCCCGCGCGGGCGTGCCGCGCGACGTTCGACAGGGCCTCCTGCAGCACCGCGAGCAGGTGCTCGCCGGTCTCGTCGTCGACCTCCGTGTCGAGCAGGCCGTCCACCCGCACCGACGGCGCGAACCCGAGGTGCTCGGCGGCGGCGTCGACCACGGCGTGCACGCGGCCGCGCAGCGACTCCTCGTCGCCGGTCGCCTGCAGCGCGAAGATCGACGAGCGGATCTGCCGGATCGTGTCGTCGAGGTCGTCGACGGCGCGCTGGATCCGGGCCCCCACCTCCGGCCGCTGCGTGATCTTGATCGCGGCCATCAGCGTCATCGCGGTGGCGAACAGCCGCTGGATGACGGTGTCGTGCAGGTCCTTGGCGATGCGGTCGCGGTCCTCCAGCAGCGCGAGCCGCTCGGCGTCCCGGCGCCGGTCGGCCAGCTCCAGCGCCACCGCCGCCTGCCCCGCGAACGCCTCCAGCAGCCGCTGCGTCCCCTCGGAGAACACCGGCCCGCCCGGCGGGTTGACCACCGCGAGGACGCCCCGGGCCGACGAGCCCACGCCCAGCGGCACCACCAGCACCGGCCCGACCGGGACCTCGGCCGGCGCGCCCGCCTGCCGGGCCGCCTCCGCGCCGTCGGGCAGCCGCATGGCGACGCCCTCCCGGAACACCGTCCCGGCCACCGGGTGGTCCAGCGGCACGCGCAGCCCGCGCAGGCGGTCGGCGCCGGTGCCGTCGGCGGCCTCCACCATGAACGCGCGGCCGTCGTCCTCGGCCAGCGCCACGTTCGCCAGCCCGGCGTCGGCGATCTGGCGGGCGCGCTCGGCGACCAGCGAGGTGACCTCGTGGGGGTCGATGCCGGACAGCAGCGTCGTGGAGATCTCGGCCGACGCCTCCAGCCACCGCTCGCGGCGCCGCCCCTCCTCGTACAGCCGGGCGTTCTCGATCGCGACGCCGGCGGCCGTGGCCAGCGCGGTCACCACGATCTCGTCCTCCTCCTCGAACTCCCCGCCGCCGGCCTTCTCGGTCAGGTAGAGGTTGCCGAACACCTCGTCGCGGACCCGGATGGGCACGCCGAGGAACGTCCGCATCGGCGGATGGTTCGCCGGGAACCCGTACGACTCGGGGTGGTCGCTCAGGTCCGGCAGCCGCAGCGGGCGCGGCTCCTTGATCAGCAGTCCCAGGATGCCCTTGCCGTCCGGCCAGTGCCCGATCCGGGCGATCTCCTCGTCGCCGACGCCCACGGTGACGAACTGGACGAGCCGCTCCCCCTCCTCGCCGATCACTCCCAGCGCGCCGTAGCGCGCGTCGACCAGCGTGGTCGCGGCGTGGATGATCCGCTGGAGCACCGTCTCCAGGTCCAGCTCGCCGCCGATGGAGACGACGGCCTCCAGCAGGGCGTGCACCCGGTCACGGGTCGACCGCGCCGCCTCCAGCCGCGTCTGAAGTTCCGCCAAGAGATCGTCCAGCTGCAACTGCGGCAGGAGCAGCCGGGCACGGTCCTCGCCCGGCCGGAAATCGTCGCCCACGCCCCCAGTATCCCCGACCCCGCGGCGGCGGGACCCGGTGGCGCCCGGCGGCAGAGCCACATACCCTCCGGCACCGAGCGGGTGCGGGCGGTCGGGGTCGGGCGCGCGGGGGTCAGGCGGCGGACGGGACGATGGCGACCGCGCAGGGGGCGTGCTGGAGCATCGCCGAGCTGGTCGCGCCGAGGAGCAGCGGGCCGAGACCGCCGGCGCCGCGGTCCCCGACCACCAGCAGATCGGCGTCCTCCGCCGCCTCCAGCAGGGCCTCGCGGGGGCGGTCCATGACCACCGAGGCCCGGAGGTCGACCTTCGGGTAGCGGTGCCGCCAGGGCGCGACGGCCCGCTCCAGCGTCACGGCCCTGACCTGGGCGAGCCGCTCCTTGTCGGCGAACAGGGCCAGCTCCGCCTCGTCGACCGCCCACGGCTCCCAGACCCCGAACACGACCCGCAGGCCCCATTCGCGCGACGCGGCCTCCTCCATGGCGAAGCCCAGCGCGGCGTCACCGCCCGCGGACCCGTCCACGCCCGCGACGACGAGGCCGTGGGCACGGCCGTAGTGGCGGACCGCCACCACGGGACGGCGCGCCCGCGCCGGCAGCTGCACCGCGGTCGACCCGACCGGCAGCTGGTGCCGCTCCCGGGAGCCGATCACGATCAGTTCCGCGTCCCCGGCCTCGTGCAGCAGCGCGTCCGCCACCGGCCCGGCCCTCAGCCGCCCGCCGACGGCGCCCGGGGCGCCGAGCTCGGCCGCCCGCGCCTCCCCGCGCTCGAGGAGCTTCTCCCCCGCCCGCTTGATGATCGCTTCGACGTCGTCGTCCACGTGGTCCGCGGCGTACGGCCAGTGCCAGCAATGGCACAGCACCAGGTCCAGCCCGCGCAGGCGCGCCTCGTCGACCGCCCACCGCAGGGCGGCCTCGGTGCCCTCGGTGGCGTCGTAGCCCAGCAGGACGTGCGGTCGTTGGGCCCTGTCCAGTCCGTCCATTCCCAACACATCTCCCCCCTGAGGCGGCTGTAACGGACGGAGCACCCGGACCCTGAGATCATGTCCCGGACGGGCCATGATGGGGTGGGAGCGGCCCCCGCCGCCCAGGGAAAGGCATCCCCATGCGCGTCATCTCCGAGCAGCACCTCGCCCGCGTCCTGGCCGGGCTGCCGGGGCGTCCGAGGATCGTGGCGGGCGGCAACTTCGCCGCGCCGCGGCGCGCTCTGGAGATCGCGGACGCGGCGATGGGCGAGTACCGGCTGTTCATGCTCAACGCGCAGGGCGACCTTCCCGACCGCGAGGGGGTCGACCTCGAGACGCCGTTCGTCGGGGCCGGGATGCGCGGCCGGGCGAACCTGCGGTACTTCCCGTCGCGGCTGTCGCTGGTCCCGAACCTGCTCAAGGAGTCGCTGCCGCCGGAGGTGGTGATCGTGCAGACCTCGACGCCGTCCGCCGGGACCGTCTCCCTGGGCATCGAGGTCAACATCCTCCCGGCGGCCATCGAGGCCGCGCGGGCCCGCGGCGGCCTGGTCATCGCCCAGCTCAACCCGCGGATGCCCTACACCTTCGGCGACGCCGTCCTGGCGGAGGACGAGATCGACTACGCGATCGAGGCCGACGAGCCGCTCGCGACGCCGGTGCCGCGGCCGCCCGGCGAGGCCGCCCACCTGATCGGCGAGCGGGTCGCGCGGCTCGTCCCCGAGCACGCCACGCTGCAGCTCGGCATCGGCGCGGTCCCGGACGCGGTGCTCGCGTCCCTCCTGGACCGCCGGGGCCTCGGCGTCTGGTCGGAGATGTTCAGCGACGGCGTGCTGGCGCTGGAGAAGGCCGGCGCGCTCGACACCGGGACCCCGATCACCGCCTCGTTCGCCTTCGGCGGCCGGGAGCTCTACGACTGGGCCGACCGCAACGACCGGATCCGGATGCTGCGCACCGAGAAGACCAACGACCCGAGCCTCATCGCCCGCAGGCCGCGCATGGTCGCGGTGAACTCCGCGCTCCAGGTGGACCTGTTCGCCCAGGCCAACGCCAGCCGCGTGCGCGGGGCGATCTACTCCGGCTTCGGCGGGCAGACCGACTTCGTCGTCGGGGCGCTGCACTCCCCCGGCGGGCGCGCCGTCATCGCCCTGCCGTCCTGGCATCCCCGCGCGGACGTCTCCACGGTCATCGCGCGGCTGGCCGGGCCGGTGACCTCGTTCCAGCACAGCTACATCGTCAGCGAGCAGGGCACGGCCACCGTCTGGGGCAACGACGCCGCGTCGCAGGCCGAGCAGATCATCGACAACGTCGCGCACCCGTCCGCCCGGGACGGGCTGCGCGAGCAGGGCCGCGAACTCGGCGTCCTGCGCCCCTGACACCCCTGACAGCCCGGAAACCCCAGGGCGGTCAGGCGAGGGTGAGGAAGAGCTTCTCCAGCTGAGCCCGGTCCACCGCGGCCTGGGCCGGGTCGTCGCCCTGGGCGAGGCACTGCTCCAGGCCCGTGGC
Source organism: Actinomadura sp. RB99 (assembly GCF_014706005.1). NCBI lineage: Bacteria > Bacillati > Actinomycetota > Actinomycetes > Streptosporangiales > Thermomonosporaceae > Actinomadura > Actinomadura sp. RB99. The sequence goes on along the minus strand of NZ_JABMCA010000002.1, from coordinate 64,285 downwards.
GATGATCTTGAATCCGGCCCGGTTCAGCGCCCGGGAGACGGCGGCGAGCTGCGTGATCACGTCCTTGCAGTCGCGCTCGTTCTCGATCATCTGGATCACGCCGCCGAGCTGCCCCTGGGCGCGCTTCAACCGCACGATGACGTCGGCCAGTGAATCCCGTTCGAGCTCCATGCGTCCCCCTCCTGGTTACCCCCCAGGGTATCCGCCCCGGCCGCCTCCGGCACCGGGAAAGCCGCCTCCACCTGTGGTCCCACTGTGACCCTCAATACCCCAGGGGGTATTTGCCGGGGGCGCCGACCAGGGGCTAACCTGGGCCGAAAGATACCCCCTGGGGTATCCCGCATCGGAGGAGGGCCACGTTGATCGAGATCGTCTCCATTGACACGCCGACCCTGGGCGACCGCGGCTACCTGGTCACGGACGGGCGGGTCGCGTTCGTCGTGGACCCGCAGCGCGACATCGACCGGGTCCTGGACCTGGCGGGCGAGCGGGGCGTCACCGTCACGGACGTCTTCGAGACCCACATCCACAACGACTACGTGACCGGCGGGCTCGCGCTCGCGCGGGCGACCGGGGCCGCCTACCACGTCAACGCCGAGGACCCCGTCGCGTTCGACCGCCACCCGGTGGGGGACGGCGACGTCGTCGAGATCGGCGAGGACATGCGCGTCCGCGCGATCGCGACGCCCGGCCACACCTTCACCCACCTGTCGTACGTGCTGGAGGCGCCCGGACGCGCCCCCGCCGTCTTCACCGGCGGGTCCCTGCTGTACGGCTCGACCGGCAGGCCCGACCTGCTCGGGCCGGAGCACACCGACGCGCTCGTCCACGCCCAGTACGGGTCCGCCCACCGGCTGGCGGACGAGCTCCCCGAGGACGCGGAGATCTTCCCGACGCACGGGTTCGGCAGCTTCTGCTCCTCCACGCAGTCGCAGGCCACCGCGTCCACCATCGGGCGGGAGAAGGGCGCGAACCCGGTGCTGACCCTGGAGGAGCGCGAGTACGTCGAGACGCTGCTCGCCGGGCTCGACGCCTACCCGGCCTATTACGCCCACATGGACCCGGCGAACACCGCGGGCCCGGACGCCCCGGACCTGTCCGAGCCGCACCGCGCGGACGCCGCGGAGATCCGCGACCGGATCGACGCCGGCGAATGGGTGGTGGACCTGCGCAGCCGCACGGCCTTCGCGGCCGGGCACGCGGCGGGCGCGCTCAACTTCGGGCTCGACGGCGCCTTCGCCACCTACCTCGGCTGGCTGATCCCCTGGGGGACGCCGGTGACCCTGCTGGGCGCGACGGCCGAGGACGTCGCGACCGCGCAGCGGGAGCTGGTCCGCATCGGCATCGACCGGCCCGCCGCGGCCGCCACCGGCGGCCCGGAGGACTGGTCGTCCGGCGCCCCGAGCACGCTGCCGACGGCGACGTTCGCCGATCTGGCGTCCGTCCGCCACCACCGCCCGGTCGTGGTCCTGGACGTCCGCCGCGACCAGGAGTGGTCCGGGTCCCGGATCGACGGCGCGGTGCACGTCCCGCTGCACGACCTGCTCCGGCGCCTGGACGACGTCCCGACGGGCGAGGTCTGGGTGCACTGCCAGAGCGGCTACCGGGCGTCCATCGCCGCGTCGATCCTGGCCGCCGCCGGCCGCCGGGTCGTGGCGATCGACGACGAGTACCGCACCGACTCCCTCACCGGCCTTCCGATCGTCGCGGCCGCCTGACACCGAGGAGAACCTCCGATGCCCCTGTCCCCTGCCCGGCTCGACGCCGCGACGCTCCGCGAGCGCCTGGCCCAGCCCGATCCGCCGCGGCTGCTGGACGTGCGCACGCCCGCCGAGTTCGCGTCCGTGCACATCCCCGGCTCGTACAACGTCCCGCTCGACCTGCTGCGCGAGCACCGGGACGAGCTCGGCCGCCGGCTCGGCGAGACCGTGCTGGTCTGCCGCAGCGGCGCCCGCGCGGCGCAGGCCGAACGCGCCCTGGCCGAGGCCGGGCTGACCGGCGTGCACGTCCTCGACGGCGGCATCACCGCCTGGGAGGCGTCGGGCGCCCCGGTGAACCGCGGCCGCGCCGCCTGGGACCTCGAACGCCAGGTGCGCCTCGTCGCCGGGTCGCTCGTGCTCGTCGGGGTCGTCGGCGGCCTCGCCGTGCCCGCCCTGCGCTGGCTGGCCGCCGCGATCGGCGCGGGGCTGACCGTCGCCGCGCTGACCGACACCTGCGCGATGGGGATGCTGCTGGCGCGCCTGCCGTTCAACCGGGGACCCGCGTGCGGCACCGACGCCATCGAGCGCCTCGTCCGGGACGGGGGTCCCGGATGACCCTCGCCCTCACTCTCGCCGCCGCGGTCGCCGTCGGCCTCACCCTGGGCCTGCTGGGAGGCGGCGGGTCGATTCTGACCGTCCCGGTCCTGGTGTATCTGGCGGGCGCCGCCCCGGAGCGTGCCATCGCCATGTCCCTGTTCGTCGTCGGCGTGACCAGCGCGGTCAGCGTGCTCCCGCACGCGCGCGCGGGACGGGTGCGATGGCGCACCGGCCTGCTGTTCGGCGCCGCGGGCATGGCGGGCGCCTATCTGGGCGGACGGCTGGCGGCGTTCCTCCCCGCGGGGGTGCTGCTGGCGGGCTTCGGCGTGATGATGGCGATGACCGCGTTCGCGATGCTGTGCGGGGGCTCGCGCGCCCGTCCCGGGGCCGCCCCGGGCGACGCCCCGCCTCCCCGGCCGGCGGCCCGGACCCTGCTGAACGGCGCCGTGGTCGGGCTGGTCACCGGCCTGATCGGCGCGGGCGGCGGGTTCCTGATCGTGCCCGCGCTCGTCCTGCTGGGCGGGCTGGCCCTGCCCGCCGCCGTCGGCACCTCGCTGCTGGTCATCTCGGCCAACTCGTTCGCGGGCCTGGCCGGGCACCTGCAGAGCGTCCAGCTCGACTGGCGCCTCACCCTCGCGGTGACCGGCGTCGCGGTGGCCGGCAGCCTCGCCGGTTCGCGGCTCACCGGGCGCGTCGAGCCGGACCGGCTCCGCCGCGTCTTCGGCTGGTTCGTCGTGGCGATGGCCGTGTTCGTGGTCGCCGAGCAGATCCCGGACGGGGCGCGCCACGCGCTGCTCGGCACGCCGCCCGGCTGGGGCGCCTTCGCCGGGACCCTGCTGGCCCTGGCCGCCGGAGCCTCGCTGCTCTGCCGGACGATACGACCCGCCGGTCCCGATCAGGCCTCGCGCTGATCCGCCGGGGCCTCCGCACCGGCCGGAACGCCGATGAGGTCGCGCGCCTCCGGCCGACGGGTCAGCCTCCCGGGCCGAACAGTTCGGTGAGCAGTTCGGCGCCCTCATCGGGGGCGCGTACCTCCAGGTGCAGCACCGGGCCGTCGAGATGCAGCCGGAAGTCGAAGAACGGGCAGCACTTCTGCTCGGCGGCGGCGAGCGCCATGATGCCGGTGGCGCGGTCGGCGGGCACGGTGAGCCGGACCCCGTCCTCGATCCGGCGGCCAGCGCCGTCACCGACCAGCCGCCGCCACTGCTCGGTCCGCTCGCCGAGAGCGTCCCCCTTCAGCGAGCAGGCGACCGGAGCGGTCCGCCACCGTTCGCTCCTATTCCCGGCTGAATCGTCATGGAAGAGCGGTGACGCCGGGGAGACCGGCGAGCCGGCGGGCGGGAACCCGCACTCGTCGTCGCAGGGGCCCGCCCGGTCCGGCAGCTCGTCCAGCCGCTCCAACGCCCGGTGCAGGACGCCGATGAACGCCGCCAGCTCGGCGGCGCGCGCACGGGCCTCGGACGCGTGCCGCGCGATGCGCGGGCGGAGATCGGCCTTCACCTCCGCGCACGCCCCGGACTCCCACACCGGGAGCAGCTCCGACACCTCCTCCAGCCGCAGGCCGAGGTCCTTGGCGGCGCCGATGAACGCCAGGCGCTCCACCGCCTCCTCGCCGTAGAGCCGGTACCCGGCCGCGGACCGATCGGCCCGCAGCAGGCCGGCGGTCTCGTAGAACCGCAGGGTGGTGGCCGGGACGCCGGAGCGCTCGGCGAGCTGGGAGATCCGCATCGTCCGCACACCCGGACGGTAGACCTTCGACCCGGCTCGAAGGTCAAGGGCGCATGCCGCGGCGCGGCCCGTACCGCGCGGGGCGTAGGCCGGGTGCCGCCGCCGGGCCGATGCCCGGCGGACGTCCGGCCTGGATGCTGGCGGTCATCGCCACCGGGCACCCGCCGCGCTCGGGCGGCCCCGGTCCGTCCCGAAGGAGCCGATCATGACCGTGCGTCCGACCCGCGATCGAGGGCAGGAGCCCCGGCACGACCCCGGCGGTACGGCCGAGGAGCTGGCCGCCGTGACCGGCGAGCGGCCTGACCGGCGGACGGCGCGGGCGTGGCGGCTCTCCCGGCGGTGGCGGCGCGCCACGCTGGTCGTCCACCTGCTGTCGGCCGGCGCGTGGTTCGGCATCGACGTGATCGTCGCGGTGCTGGTGCTGACCGGCTGGTTCGCCTCCGACGTGGAGGTGCGGAGCCTGGCGTACCGGGCGCTGGCGGAGTTCGCGGCGGTGCCGATGCTGCTGTCCGGGCTGCTCTGCCTCGTGACGGGCCTGCTGCTCGGCCTGGGCGGCAAGTGGGGGCTGGTGCGCTACTGGTGGGTGGCGGTCAAGCTCACGCTCAACCTGCTCCTCTGCGTCCTCATTCTCGTCGTGCTCCAGCCGGGCATGGACGCGGTCGCGGACTACGGGGAACGGCTCCTGGTCGGGACGCCGTCCAGCGACAAGGTGAAAACGCTCTTCTTCCCGCCGGCGGTGTCGCTCTCCGCGCTCGCGTTCGCCACGGTCCTCGCCGTGTACAAGCCGTGGGGGCGGCTCCGCCGGAAACGCGGCTCCTCGTGAAGGGGGCGCCGGCGCGGCGCCCTTGCTACGCTAACGTACTAGTTCGTCCATAAAGAGGGGGCGTATCGCGCCATGCGCAGGTCAATCGCGACCGTGTCGCTCAGCGGCCCGCTGGCGGACAAGCTCACCGCGATCGGCGGCGCCGGCTTCGACGGCGTGGAGATCTTCGAGAACGACCTGCTCGTCAGCGACCTGAGCCCCGAGGACGTCCGGGACCGCGCGGCGGACCTCGGCCTGGCCGTCGAGCTGTACCAGCCGTTCCGCGACTTCGAGGCGGTGCCTCCGGACCTGCTCGCCATGGGGCTGCGCCGCGCGGAGCACAAGTTCGCGGTGATGGAGCGGCTCGGCGCGCGGCAGATGCTGGTGTGCTCGAACGTCTCGCCGGCCGCGATCGACGACGACGTCCTCGCCGCCGAGCAGCTGCGGCTGCTCGCGGAGCGCGCGGCGGAGCACGGGATCAGGATCGCCTACGAGGCGCTCGCGTGGGGACGGCACGTCAGCGACTACGCGCACGCCTGGCGCATCGTCCGCATGGCCGACCACCCCGCCCTCGGACTGTGCCTGGACAGCTTCCACATCTCGGCCCGGGACGTCGATCCGTACGCCATCCGCGCCATCCCCGGCGACAAGATCTTCTTCCTGCAGCTCGCCGACGCTCCCTCGCTCCCGATGGACGTCCTCTATTGGAGCCGCCATTACCGGTGCTTCCCGGGCCAGGGCGACATGGACGTGGCGGGTCTCGTCGCGCACGTCCTGCGGACGGGCTACGACGGGCCCCTGTCGCTGGAGGTGTTCAACGACATCTTCCGGCAGGCGGCGTCCATGCGGACGGCGCAGGACGCCATGCGCTCCCTCATCGCGCTGGAGGAGCAGGTCGGCCTGCGCGCCGGCGGCCCGGTGGCGGGGCTGACGTCGCCGCCCCGTCCGGTCGTGCCGAGCGGCTTCGCGTTCGCCGAGCTGGCGGCCCCGTCCGCCGCCCCGCTCGGGGACCTGCTGGAGGCCCTCGGGTTCGTCCGCACCGGCGTGCACTCCGGCAAGCCGGTCGAGCTCTGGGAGCAGGGCGCCGCCCGCGTGCTGGTGAACAGCGGGAGCGCGGAGAGCCCGGACGGCCCGGCGCTCGGCGCGATCGGCCTGGAGTCACCGGACCCGGCCGCGTCGGTCAAGCGCGCCGAGGCGCTGCTCTCCCCCGTCCTGCCGCGGATGCGGGGACCGCACGACGCCCCGCTCGACGCCGTCGCCGCACCGGACGGGACCGAGGTGTTCTTCTGCCGGACGGCGCGTCCCGACCATCCGAGCTGGACCGACGACTTCTCCGCCGACCGGCGGAGCCCCGCCGCGGCCACCGGTGGGATCACCCACATCGACCACGTGGCGCTCACCCAGCCCTGGCACCACTTCGACGAGGCGTCGCTGTTCTACCGGAGCGTCCTGGGCCTCCGCCCCCACGAGAGCCTCGAACTGCCGGACCCGTACGGGCTGATGCGCAGCCGGGCGGTGTCCACCGAGGACGGCGCGGTGCGGGTCGCGCTCAACGTCGCGCACGTCGGCGCGCACGACGGGTCGCACGACCTGGCGTGGCAGCACATCGCGTTCGCCAGCGGCGACATCGTCGCGACGGCACGCCGGTTCCGCGCGTCGGGCGGCCCGATGCTCGCGATACCGGAGAACTACTACGACGACCTCGAGGCCCGCCACGACCTCGGCGCGGAAAGGCACCGGCTGCTCCGCGAGCTGGGCCTGCTGTACGACCGGGACGAGCACGGCGAGTTCCTGCACTTCTACACCGAGACGACCGGCCGCGTCTTCTTCGAGATCGTCCAGCGGATCGGCGGCTACCGGGGCTACGGCGCCGTCAACGCGCCCGTCCGGCTCGCCGCGCAGCACGCCCGGCCGCGCCGCCGCGCGGGCTAGCCCCCGGCGGGCACCGCCCCGGGACCACTCGTGGTCAGCGAGCGGGGCGGGCGCCCGCAGCACCATAAGATGTGTCCTCGTCCGCACCCCTCTCCTGGAGTCACATGCCGTCGCACTCCGTCACATCCGCCTCGGGAGAGCGCCAGCGCGACGCCGACCGCACCCGCGCGGAGATCCTGGAGGTCGCGCAGCGGGAGTTCGCGCGGCACGGGTACGCCGGCGCCCGGGTGGACGACATGGCGGCGCTCATGCGCACCACCAAGCGGATGATCTACTACTACTTCGGCGGCAAGGAGAAGCTGTACGTCGCGGTGCTGGAGAAGGCGTACGGCGAGGTGCGCAAGCTGGAGTCGACGATCGACGTCCAGCACCTGGCGCCGGTGGAGGCGATCCGCACGCTGGCCGAGCTGACGTTCGACCACCACGAGGCGCATCCGGACTTCATCAAGCTCGTCAGCATCGAGAACATCCACCAGGCCGAGCACCTGCGCAAGTCGGAGGCGCTGCCGAACCTCAGCGGCCCGGTGGCGGAGCTGATCTCGCAGATCCTCGACGCCGGCCGCGCCTCCGGCGACTTCGTCGCCGAGGCGGACGCCATCGACGTGCACATGATGATCAGCTCGTTCTGCTTCTTCCGGATCGCGAACCAGCACACGTTCGGTGCGCTGTTCGGGCGGGACATGACGGCGCCCGAGCACCGGGAGCGGCACCGCGAGATGATCGGCGAGATGGTCGTGGCCTACCTGACCGGCGCGGGACGCGGCCGACCCGCGCGCGGCGGGCGCTCGCAGAACGGCCCCGGCCGCGGCGGCTCCTAGCGGCGGCCGTTCGCCGGCCGCCGGTAGACGAAGCCCGGCGCGGGGTCTCCGGCGGGCTCGGCGCCGGCCTCCCGCCCGGCGAGGACGGCGCGGTCGCGGACGAGGTGGTGGTCGGGCGACAGGGCGCAGGCCGGGTCCGTGCGGGAGGCGTCGCCGGTCAGGGCGAACGCCTGGCACCGGCATCCGCCGAAGTCGGTCTCGCGGCGCGGGCACTCGCCGCACGGACCGCTCATCCACGCGGTGCCGCGATAGGCGTTGAAGGCGTCGGACCGCCGCCAGATCCACGACAGCGGGCGGTCGCGGACGTTCGGCGGGCGCAGGCCGGTCATCGCGTAGGCGGCGGGGCACGGCAGCGCCGTCCCGTCGGGCGCCACCGTGATGGAACGGGCACCCCAGCCGCCCATGCACGGTTTCGGCACGCCCTCGTGGTAGTCGGGAAGGACCCACACCAGTTCCGGTCGCCGGGACTTCGCCCGGTGGCCGGCCACCGTCCGCTTCGCGCGGTCGAGCTGTTCCGCGGTGGGGAGCAGGACGTCCCTGTTGCGGAGTGCCCAGCCGTAGAACTGCGCGTTGGCCAGTTCGACGCGGTCGGCTCCCCAGCGCTCGCCCATCTCGATGATCTGCGGCAGGCGGTCGAGGTTGTGCCGGTGCAGGACGACGTTGAGCCCGAAGGGGAGCCCGGCCGCTCGGATGACGCCCGCGGCGCGCTCCTTCGCCGCGTAGGAGGCGCGCCCGGCGATGAGGTCGGAGTTCGCCGGGTCCGCGTCCTGGACCGACAGCTGCACGCTGTCGATGCCGGCATCGACCAGCGCGTCCAGCCGCGCGGCGGTGAGGCCGAGGCCGCTGGTGACGAGCTGGGTGTAGACGCCGGCGCGGTGCGCCGCCGCCACGATCCGTTCGAGGTCGGGGCGCAGCAGCGGCTCGCCTCCGGAGATGTGCGCCTGGACGACGCCGAGGTCGGCGGCCTCCGCGAGGACCCGCGCCCACTCGTCCGCCGCCAGTTCGGCGCGCCGCCGGACGAGTTCGAGCGGGTTGGAGCAGTAGGGGCAGTGCAGCGGGCACGCGTGGGTCAGTTCGGCGAGCAGCGCCCACGGCGCGGCGGGCTCGGTCATCGCAGCCACCCTTCGGCGCGGACCCTCTCGATGAACTCGGGCACGTCCCGGTCGAGCGGGGCGTCCGGGTGGTCGGCGGCGAGCGCGGCGATGATGCCGGCGACGGTGCGGTGCCCGTCGCAGAGCCGCAGGATGCGGCCGGCCTCCGGGCTGAGCAGGACGGCCCGCTCGGGCATCAGCAGCAGCTCGGCGCGGCGGACGCGGTCGTAGCGGAGCAGGACGGAGCGGGCGAGCGCGGGCCGCGTCTCGCTCGTGGCCACCGTCGTCATCGAAGCGTGTTCAGCCTGCATCCGCGCTCCCCGTGGCCGTGGCGTGCTCGACGGCGTCCAGTAGCGACCAGAGCACGTCGCATTTGAAGGCGAACGCGGCCAGCACCCGTTCCTGGTCGGCGCGCGTCTCGGCCCACCGGTGCACCAGCGCGAGGGCCTCATCGGCGTCACGGCGGCCCTGCGCCACGCGGACCTGGAAGTAGCGCAGCCCTTCCGGCTCGATCCAGGGGTAGTGCCGCTCCCAGGCCCCGATCCTCGTGACCATCAGGTCCGGCGCGAAGAGCTCGGTGAGCGACGAGGCGACCGCTTCGAGGGGCGAGGCGAGGCGGCAGAAGTTCACATAGCCCTCGACCGCGAACCGCACGCCGGGCAGGACGCCCTCGCCGGAGAGCAGCAGCACCCGGTCCAGGCCGGCGGCCTCGCCGAGGCGCAGCCACCGCTCGATACCGCCCGCGTCCCCGGGACCGCCGTCGTCTCCGTCGCGGCCGTCGCGGCCGTCGTGGTCGTGGATGCGCCGGATCCAGGCCCGGCGCAGCTCCCGGCTGTCGAGCTTGGCGAGGATGAGCGCGTCCTTGATCGGGATGTGCCGCTGGTAGTGGAAGCGGTTCAGCACCCAGCAGCGCAGCTCCTCCGGCGTCAGCAGCCCGTCGTGCATCCGCAGGTTGAACGGGTGCCGGTGGTGGTAGCGCTCGGCGGCGATCCGGCGGAGCCGGTGCTCCACCTCCCCGGGCGTCCAGGGCAGCGTGCGGGCGGGACGGCGCGGGGCGTCCGTCGTCGTGCTCACAGGTCGATCACCTGGCCTTCCGATGCGACCTCGATCCCCATTCCGGCGAGGGCGCGGTGGCCGTCGTGACCGGGGTCGACGAGGGGGTTGGTGTTGTTGAGATGCGTGTAGAGGCGCCGCGCCGCGGGCAGCGCCGCGAGCCGCTCGGCCGTGCCGTCCGGGCCGGTGATCGGCAGGTGGCCCATCTCGGTGGCGGTCCGCTCGGTGAACCCGGAGCGGCGCGGCTCGGCGTCGTCCCAGAACGTCCCGTCGACGATGACGCAGTCCGCGGCGGACAGGGCCCGGCCGAGCGCGGGCGGCCACCCGGCGAGCGCCGGCGCGTAGACGAGGCTGGTGCCGGCGCGCCGGTCGGTGACGTGCAGCGCCACGGACCAGGCCCCGTCCGGCAGGTCGAGGCCGGCCGCGTAGCGGGGGCGCTTGCCCGAGACCCGGACGGCCGCGATCTCCAGGCTCCCGGTGCCGTCGAGCGGGACGGCCCCGTCCTCGGGGAGCTCCGTCCAGGTCAGCGTGGTGTACGGGGCGAGGACGCGGTCCAGCCGGAGGCCGCCCGCCAGCGCGTCGCGGACGGTGGCGGTCGCGACGACGCGCAGGCCCGCCGCCTCCCGCAGCCGCGGCAGCCCGAGCGTGTGGTCGAGTTCGGCGTCGGTCAGCACCGCGCCCGCGACCGGGGTGCGGCGCCGCTCCGGGCCGGGACGCAGGTCCGCGGTCGCCTCGATCTGCTCCGCGATGTCCGGCGTCGCGTTGACCACGTACCAGCGTCCCGGGGACGCCTCGATCGCGATCGAGGCGTGCCGGCGGCGCCACGACGGGTGCGCGCGGGCGGCGGCGCACCCGTGGCACGCGCAGTTCCACTGGGGGACGCCGCCGCCCGCGGCGGTGCCGAGAACGCGCACCCTCATCGGCCGGCGATCAGATCTCGACGCCGAAGTAGGCCGTGACCTCCAGGGAGGTCTCCACGATCCGGTAGTCGGGCGTGGACCAGGAGTCCGCCCGCCGGGCGGCGGCGCCCTGCGCCTGGGCGTCGTGGACGTCGGCGTTCGCGGTCTCGGCGTCGGGGATGTGCTGGGTCATCTCTGGTGCTTCCCTTCCGTGGGGGGATCTGTGCGGCCCGGGCCCGCCGGCCCGGGGGTCACTGGACGACGATCTTCCCGGTGCTCTGCGGGAAGACCGGGTCGTTGTAGAAGTACTCGCCGCGCTCGGCGAAGGTGTGCTTGTACGACTCGCCGGGCTTCAGCCGCCCCGAGTTGAACACGTGCTCGAAGAACGACGCGGCGCCGTGCGAGTGCTCGTTCCCGGCCGGGTTGACGAAGGTGACCTCGGTGCCCACGGGAACGGTCATGTGCTGCGGGGACATCGCGTTCTGCGCGACGGTGTTCTCCGCGCCGCCGGGCGCGCCGGCGGCGGAGTCCCAGATCCGGCCGAGCGTGACGGTGTTGTTCGCGTCCGCTCCGGCGACGGGCGCGGTGCGGATCTGGTTGCGCTTGGACGGCGGCGTCGGCGCGGGCGCCGGGCCGACCTTGCCGTTCAGCTTGAACGCCCACAGGTGGTCGCCCTTGGGGATGTCGGGGTAGGGCAGCCCGCTGCCGCCGGCGAAGACCGCGATGTACTGCTCGCCGTCGATCTCGTAGCTGACCGGGCTGGTGTGGACGCCGGCGCCGCACTGCCAGCTCCACAGGTCGCGGCCGGTGGTGTCGTCCATCGCGTGGAGCACGCCGTCCGGGCCGCCCTGGAACATGACGCGTCCGGCGGTGGTGAGGATGCCGTTGCCGTGGGCGAGGGACCACTCGCCCTCCTTGCGCCACACGGGCTTGTTGGTGCGCGGGTCCACGGCGACGATGCCGCCGGAGAAGTACTCGCCGAGCGGCCGGGCGGTGTTGACGCGGCCGCCGTTGGTGTTGGAGTAGGAGGAGTTGATGAGCCCGTACCCGACGTAGACGAACCCGGTGTGCGGGCTGAACGACATGTACGACCAGTCCGCGCCGCCGCCGGCCCCGGGGAACAGGATGGTCGCGTCGTCCCAGAACGGCGTGAAGATCTCGCCGGTCGGGTAGTACGGGACGGGCCGGGTGGTGTCGTGGAAGCTCGGCGCCTGGTGGACGAACGGCTCGCCGCCCGGGAACGGCTGCGTCGGCCAGGTCTTCTGCCGCGGCTCCTGCGGGACGGGGCGCTCGGTGATGCCGTGCACGCCCTTGCCGGTCTCGCGGTCCAGGATGTAGAACATCCCGACCTTGCTGCCGTACACGACGACCTTGCGCGTGCGGTGGCCGATCTTCAGGTCGATCAGCACCGGCGCCATGACGTTGTCGAAGTCCCAGATGTCGTGGTGGACGGACTGGAAGTGCCAGCGCCGCTTCCCGGTCTTGGCGTCGATCGCGACCAGGCAGTTGGCGAACAGGTTCGTCCCGCCGCGGGTGGAGCCGTTGGTGCGGGGGTACGGGTTGCCGAACGTCCAGTAGACGAGGCCGAGCTCGGGGTCGATCGCCGGGTGGATCCAGCAGACGGCGCCGCCGGTCTTCCAGGTGTCGCCCTCCCAGGTGTCGTTTCCGAACTCGCCGGGGCCGGGCGGGCCCCAGAACGTCCAGGCGATCTCGCCGGTGCGGGCGTCGAGGGCGTAGGCGCGGCCGCGGGCGCCGGCGGTGCTGCCCTCGGTGCCGACGTAGATGAGGCCGTCGAAGTAGACGATGGCGCCGGCGAGGCCGCCGCGGTTGCCGCCGCACTGCCCTTCCTGCGGATCGCAGTTCGGGTCGCCCTCGCCGGCGACGAGCAGCTCGCGCTGCCACACGACGGCGCCGGTCTTCTGGTCGAGCGCGTAGACGATGTTGGAGCCGGACGTGGTGAAGACCAGCCCCTGCCCCAGCCCGACGCCGCGCATGTTCGTCTGCTGCGAGCCGACGTTGGTCTTCCACTTGACCTCGCCGGTGCGGCCGTCGACGGCGAAGACGTTCTGCTGGCCGGTCTGCACGTACAGCACGCCGTCCTGGACGACGATCGTGCTCTGCTGGGAGCGCCCCGACGTGCTCCCGCCTTCGAGGTTGATGTGCCAGGCGCCGCCGAGGCGCCGGACGTTGCCGCGGTCGATCCGGCCGAGCGTGGAGTGGTTCTGGTTGCCGAGGTTCCCGCAGACCTTGGGGAAGTCGCGGCCGGTGGCGCCGAAGGCGGTCGGCTGCGGCGGGACGGGCAGGGCGAGGCGGGACGAGGCGGCGTCGGCGTTCGCCGCGGGAGCGCGGAGCGGCGTGAAGGCCACGGTGCCGCCGACGACCGCGGCCGCCCCGGTCAGGAAGTTCCGTCGATCCATGCTCTCTCCCATTCCGTGGGTCCACTAGACGGACTCAACGGTCCGATCAACGGACGACACGGTAAGCCGCTTCCGCAGCCCTGGCAATAGCCTGCATCTCGAACGGCTCCCGCACATCGGTAATTTCACCAGTCATGACAGTGGATCTCTGCGGCCCGCAGAGCGGGCGCCACCGGAGGTATTGCCGACGGCGGATCCGCGTGAGATCGTCCTAGAACCTCTAGACGGTTCAATTGGTCCGCTAGATGGACCAGCGATCGAGAGCGCCGGAAAGGAACCCGCCCCATGAGGAGACCCCCGTCCCCCCTGCTGTCCGCCGCCGCGGCGGCCGTCGGAACCGCCGCCGTGCTGGCCGCCGCGGCGCTCACCGGCGGACCGGCCACGGCCGGCCCGCTCGCCAAGCCGAAGACCGCCGGCGCGCAGGAGCTCGGCGACCCGGTCTACGGCGTCTGCCGCGGCACCGACCCCCGCTGCTACCACGACTGGGGCAACTTCGACCCGGCCAAGGGCTACAAGATCCTCGTCTACAGCCGCACCGCCGGACCCCGGCACGCCAACCTCGGCCCCGCCCTCGGCCCGGGCATGAACCCGCCGCTCAGCGACGCCAACGTGGCCCAGAAGGCCCTGGTGAAGATGGGGCAGGACAACGGGTTCGGCGTCGACTGGACCGAGGACGTGGCGCAGCTCGCGTCGCCGTCGACGCTGTTCCGCTACAACGCCGTCGTCTTCATGAGCACCACCCGCGACGCCCTCGACGACGCGGCCCAGACCTCGCTGCGGCAGTACGTCCGCGGAGGCGGCGGCTTCGTCGGCATCCACAACGCGTTCGGCACCGAGTACAACTGGCCCTGGTACGAGGGGCTCCTCGGCGGCGCCAACTTCTACGACCACGGGCGCGCGCAGCCCGGCACCGTCCAGACCGCCGACCGCAAGGACGCCTCGACCGCCGGGCTGCCGGGCCGGTGGGACTTCAGCGACGAGTGGTACAACCTCGTCCCGTTCCCCAGCGAGGTGCGGTTCCTGGCCACCGTGGACGAGAAGACCCTCGCCCAGGGCGTCACGGGCAACATGAACCATCCCGGGCACGGCTCGTTCCACCCCGTCGCGTGGTGCCAGTACTACGACGGCGGCCGGGCCTTCCTGACCACGCTCGGGCACGACGCCAAGGCGTTCACCGACGACGGCACGGGCTTCGCTGGGGCGAAGCAGTTCCAGAGCCTGGTGCTGAACGGCATCGAGTCCGCGATGGGCATGAAGCCCTTCTGCCGCTGACCCGCGGCGCGCCGCCCCGTCCCCAGGCCGGGCTCGGACCGGACGATCCGGACGAGCCCGGCGACGGTGCACCTAGAGGCCCAGGTAGATGCGGCGGACCCGGACGTCGTCGCGCAGCTCGCGGGAGGTGCCGACCATCGCCACCTCGCCGTTCTCCATCACGACGCAGTCACCGGTCGCCTCGAACGTCAGCTTGGCGTTCTGCTCGACCAGCAGCAGGCTCAACCCCTCCTCGCGCAGCCGCACGAGCACCGCGAGGATGTCCTCGACGAGCTTGGGCGACAGGCCCATGGACGGCTCGTCCAGCAGGATCAGCCGGGGCCGCGCCATCAGCGCCCGGCCGACGGCCAGCATCTGCTGCTGGCCGCCGGACAGCGCGCCCGCGAGCCGCGACCGCATCTCCCCCAGCACCGGGAACAGCTCGTAGACCTCCGCGAGCGACGCCTTCGTCTCCGCGCCGCGCCACGCGCGCGCGTAGGCGCCGAGCATCAGGTTCTTCTCGACCGTGAGGCCCGGGAAGACGTGCCGGCCTTCGGGGACGTAGCCGATGCCGTGCCGGACGATGTCGCGCGCCTTGACCCGGGTGAGGTCCGTGTCGCCGAACGTGACGCGTCCGCCGCTGCGCGGAACGAGTCCCATCAGCGCCTTGAGCGTGGACGTCTTGCCCGCCCCGTTCGCCCCGATGATCCCGACCGACTGGCCCGGTCCCACCGTGAAGCCGATCGAGTTGACGGCGCAGACCCCGCCGTAGTGGACGGAGAGGTCCTCCACCGTCAGCGTCGCCGGTTCCGGGCCGTCCGTCCCGGCCCCGGCCTTCTCGCCGCCCTTGGCGGCCGTGCCCGCGTTCATGAGCTCACCTCGGTGTTCGGGAGGGGCATGCCGGCCATCGCGGAGTCGCCGAGGTACGCCTCGATGACCGCGTGGTCGGCGACGACCTCGGCGGGGGTGCCCTCGGCGATCACCGACCCGCCGGCGAGGACGGTGACCCGCTCGCACAGCGACATCACCAGCCCCATGTTGTGCTCGATGAGCACGACGGTGACGCCGCTGTCCCGGATGGAGCGCACGATCTCCGAGAGCTGGCGCACCTCCTCGCCGTTGAGCCCGGCGGCGGGCTCGTCGAGCAGCAGCAGGCGCGGCGACCCGGCCATCGCGCGGGCGATCTCGATCCGGCGCTGGATGCCGTACGGCAGCGCGCCGGGCGACGCCGCGGCGAACTCGGTCAGCCCGAAGCGGCGGAGCAGGTCGTCGGCCCGCCGGTGCAGGCGGCGCTCCTGCCGCCAGATCCCGACGGGCCACAGCGCGTACCGCCAGATCGCGTACGTCCGGGACCGGTCGAGGGCCACCAGCAGGTTGTCCCGGACGGTCAGCTCCCCGAACAGCCGCAGGTTCTGGAACGTGCGGGCCAGGCCGTGCCGGGAGAGCCGGTACGGGCGGGACCCGGAGACGACCTGCCCGTCCATCAGGACCCGCCCGCCGGACGGCCGGTAGAAGCCGCTGATGACGTTGAACAGCGTGGTCTTCCCCGAGCCGTTCGGCCCGACGATGCCGCGGATCTCGCCGCGCTCGACAGTGAGTGACACGTCCTTCAGCGCCTTGAGCCCACGGAACTGCTTGGCGACGCCGTCGATCTCCAGCATCGGCCGCGGTTCACCGGCCGCGGTCCTCTCCCCGGGATCGGCGGCGGCCTCGTAGGGTTCGAACGGCCGCAGGACGGACCGTTCCGCGGTCCGGCCGAGCCGGCGGTCGAGCAGGGCCTTCAGCCGGGCGGGGACGCCGGCGAGCCCGGTCGGCGCGAAGACCACCATGAGGACCACGACGACGCCGAAGCCGAGCTGCGCGTAGGTGGGGTGGTCCACCAGCTTCTCGCGGATCAGCGTCAGGCCGACCGCGCCGACGACGCAGCCGACGAGGCTCTGCCGGCCGCCGATCACGACCATCGCCAGCAGCAGGAACATGTTGGCGATGTTGAACGTGTCGGGCGCGATGTAGCGGATCAGGCCCGCGTACAGCACGCCGGCGAGGCCGCCGAACACGCTCGACAGCATGAACGCCGTCATCCGCAGCAGCGGGATCTCCGCGCCGACCGCGCCCGCGGCGAGCGGGTCGTCCCGCATCGCCATCAGCCGCCGGCCGAGGCCGGTGCGCACCACGAACAGCCCGAAGGCCAGCGCGGCCGCGAACACGACCACCTCGAGGTAGTAGTACAGGTACTCGCTGGACAGGTCGACGCCGAACATCGGCGGGACGGGGATCGCCGAGATGCCCTCGGCGCCGCCCGCGATCTCGGCGTTGGTGGTCCAGTTGATGAAGCCGAGCGCGAGGCCCAGCGTGACGATCCCGAGGTAGTGCGACTGCATCCGCAGCGCCGGGATGCCGACCAGCAGCCCGATCAGCGCGGACGCCACCAGCGCCAGCGCCGCGGCGGGCCAGAAGCCGAGCCCGTTGTGGGTGGTGAGGATCGCGGTCGCGTACGCGCTCACCCCGAAGAAGGCGATCTGCACCAGGTTGATCTGCCCGGCGATGCCCATGGCGAGCCCCATGCCGATCGCCAGCAGCGCGAATACGAGCGCGATGTCGACGACGTGGATGGCGTAGCCGCCGACCGTGTACGGCAGCAGCCAGGCGATGACGGCGAACGCCACGAGCGTTCCGAGCCTCGGCGTGTACCGGTTCCTGAGGAGGGTGTTCATGCCCGGCTCACCGTCGTCTCGCCGAACAGGCCGGTCGGGCGGATCATGATGGCCACCGTGAAGACGAGGAACACCACGAGTTCGGAGTAGCCCTGGAAGTGGCCGGCGGCGAAGGAGTCCAGCACCCCGATCGCGAAGCCGCCGGCGATGGCGCCGGGGATGTTGCCGCAGCCGCCGAGCATCGCCGCGGCGAAGCCCTTGATGCCGATGGTGCCGCCCATCGTCGGGTTCACGTACAGCAGCGGGCCGACGAGCCCGCCGGCGAGCGCGGCGAGCCCGGCGCCGATCGCGAACGCGATCGCGTTGCTGCGGCCGACGTGGATGCCGACCGCGGTGGCGGCCTCGTGGTCCATCGCGACCGCCTGCATCGCGGCGCCCATCTTCGTCCGCTGCAGGAACGCGACGAGCAGGAACACCGCCACCGCGGCGATGGCCAGCACGACCAGGTCGTAGGTGCGGACGCGGAGCCCGAAGAACTCCAGCGGGGCGCCGCCGACCGGGGTCCGGACGGCCCGTCCGGTCGCGCCCCAGATCAGCACGGCCACGGCCTGGAGCACCATCCCGAAGCCGATCGTGCCGATCAGCATCAGGGTGAAGTCCTTGTTCTCCAGCGGGCGCAGCACCCGCTCGATGAACAGCCCGATGAGGCCGGTCACCGCGATGGCCAGCACCATGGCCAGGGCGAACGGCAGCTTGGTCGACGTGTAGAACGTGGACGCGGCGTAGGCGCCGATCATGAGCACGTCGGCGTGCGCGAAGTTGACCAGGCCCATGGTGCGGTAGACGAGGGAGAATCCCATCGCCACCAGGGCGTAGATCGCGCCGAGGCTCAGTCCGCCTATCAGTGTCTGAAGGAAGACCTGCATGGTTCTCTTTCTGCGCGGCCGGCGTCGGAGCCGGCGGGGACGAGGGCGGGCGGCCGGGCCCGCGGGGCCCGGCCGCCCTCGGTCGTCCGGGTGGTCCGCCGTCAGCCGTCGGCCTTGACGACCGTCCCGTTCTTCATGATCCCGATGGAGGTCGCCTTGATCCCGACCCCGGTCTCGTCGTAGCGGAAGTCGCCGAGCAGCCCCTGGTACTGCACGGCGCGGATCGCGTCGGCCAGCTTCTTCCCGGTCGCGACCTTGCTGTTCTTCAGCGCGGTGAGCAGGATCGAGGTCCCGTCGTAGGCCTTGGCCCCGTGCAGTTCGGCGTCCTCGCCGTAGGCGGCCTTGTAGGCGGCGGCGAACTTCTTGGACGCGTCGCTGACGTCGTTGCTGAGGTAGGGGGAGCTGACGATGGTCCCCTCGACGTTCTTCACGCCCGCGGTGTCGCGGTAGACGGGGGTGCCCTGCGGGGCCGCGCCGGCGAACGGCGCGTCGATGCCGAGGTCGCGGGCCTGCTTGACGATGAGCCCGGACTCGACCTCCTCGGAGCCGACGAAGATCACCTCCGGCGACCTCTGCCGGATCTTGGTGAGCTGGGCGCTGAAGTCCTTCTGGTCGGTGGTGACGACCTCGTCGGCGACCGGCTTGACGCCGCGGTCGGTCAGCGCCTTGAGGAACGCGTCGTGCTCCCCCTTCCCGTAGGAGCCGTTGTTGCTGATCATCGCGATCTTCTTCATCTTCTTGTCGTCCACGACGTACTTGGCGAGCGTCTCGTCGTAGGTGGTGGACGTGGGCCCGTTGAGGAACAGGAACGGGCTCTTGAGCGCGACCATCCCGTTGGACTGGCCCGAGGCGATGTTCGGGATCTCCTCCTGGCGCAGGGTGGGCGCCATCGCGATCGTGACGGCGCTCTCGGCGGTGCCGATCATCGCGATGTAGTGCTGGCTGCCGATCTTGCGGGCGATGTTGGTGCCGACGGTCGGGTCGCCCTGGTCGTCGAAGACGTCCAGCTTGATGGTGCGGCCGTCGATGCCGCCGGCCTTGTTCCATTCGTCGACGGCGAGCTTGGCGCCCTTGTACTCCCACTTGCCGAGCGAGCTGAGCTGCCCGCTCTGCGCGTCGACCACGGCGATCTTGATGGGGCCGCTGCCGCCGGAGCCGGAGTCCTTCGACTCACCGGGGGCGCCGCACGCCGCGGTCAGGCCCGCGGCGAGGACTCCGGCGGCCAGGGCGGAGACACGGAGTCGGGGGATGGTGCGCATGGATTCACCTCGGTGGGTGGAGATGTCGGGGGTGGGTGCGGGGTGGGCTCGGAGGCCGGCTCAGGAGGCGGGCAGCGCGGGGTGGCCGCTGTCGCCGGGGAAGACACCCTGGTAGATGTCGTTGATGTTCCAGTGCCCGGGTGTGGGCACGGGCTCGTTGACCATCGGCACGTCCAGGACGGCCGGGCGGCGCGCGGTGACGGCCGCGCGCAGGGCGGGCAGGAGGGCGTCCGGTGCGGTGATCCGGTGCCCGTCGGCTCCGCACGCCTCGGCGTAGGCGGCGAAGTCGGGGCTGTAGGGGCGGCCGTCGGGGTCGCGGAACTCGCAGCCGTAGCTCGCGCCGAAGTTCGCGGCCTGCAGGTCGGCGATCGTGCCGTGGGCGCGGTTGTTCATCACCACGAAGATCACCGGAAGGCCCTGCTCGACGGCCATGGGGACGGCGGGCAGCTGCGCGCTCATGCCGCCGTCGCCGACGAGCGCGACGACGGCGCGGCCGGGCGCGCCGATCTGCACGCCGACCGCCGCCGCCGGGCCGAAGCCCATGGTGGACGCGCCGCCGGGCGTGATGAAGCGGCCCTCGGCGGGCAGCTCGTAGCACTGGGCGACGCCGTTCTTGTTCCAGCCGACGTCGGTGACCAGCACCGCGTCGGCGGGCAGCGCCTCGCGGAGGTCGGCGAGGATCCGTTCGGGCCGGAGCGGGAAGTCGCCGGAGCGGCCGCGCTCGCGGCTCCGCTCGAACAGGTCGGTGCGCGCGGCGCGGATCCGTTCGCGCAGTCCGGGCCGGTCGACCGGGTCGGGGTGGACGGCCCGCACCGCTTCGGCGACGGCCTGGACGGCGAGGGTGACGTCGGCGACGGCGCCGATCTCCACCGGGTAGTTGCGGCCGATCTCGGCGGCGTCGATGTCGATCTGGATGAGCCGTCCGGACGTCGCCGGGGCGTCCGGGCCGCCGAGGTTCCAGGTGTAGCGGTCGTCCCACGAGCTGGCGTCGGTCTCGGCGAACCGCGTGGCCAGGGCGAGGACGACGTCGGCCTCGCGGGCGTAGTCGTTGGTGGTCTCCAGCCCCCAGAAGCCCGGCATGCCGAGCAGCAGCGGGTGGTCGTCGGGGACGGCGCCCTTGCCCATCAGCGAGTGGACGATCGGGATGTCGAGGTGCTCGGCGAGCGAGAGCAGCGCGCGGCGGCCCGCGTCGCCGCGCAGCCCGCCGCCGAGGTAGATCAGCGGCCGCTCGGCCTCGGCGAGGCGCGCCGCGATCCGCTCCGCCGTCGCGTCCGGCAGGCCGGGGACGGCCTGGTGCGCGGGCAGCGGGTGGTCCGCGGGGGCGACCGGCCGGGAGAACAGGTCCATCGGGACGTTGAGCAGCACCGCGCCGGGCCGTCCGGTGGTGGCGGTCCAGAACGCCCGCTCGGTGAACCGCCCGAGGTCCTCGGCGCGGTGGACGTGCCAGGCGCGCTTGACGAACGGCCGGTAGATCGCGGTCTGGTCGGCGTCGTTGTGGAGGTTGACCTCCTGGTGCGGGTGCCTGCCCCGGTAATAGGACGGGACGTCGCCGGCGATGGTGACGAGCGGGACGGAGTCGAGCGCGGCGGTCGCCACGCCGGTGACGGCGTTCATCATGCCGGGCCCGACGTGCACGAGCAGCACGCCCGGCCGCCCGGACGCGCGGGCGTAGCCGTCGGCGGCGTGCGCGGCGGCCTGCTCGTGCCGCGCGATGACGAACTCGATCGGGCTGCGGCCCAGCGCGTCCAGCAGGGCGATGTTGGTGTGGCCGCAGGTCCCGAAGACGTACTCGACGCCGTAGCGCTCGAGCTGCCGGACGAGCGCCTCCGCCGCGGACACCGCCACGGCGGGGTCGCTCTGGGGGTGGACGTCCACGGTCATGAGGGGGTCTCCTCGGTTCGGGTGACGGAGGTGCCGACGGAGTCGGCCCGGGGGGCGCGGGGGGCCGTCCCCCCTCGGGGCATGCTGATCCAGGTCTTGCCGGCGGTCTCCGCCGCCCGCGCGAACGCCTTCGGCGCGTCCGCGAGGTCGAAGCGCTCGCGCAGGATCCGGCCGGGGCGCAGGTCGTGCCCGGCGAGCGTCGCGAGGGTGCGGGGGAAGTCGGCGGGGTGGTCGTAGATGAGGCAGCCGCGCACGGTCAGGCGCCGCTGGACGAGGGAGAAGGTGGAGAGCCGGGCGGGGCGGGCGCTCTGCCCGACGGCGATGAGGGTGCCGCCGGGGGCGGTGCGCTCCAGCGCCTCCTCGAACGCCTCGGGCGCGCCGGACGTCTCGATCACGGCGGGGTAGGCGGTTCCGGAGGCGTCCTCGGCGGCGTCCCGCGCGCCGAGTTCGAGGGCCAGCGCGCGGCGCCCCTCGTGCGGCTCGACGATGAAGGGGACTCCTCCGGTGTGCGCCACGGCCAGGGTGACCAGCAGCCCTTGGGAGCCGGCGCCGACGACCAGGCACCTGTCGCCGGCGGCGAGGCCGCTCATCCGGACGGCGTTCAGCGCGACCGTGAACGGCTCGACGCACACCGCGTCGGCGTCGTCCCAGGAGTCGGGGACGGGCCAGGTGAAGCGGGCGGGGACCGCGACGCGCTCGGCGAGCAGCCCCGGGTCGGTGATGCCGGCCGCCCTGCGGTTCGGGCAGCCCGCCGTGGCACCGGCGTGGCACGCCGGACAGGCCAGGCACGGGTAGTTCGGTTCGACGACGACGCGCTGCCCGGGGAACCGGTCGGCGACGTCCTCGCCGGCGGCGGCGACGACGCCGAACGCCTCGTGCCCGAGCACCCACGGCAGCGTGGGCACCGGGCGGTGGCCGGAGACGACGGCCAGGTCGGAGCCGCAGAGCCCGACCCCGTGGACGGCGACGACGACGTCCCGCGGCCCGCAGGACGGCTCCGGCCGGTCGTCCACGACGGCCACCTCGTCCGGCGCGGTGAGGACGACCGCCTTCACGCCGCGCCCCACAGCGAGGTCCCGCGCAGCATCATGGTCTTGACCACGGTGTAGTCGTCGATCATGCAGCGGGGCGACTCCCGTCCGAAGCCGGAGTCCTTGACGCCGCCGAACGGCACGTGGTCGAGCCGGAAGTTGGACGAGCCGTTGACGACGAGCCCGCCGACCTCCAGGTCCCGCCACGCGGTGATGATCCGGTCCATGTCGCGGGTGAACAGGCCGGCCTGGAGCCCGTACCGGCTCTCGTTGCATTCCTCGATCACCTGCTCCAGGCCGTCGAACGGGAGCACGGCGACGAGCGCGCCGAAGACCTCGTGCCGGACGACCGAGGCGGTCGCGGGCGGGTCGGCCACGACCGTGGGCAGCGCGGTGGCGCCGTCGCGCTCGCCGCCGAGGAGCACGCGGGCGCCGGCCTCGGCGGCCTCCGCCGTCCACCGCACGACGCGTTCGGCGGCGTCCTCGTCGACCATCGAGCCGACGTCGGTGCCGGGATCGAGCGGGTCGCCGACGGTCAGCGCCTTCACCTGGCCGGTGAACGCTTCGAGGAACTCCTCGAAGCGGGAACGCTGGACGTACACGCGCTGGACCGAGATGCAGCTCTGGCCGGAGTTGCTGTAACCGGTGCGCGCGCACACGCGAGCGGCTTCGGCGATGTCGGCGTCCTCGCACACGATCGTCGCGGCGTTGCCGCCCAGTTCCAGGACGAGGCGCTTGGCCCCGGCCGCGCGGGCGACCGCGTTCCCGGTCGCGGCGCTGCCGGTGAAGCTGATGACGGCGACCTCGTCGGCCGCGCACAGCGCGGCGCCGACGGAGCCGTCCCCGTGCAGCAGCTGGACGGCCTCGTACGGCATCCCGGCCTCGACCAGCAGCGCCACGATCGCCGTGGAGACGGCGGGCGCCTGCGGCGGCGCCTTGACGATCGTGGTGTTGCCCGCCGCGAACGAGGCGCCCAGCTTGTGCGCGAGCAGGTTCGCGGGCGCGTTGAACGGGGTGATGGCCAGGGCCACGCCCGCGGGGGCCCGGTAGGTGAAGGCGGTGTTGCCCGTGCCGCGCGCCCAGCCCGCCACGGGGAGCGTGTCGCCGCCGATCTGCCGCGCCTCGGCGGCGCACACCGCGAACGTGTCGGCGACCCGGTCGATCTCGCCGCGCCCGTCCTTGAGCGGCTTGCCCAGTTCGAGGGCGAGCAGCCGGGCGAGGCCGTCGCGGTGCTCGGCGGCGGCGCGCGAGGCCCTCTCCAGCACCTCGGCCCGCGAGGCCGGCGCGAGCCGCGCGACCGTCCGGGCGAAGGCGCGGGCAGGGGCGCGGACCTTCGCGACGTCGTCCGGGCCGGCGGCCGGGGCCCGGCTGACGGGCCTGCGCACGAACGGTCCGACGCGTTCGCCCTGCGGACCCGCCGACTCCCACCGGCCGGCGACCAGGGCCGCGGCCTGCACCGGTTCGCCCTCGGCCGCGGCCGCGAGCAGCGCTTCCAGCATCCGTTCCTCCAGATCCACCAAGCGGACCATTAGTGCCATCATGTGGACTTCGAGCCAACGTACGGGTCGGCGCCGCGCGCTGACAAGGGTCGGCGGCGAGAAAGTTGGGGCCGGAAATACAGCGGGACGGCCGGTCGCACGGCTCAGCCACCTCCCGGGTCGGCACCTAATGTTCGAACCAGTGAGTTAGTTATAGGTGACGTGGCTCACCGGGGGAAGAGTGCGCCGGAAAGTTCCCAATACCGCCGACTGATACCGACTGATGGTCCAACTAGACCACTGTGTGGACTCCGTGTAACGTACGAGCCGTCCCCGGCCGCACCGGGCACGGCCCCGCGCCGGCTCCCGCTCTCCATCCGCGGCCGAGCGCAGCACGCCGGGTTTCCCGGACACTACCGCCGACATCGGGGAGATCGAGGACCAGTGAGCCCAGCCAAGAAGCCCGGCGCCGAGCCGGCCGCCGACTCCCAGCCCGCCGACTCCCAGGGCGTCCGCAGCGTCCAGCGCGCCGTCGAGATCCTGTCCCTGCTCAGCGAGGAGCGCCCGGTGATCTCGATCCGCGAGATCGTCGAGGCGACCGGGCTGGCGAAGACCACGGTCATCCGGCTGGTCCAGACGCTGGAGCAGAACGGCCTGCTGTGGGCGGCGCCCAACGGCTACCTCCCCGGCCCCGGCCTCTGGCGCTGGGCCCACCTCGCGCGCAGCAGCTGGGAGCTGCCCCCGGAGACCCGCCGGTACATGCGCGACCTCGGCGCCCGCCGCCGCGAGACCGTCAACCTCTACATGCTCCGCGACATCTACCGCGTCTGCGTCGCCCAGCAGGAGAGCCCGCAGCCGCTCCGCCACGTCGTGCACGTCGGGGACGAACTCCCCCTCTGGGCCGGCGCCTCGTCCAAGGCCCTCCTCCGCGACGCGCCCGACTCCCTCCTCCGGCGCGTCGCCGTCAGCTCCCCCTACGGGGAGGGCCACGTCAAACGGCTGCGCGAGTGGATCGACGAGGCGGCGCACCGCGGCTGGGCCGTCAGCCACGGGGAGCGCGAGGACGGCCTGTCCGCCGTCGCCGTGCCCGTCCTCGGCCGGTCCGGGACCGTCGTCGCCGCACTGTCCCTCAGCGGCCCCACCGTCCGCTTCCCCGACGACGTCGTCGAGCAGTACGCCGCGGACCTGCGCCAGGTGGCCGCGGAGATGTCGGAGCGCGGCTTCGACCACCCGCTCAGCCCCGCGCGCTGACCCGCGGCCGGACCCACGGCGTGACCTGAAGGAGCAAAGCGCATGTCAGAGCGACCGCTCAGCGGTGTACGCGTCCTCGACCTGACCAACGTCCTCGCCGGCCCGTACTGCAGCTACCAGCTGATGCTGCTCGGCGCCGAGGTCGTCAAGATCGAGGTGCCGGGGCAGGGCGACCTCGCCCGGCACCTCGGCCCCGACGCCGAGTTGAACCGGTCCGGGCTCGGCGCCTCGTTCCTGGCGCAGAACGCGGGCAAGAAGTCCGTCGAGCTGGACCTCAAGGACGCCGCCGACCGCACCGCCTTCGAGGACCTGGTCCGCGGCGCCGACGTGCTGCTGGAGAACTTCCGCGCCGGCGTCCTCGCCCGGCTCGGGTTCGGCTGGCCGCGGCTGCGCGAGCTGAACCCCCGGCTGGTCTACTGCGCCATCTCCGGCTTCGGCCAGAGCGGCCCCATGAGCCAGGCCCCCGCCTACGACCAGATCATCCAGGGGCTCTCCGGCATGATGAGCATCACCGGCACCGAGGAGACCGCCCCGCTCCGGATCGGCTTCCCCGTCTGCGACACCGTCGGCGGGCTCACCGCCGCGCTGCACATCTCCGCCGCCCTCGCGGGCCGCGCCCGCACCGGGACGGGAACGTTCCTCGACGTCTCCATGCTGGAGTCGGCCGTCTCGGCGATGGGCTGGGCCGTCTCCAACTACCTGGTCAGCGGCGTCGCGCCGGAGCCGATGGGCACCCAGAACGCCACCGCCGCCCCGTCCGGCACCTTCGAGGCGGCCGACGGCCCGCTCAACATCGCGGCGAACCGGCAGCGGCAGTTCGAGACGCTGTGCGGCCTCCTCGACCGCCGCGACCTCCTCGACGATCCGCGCTTCGCCGACCGGGAGCGGCGCAAGCGGCACCGCGACGAACTGACCGGCGAGCTCAACCGCGCGCTGCGCCGCCGCACCGCCGAAGAGTGGGAGCGGATCCTCGCCCCCGCCGGCGTCCCGGCCGCCCGCGTCGTGACCGTCCCCCAGGCCGTCGGCCTCGACCAGCTCGAGCACCGCGGCTTCTTCACCGAACTGCCCTTCCCGGACGGCTCCGGACGGGTCCTCAAGGTCTCCGGCGGCGGCGTCCTGCACGACGGCGAGCCCCTGCGGCCCACCGGGCCCCCGCCGCTGCTGGGCGACCAGAACGCCGAACGCGACGCCCTCGCGGACCGCTGGAACGGCCGGGCCGAGAACGCCGTCACCCCATGACCGACCGTCCAGCGCAGGAGGCTCCCGTGACCGAGATCGACCCGACCGGCGCCGTCGCGGACTGGTGGGCGACCGCCGTCTCCCGGATGGAACCCGGCGTCATCGAGCTGCGCGGCCGCCCCGTCCAGGACCTCATCGGGACGACCGGCCTCACGTCCATGATCTGGCTGATGCTGCGCGGCGACCTCCCGGCGCCCCGCCAGGCCGCCCTCCTCGACGCGGCGCTCGTCGCCGCCGTCGACCACGGGCCCCAGGCGCCGTCCATCGCCATCGCCCGGATGGCCGCCACCTGCGGCGTCGGCCTGAACAACGCGGTCGCCAGCGCCGTCAACACCCTCGGCGACGCGCACGGCGGGGCGGGCGAGCAGTGCGTCCGGCTGCTGGACGACGTCCTCCGGCGCGAGGACGCCGGGCTCGACCTGCGCACGGCCGCCGACCAGGCCGTCGCGGACGGGCCCCGCTACGTGCCGGGCTTCGGCCACCGCTTCCACCCCCGCGACCCCCGCCGCGACCCGCTGCTCGCCCTGGTCGAGGACGCCGTGCGGGACGGCGTCGTCGCCGGCCGCCACCTGCGGGCCGGCAAGGCGATCGAGGCCCGCCTCGCCGAGGGCCGCGCCAGGCCCGTGCCGATGAACATCGACGGGGCCACCGCCGTCATCTACGCCGAGCTCGGGTTCCCCGCGCCGCTGGCGCGCGGCCTGTTCGTCCTCAGCCGGAGCGTCGGGATCCTCGCCCACGCCTGGGAGGAGTCCCAGAGCGGCCGACGCAACAAGGGGCCCGTCCCCCGCGCCGTCCTCCCCGCCTACCGCCCCTGACCGGCCCGGCCCGGCCGGGGCTCCGGGTCAGTCGTCGTGCCGCGGCCGGCCCGTCACCTCGTGGCCGGCGTGGGAGAACGCCTCGGTGATCAGCGTCCGCACGTGGGTGTCGCGGGCCCGGTACAGGACCCTGCGGCCCTCGCGGCGGGTGTGCACCAGCCCGGTCATCCGGAGCTTCGCCAGGTGCTGGGAGACGAGCGGCCGGGACGTCTCCAGGAGGTCGGCGAGCGACGTGACGTCGTACTCGCCGGAGGTGAGGAGCCACATCAGCCGCAGCCGGGTCGGGTCGGCGAGCATCCGGAACGCGGCCGTGGCCGCCTCGATCTGAGCGCTCGAAGGATGCTGTTGCATGGACCTCGCACCTGCAATGTAGCCGCGTGCATACCTGACTACATATACTGGCCGGACGGCTCGCTCGCAACCGAGGAGGCCCATGTCGGATCCCACCGGCCCCGAACCCTCGCCAGGCCATGGACACGGTCACGGTCATGGGCACGCGACGGCCTCGTCGCTTCTCGCCCGGGCCAGGCACCTGCTCGCCCCGCACGGCCACGACTCCGCCGACAAGACCGACGAGGCGCTGGAGACCAGCGGCCGAGGGCTGCGCGTGCTCGGACTGTCCCTCGCGGTGCTGGCCGCCACCGCGGCCGTCCAGGCGGCGATCGTGGTGCTCTCGGGGTCGGTGGCGCTCCTCGGCGACACCCTGCACAACGTCGCGGACGCGCTGACGGCGGTACCGCTCGGCATCGCGTTCCTGCTCGGCCGGCGCGCCGCGACGCGCCGCTTCACCTACGGGTACGGCCGCGCCGAGGACCTGGCCGGGCTGGCGATCGTCGTGGTCATCGCCGCCTCCGCCGCCCTCGCCGGTTACGAGGCGTTCCGCCGCCTGATCGCCCCGCAGGACGTCAGGGCGCTCGGCTGGGTCGCGGCCGCCGCCGTCGTCGGGTTCCTCGGCAACGAATGGGTGGCCCGGTACCGCATCAGGGTCGGCCGCGAGATCGGCTCCGCCGCCCTGGTCGCCGACGGCCTGCACGCGCGGACCGACGGCTTCACCTCGCTCGCCGTGCTGGCCGGCGCCGCCGGATCCGCCCTCGGCCATCCCGTCGCCGACCCGGTCGTCGGGCTGCTCATCACCCTGGCCATCTGCTTCGTGCTGCGCGACGCAATCAGGGAGGTCTACCACCGGCTGATGGACGCCGTGGACCCGGAACTGGTCACCGCCGCCGAGCGGATCCTGGCCCGGGTGGACGGGGTGCGGCGCGTCGGCGGCGTCCGGCTGCGCTGGGTCGGCCACACGCTGCGCGCCGAGACCGACATCGTGCTCGACCCGGATCTGTCACTCGTGCAGGCGCACGCGGTGGCGGTGGAGGCGGAGCACCGCCTGATCCACGGCCTGCCGCGATTGCGGGCCGCCACCGTCCACGCCGATCCCGACGGCACGGACGGGACCGACCACCACGCCGCCCTGCACGGCCACCATTGAACGCATGAAGCACCCTCCCCCTCCCCCCGCCCTGTCCGATCCCACCGGCCGGGAAGTCGTCCAGGCCGCGCTCGCCGAGGCCGCGGCGCGTCTGGACGAGCGGCTCGTGGCGGCCTTCGCCATCGGCAGCCTGGCGCACGGCGGGTTCGCCCCCCTGGTCAGCGACGTGGACGTGGCCCTCGTCGTCGACCGCGCCGACGCCGCCGCCGCGACGGCCGTCGACACCGTCCGCCGCGACACGATCCAGCGGTACGCGGGCACCCCTCACCACGCCCTCGCGTCGCGCCTCTCCCTCTTCTGGAGCGACTGGGAGAGCCTGGCGGACGGCACCGACGCCGGCCGGTTCCCCGCGACCGACCGGCTCGACCTCCTTGACTCAGGCGTCCTCTTGTACGGCGCCGACCGCCGTTCCGGTTGCGCGCGGCCCGGACGGGACGAACTTCTCCTCGACAGCGCCGCCTTCGCCGCGACCCGGTTCGCCGACCCCGCCTACGTGCACACGCTCAGGCACCCGGAGGGCCTCGCCGCCGAGGGCGCCCGCGCCGCCACCAAGGCCGTGCTGTTCCCCGTCCGGTTCCTCTACACCGCCGCCACCGGGATGCTCGGCCGCAATGACGACGCCGCGCGCTGGTACACCGCCCCGCCGCAGCCGTCGAGCAGCCTGGTCGCCGCGGCCGGGCGCTGGCGGGCCGGCGGGATCGACGACGCGACCGCGGCCGCCGAGCTGCTCCGGCGGGAACTCCTGCCGCTCTACCTGCACTGCCTCGACCGCCTCCGCGAGCACACCGCCGCGGCCGGCCGGCCGGACCTCGCCGTCGCCTTGGCCCGTCTGCTCACCACCCTCGCCTGACCGGGGTTCCCGGCAACGGCGGCCGTCGGCGGCGCCCGGAGAGCCGGAACAGGCGCGGGCCCGGCGGGGTCAGGGCGACAGGAGGGCGTCCAGTTCGGCGTCGAAGAGCTGCGCGGCGTCGAACCCCATTCCGGTGAAGTGGCCGGCGAGCTCCAGCGACAGGACGCCGTGCAGCCGGGTCCAGAAGGTCAGGGCCCGGCACAGGGCCGCGGGCTGGGCGGGGTGGTCGCCGGCCCAGTCGCGGTGGTCCGCCAGGTGGGCGTCGAACGGCGTCTCGGGACGGTCGGCCGGAAGCGCCGCGCAGGCGTCGAGCAGGACCGCCATGGTCTCGGCCGAGATGCGGGTGATGTCGTCCGGCGCGTCGTAGCCGGGGACGGGGGTGCCGTAGATGAGCAGGTACCGCTGGGGGTCCTCCAGGGCCCAGGCGCGCAGCGTGTGCGCCAGTTCGGCGAGCCCGGCGCCCGCGTCGGCGGCCGAGCGGAGGGTGTCGGCGAGGCTCTGGTACGCGTCCCTGACGAGCTCGGTGATCAGTTCGTCGCGGCCGGCGTAGTACCGGTAGAGCGCGGGCCCGCTCATGCCCATCTGCTTGGCGATCGCGTTGAGCGAGAGCGCGGACGCGCCCGTCGTGGCGATCTGCTCCCAGGCGTGCTGCTTGATCTCCGCGCGCACCTGGGTGCGGTACCGCTCGCGCGGGGTCCGCGTCCCCGTCTCCGCCATGCCCTGCCGCCTTCCCGCTCGCCGCTACGACTCGAAGATTTAGTTAGAGGCTATCACGAACCCTATTGACACTCACACAAGGACTGGTTATAACTTCTAACAGAAGCTAGAGCATCATCCGAGAGCGATGGAGACGCTATGAACACCGAAGAGCTCGTCGAGGTCGTCCTGCCGGGCAAGGTCGAGCCGGAGGAACTGCGGATCCGGCACGGGGCCGTCCCCGCGCCGGGGCCGGGCCAGGTCGTGGTCCGGATGGAGGCGACCGGCGTCTCCTTCGCCGAGCAGCAGATGCGCCGCGGCCGCTACTACGACCAGCCCGCGTTCCCGTTCGTGCCCGGCTACGACCTCGTCGGCACCGTGCAGGCCGCGGGACGCGGCGTCGACCCGGGCCTGATCGGCACCCGGGTCGCGGCGCTGACCAAGGTCGGCGGCTGGGCCAGCCACGTCCTCCTCGACGCCGCGGACACCGTGCCGGTCCCCGACGGGATCGGCGCGGCGGAGGCGGAGACCCTCGTCGTCAACGGCATCACGGCCTGGCAGATGCTGCACCGCAAGGCGCGCGTCCGCGCCGGGCAGACCGTCCTGGTGCACGGCGCCAACGGCGGCGTCGGCTCGGTCCTGGTCCAGCTCGCCCAGGCCGCGGGCGCGAAGGTGATCGGGACGGCGTCCGCACGCCACCACGACCTGCTCCGCGAACAGGGCGTCGCGCCCGTCGACTACCGCGCCGGGGACGTCGCCGCGCAGGTCCGCGCGCTCGCCCCCGGCGGCGTGGACGCCGTGTTCGACCACGTCGGCGGCGCCGGCATCGTCGACTCGTGGCGCCTCCTCGCCCCCGGCGGCACCCTCGTGTCCTACGGCAGCGCCTCCACCCGCGACGACGAGGGCTCCAAGCAGTGGCCCGTCTTCAAGCTGCTCGCACGCGTCTGGATGTGGAACGCCCTGCCCAACGGGCGCCGCGCCTACTTCTTCAACGCCTGGGCGGGACGGGCGCTGTCCAAGGACCGGTTCCGGGCCCGGCTGCGCGCCGACCTCACCGAGGTCTTCGCCGCGCTCCAGCGCGGTGACGTCACGCCCCGGATCGCCGCGGAGCTGCCGCTCGCCCGCGTCGCCGACGCGATGCGGCTCGCCGAGTCCGGGACCGTCGCCGGGAAGGTCGTGCTGACGCCGTAGTCCCGCTCGCGGGCACCGCGTCGACGGTGACGACCGCCCCGGCGTCGTTGGCGGCGGGCAGCTCGTCCCCGGACGATCGCCGCGGCGTACTCGGCGGCCGTCGAAGCGGGGAAAGTTTCCCCGGTTCCGCTGCTACCGTGTGCCTACGACGCGAGGAGGTGGACGATGGCCAGGCCGATGCGCGCCGACGCGCGGCGCAACCTGGAGCGGATCCTGGCGGCCGCGCGGGACATGATCGTCGCGCGCGGCCCGGACGTCCCGCTCGACGACGTCGCCCGCCGGGCGGAGGTCGGCAGCGGCACGCTCTACCGCCGCTTCCCCGACCGCGGCACGCTGCTGCACGCCGTCGCCCTCGACGCGCTGACCGGCACCCTGGAGGCCGCGCGGGACGCGTGCGAGCGGGAGCCCGACCCGTTCGAGGCGCTGGCCCGGTACCTGCGCCGGACGCTGGACCTGCGCGTCTCCGCGGTGCTGCCGGCGCTGCTCGGCCGGGTCGATCTCGAGAACGATCCCGAACTCGCGCCGCTGCGGGCGGAGAGCCTCCGGCTCCTGGAGGGCCTCGTCGCCGCGGCGCACGCGGACGGGAGCCTGCCGGACGGCGTCACGTTCGCCGACATCGGCATGATGGCCGTCCGCATCGCCCGCCCGCTCCCGGGTCCGCTGCCGCCCGAGCAGGACCAGGCCCTCGCCCGCCGGCACCTGGACCTGTTCGTCCGCGGGCTCCGCGCCCAGGCCGCGTCCTGATCGCGGCGGCCGGGGACGGCTATTTCAGGGGGTCGTGGCCCCAGTTCATCAGGGAGTAGCGCCACCGGGTGTCCCGGACGTCGCCGCGCGGTCGCTGGGCGAGGTGCCGGTGGACGTAGCCGACCACCTTGGTCATGTGCGCGTAGTCGTCGTCGGACAGGTCCGCTCTCTTCGTGCGCATCAGCTGGACGATCCGGCGCCCGGACGCGTGGCCCGTCGCCTCGCCGCCGTCCTTCCTCTGGCCGACGGACCTCGACTCGTCGGTGTCCAGCCACTCCTCGAGTTCCTTGGGCGTCATGTTGACGGCCGCGCCGAACTCCGCCGCGACGGCGTCCCGCTCGGCGGTCACGTCGTCGGCGAAGCGGAGAGCGTCTCTGCGTTCACTGCCCATTCGCTCGCGATACCCCCTCGCGAGCCGGGCATTCCCGAAGAACACCTGGTCAGAGCGGGAATCGCGACCGGCTCGGACGGGCCTGCGGCAGGGAGGCGGGACCGCGATCCCGTCATCCTGATCACGTGGCGGCCCCTTGAACTACGCTTGAGGCCACCATGGCGGACGAGCGGCTGACGATCGGCGAGGTGGCGGACCGTACCGGGGTCGCCACGTCCGCTCTGCGCTACTGGGAGGAGTACGGCCTGCTGCCCGCACCGGCCCGGGTGTCGGGGCAGCGGCGCTACCCGCCGTTCGCGGTGGAGCACGTCGGGCTCATCCTGCTCCTGCGCGACGTCGGCTTCACGTTGCGCGAGATCAAGGCGCTCGTCAGGGCCCGCACGTCGGGAGGCGACTGGCGGGAGCTGCAACGGGACAAGCTCGCCGAGCTGGACCGGCAGATCGCCCGGATGCAGGCGGCGCGCGGCGCGATCGCCCACGGCCTGTCCTGCCCGCACGACAACGTCTTCGAGTGCCCCAACTTCGCCGACGCGCTCGCGGCGCGGCTGGCGGGGGCGTCCATCGAAGAGGCGCACAAGCACTGATCCCGGTTCCTCCGCCCCGCGTGTCACAGGCAGGCGGGCTGCGTCGTCTCGGGTCCGACAACGGGTGCCGAGACGGGCGCACCCTTTCCACGACGAGGAGCGGGGACATGAGCGAGCAGGCCGAACAGCGCAAGGTCGCGCTGGTCACGGGGGCGAACAAGGGGATCGGGCGCGGGGTCGCCGCGCAGCTCGCCGCGGCGGGCATGACGGTCCTGATCGGCGCCAGGGACCGGCGCCGCGGCGAGGAGGCCGCCGCGGCGCTCCGCGAGGCGGGCGGCGACGTGCACGCGGTCGCCCTGGACGTCACCGACGCGGTCTCCGTCCGGAAGGCGGCCGAGCTGGTCGAGGAGCGCTTCGGCCGCCTCGACGTGCTGGTCAACAACGCCGGCATCAGCGGCTCCGGGCAGGTCGCGCCCGCGGACGCCCACGACCAGGTCCCGAGCACCGTCGACCTGGACATGGTCCGCAGGGTGTTCGAGACCAACGTGTTCGGCGTGATCGCGGTGACCAACGCGATGCTGCCGCTGCTGCGGCGGTCGCCGGAGCCGCGCGTCGTCAACGTCAGCAGCCACGCCGCCTCGCTGACGATCTTCAGCGACCCGGACGGCCCCATGGCGTCGCTGCTGCCGTCGGCGGCGTACTCGCCGTCCAAGAGCGCGCTGAACGCGCTGACCGTGCAGTACGCGAACGAGCTGCGCAAGGACGGCGTGCTCGTCAACGCCGTCGCGCCCGGCTTCGTGGCCACGGACAGCAACGACCACACCGGCTTCCTCACCGTGGAGCAGGGCGCGGCGGTCGTGGTCCGGCTGGCCACGGCCGGCGAGGACGGGACGACCGGCGGCTTCTTCGGCGAGGAGGGCCCGATCCCCTGGTGACCGCGGGCGCGGGCGCCCGTCAGGCGCGGGCACCTGTCACACGCGGCGGGGCGTGACGAGGCCGGACTCGTAGGCGAAGACCACGAGCTGGGCGCGGTCCCTGGCCCGCAGCTTCGTCATCGCCCTGCTGACGTGCGTCTTCGCGGTGGTCGGGCTGATCACCATGCGGGCGGCGATCTCGTCGTTGGACAGGCCCCGCGCCACCAGCGCGGTGACCTCCCGCTCCCGGTTGGTCAGCACGTCCAGCGCCTGCGGCGCGGGCTCGGGGCGGCGCGCGACGTACTCGGCGATCAGCCGGCGGGTGATCGCGGGCGACAGCAGCGCGTCGCCGCGGGCCGCGACCCGCACGCCCTGCAGCAGGTCGGCGGGCTCGGTGTCCTTGACCATGAAGCCGCAGGCGCCGGCGCGGAGCGCGTTGAAGACGTACTCGTCGAGGCCGTAGTTGGTGAGGATGACGACGTGGACGCCGCTCAGCCGCTCGTCGGCGGCGATCAGCCGGGTCGCCTCGATGCCGTCCATCACCGGCATCTGGATGTCGACGAGGGCGACGTCGGGCCGGTGCTCGCGGGCGAGCGCGACGCCCTGCTCGCCGTTCGCGGCCTCGGCGACCACCTCGATGTCGTCCTCGATCTCCAGCAGGGCGCGGAAGCCGCCGCGGATCAGCGCCTGGTCGTCCATGAGGAGCACGCGGATCACGCCGCTCCCTCCAGAGGCAGCTCGGCGCGCACGATGAAGCCGCCCTCGGCGCGGGGCTCGGCGCGGAGGCGCCCACCGAGCGCCGCGACGCGCTCGCGCATGCCGAGCAGCCCCTTGCCGGGCACCGGCGGCGCGTCCGGATCGGCCTTGCCGTCGTCCTCGACCTGCACGACCAGCGCGCCGTCCGCGTAGTCGACGCACACCGCGGCGGCCGCGCCGCCCGCGTGCCGGGAGACGTTGGTGAGCGCCTCCTGGACGATCCGGTACGCGGCCCGGTCCACCTCGGCGGGCAGGTCGCGGCGGGCGCCGGAGACCGTGACCGTGGCGTCCAGGCCGGCGGAGCGGGCCCGGTCGACCAGGTCGCCGAGGCGGTCGAGGCCGGAGGCGGCGGCCCCGCCCCCGGATCCGTCGCCGTCGTCGGAGTCGCCGGAGTCGCGCAGGACCTCCAGGGTGGCGCGCAGCTCGCGCATGGCGTCGCCGCTGGCCTCCTGGATGGCCACCAGCGCCGGAGGAACCTCCTCGCCGCGCCGGTGCGCCAGGTGGACGGCCACCCCCGCCTGGACCTTGATGACGGAGATGCTGTGGGTGAGGGAGTCGTGCAGCTCCCGGGCGATGCGGAGCCGCTCCTCCCCCGCGCGGCGGCGGGCCGCCTCCTCCCGGGTGCGCTCGGCCTCGGCGGCCCGCTGCTCGGCCTCCTCCAGGTACGCCTGCCGGTGCCGGGTGACGGTCGCCGCGACGCCGGCCGCGACGAACCAGCCGACCAGCAGCGCGACGCTCTGGAGGTTCTCCCCGGTCCCGTCGGCGCCGGGCAGGTTCACCGCCACCGCGATGCCCAGGAACGCCAGGCTCACCAGCGCCGCGGCCACCCGGTGGCCGGCCCTGACCGCGCCGAACACCGCCACCATGACGGGATAGGCCGCAGCCGGGCCCGGCTGCGTGCGGCCCGCGACCACGAGCATGAACGCCGCGCTGAGGGCGAGCGCCGCCAGCGGCGCCCGCCGCCACGCGACGAGCGCGAGCGAACCGGCGATGCCGGCCGCGAGATCCAGCGCGCCCGCGCGCGGCGAGTAGAGCATGACGACCGTCAGCAGGACGGCCATCGCCGCGGCGAGCAGGCCGTCCTCGGCGAGCGGCCGCCTCCCGTCCAAGAACCTCATTCACGTAGGTTATGGGCCCTTTTCTCCGGCGTCCTCCGCTGGACGGAGCAATCCCGGACTACTCCCGGCGTCGTAGTCCGGCCGGGCGTACTCCCGCGGTGCCGGGCGAAGGAGTCTTCCCCCGCACGATGACCGCCGACCAGTGCGAACAGCACCATTTCCGGCATGTACACGATCCGGAAATCGGCCCGCGGACGGGCGGGCGCCGAGCCGGCCGCCCGGCCGGGGCTCACGCTCGCGGCGGTGGCCGTCGTGCAGTTCATGGTGTCGCTGGACCTGTCGGTGGTGAACGTCGGGCTCCCGCGGATCGCGTCCGGCCTCGGATTCGGCGCGGTCGGTGTGACCTGGGTGATCCACGCCTACGCCCTCGCGTTCGGGGGGCTGCTCCTGCTGGGCGGCAAGGCCGCCGACCGGTACGGCCGCAAGCGGGTGCTGCGGCTCGGGCTCGGCCTGTTCGGCCTCGCGTCGCTCCTCGGCGGCCTCGCGCAGGAACCCGGCCATCTGGTCGCCGCCCGCGTCGCCCAGGGCGTCGGGGCCGCCGCGCTGGCGCCGGCCGCGCTGGCGCTGCTGACCGCGACGTTCCCCGCCGGGCGGGCCCGCGTCCGCGCCTTCGGGATCTGGAGCGCGATGAACGCCGCCGGGGGCGCGTTCGGCGTGCTGATCGGCGGCCTGCTCACCGAGTACGCCGGCTGGCGCTGGGTGATGTTCGTGAACGTGCCCATGGCCGCGGCCGCGCTGGCCATGGCCTGGCGGGGCGTCGCCGCCGATCCGCCCCGGGAGCGCGGCGGCCGCCCCGACGTCCTCGGCGCGGTCCTGGCCACGGCGGGCGTGACCCTGCTGGTGTTCGGCGTCGTCCGCACCGACCGGCACGCCTGGACCTCGGCGGCCACCGTGACGACGCTGGCCGCCGCGGTCGCGCTGCTCGTCGCGTTCGTCCTCGTCGAGCGGTCCACCGCCCGCGAGCCGCTGATCCGGCTCGGGCTGCTGGCGAACCGCTCGGTCGCCGGCGCGAACGCCTACAACCTGCTGACCGGCGCGGCCCTGTCGTCGTCCTTCTACTTCGTCTCCCTCTACCTGCAGCGCGTCCTCGGGACGGAACCGGCGCTGACCGGGCTCGAGTTCGTGCCGTTCGCGCTCGGGGTGATCGTCGGCTCGTTCCTCGCCGTCAAGCTCGGCTACCGCCTCCCCGCCCGCACCCTGCTGATCGCCGGCGGGCTCATGACCGCGGCGGGGTTCGCCTGGTTCGGCCGGATCGGCGCCGACGGCTCCTTCCTCACCGACGTGCTGGGCCCGTCCATCGTCGCCAGTGTCGGGTTCGGGCTCTGCCTCGCGCCGCTCGTCTCCACCGCCACCACCGGCGTGGCGCCGCACGAGGCCGGCGCCGCGTCCGGCCTGCTCAACAGCGTCCGCCAGATCGGCGCCTCGCTCGGACTGGCCGCCCTCGGCACCGCGGCGCACGACCGCACCGGCGACACCGTCACGCCCGCCTCGCTCAGCGACGGGTACGCGTTCGGCTTCACCATCGGCGCGGCGCTCCTGCTCGGCGCCGTCGTCATCGCCCTCACGGTGCTGCGGCGGAGCGGCCCGCCCGTACCGGCCGGACGGACCGGCGACCGCGAGCCGGTCGCCGCCGCGGACTGACCGGCCCCTCCGCACCACCTCATCCGCTCGCTCTCGCAGGCTCGCTCTCCGCAGGAAGGACGGCCCGGCATGCCCGTCGCCCCGATCGACCTCTTCGCGTCCCTTCTCCACCTCCGCCAGGGCGGCACGATCCACGCCGAGAAAAGGACGGTGTGCTCCGGCCACGACGGCTGGCGGCTGACGGCCTTCCACGCGAAGACCGACGCCGACGTCCACGGCGGCCACTGGGAGGTCCATCCCGAGGCCGAGGAGGTCGTCTCCTGCCTCATCGGGAAGATCCGGCTCTACCTGCGCCCGGAGGAGCCGGGGCAGGAGGAGGAAGAGGTCCGGCTGCCGGCCGGGACCGCCGCGATCGTCCCGCGCGGGCGGTGGCACCGCATCGCGCTGGACGTGCCCAGCAGCATCATGGCCGTCACCCTGCCGCAGGGCAGCCGGGTGGAGGCGCGCCGATGACCGCCGCCGGCCTCGCCGAACGGAGGTCCGCGCCTGCCTCCTCCGCCGGTTCCGCGGCGGACGACGCGCCGGGCGGGCTGCTGCGCCCGCACGTCCGGAGCTTCGCAGCGCTCGTCGCCCTGCAGGTGGCCGGCGCCGTGGCCGGCCTGGCGCCGCTCCTGACCGTCGCCGAGGTGGGACGCGCTCTGCTGGCGCCCGGCCCGGCCGACCACGGCCGCGTCTGGACGGCCGTGGTCGCGGGCGCGGCCGGGCTGCTGGTCCGGCTGCTGTGCACGGCCGCGGCCTCCGGGATCGGGCACCTGCTCGACGGCCGGGTGCAGCTGGCGTTCCGGCGGCGGCTGGCGGCGCGGCTGGGGCGCGTCCCGATCGGCTGGCTGTCCGGCCGCCGGACCGGCGAGCTGGCGAAGCTCGTCGGCGACGACGTCAGCGCCGTGCACCCGTTCATCGCGCACACTCCAGGCGAGCTCGCCACCGCGTTCGTGGTGCCGCTGGTGTCGCTGGCCTACCTGTTCGCCGTCGACTGGCGCCTCACGCTGATCACGCTGGTCCCGGTGCTGCTGGCGGTGGCGCTGGTGCCGCTGATGATGACGCCGGGCCGGCTGCGCGAGCAGCAGGAGTTCGACGCGGCGATGGGCCGGATCGCGAGCTCCGTCGTCGAGTTCGTCCAGGGCATCGCGGTCGTCAAGGCGTTCGGCGGAGGCGAGCGCGCGCTCCGGCGGTTCGTCGAGGCCGTGGACGCGTTCGTCACCGCCTTCTACCGCATGGTGCGCGCGCTCGCCGGGGTCGCCGCCGCGATCCAGCTGGTGCTGTCGCCGCCGTTCGTGCTGCTGGCCGTGCTGACCGGCGGCGCGGTGCTGATCGACCGCGGCGGCATGGCCCCGGCCGACCTGCTGCCCTTCCCGCTGCTCGGGCTGGGGCTGACGGCTCCGGTCGCGGCGCTCTTCCACGGCTTCGACGACCTGCAGGGCGCGCGGCGCGCGGTCGGGCGGATCCGGGAGGTGCTCGCGGTGCCGCCGCTGCCCGAGCCCGCGGTCCCGGTCGCGCCGCGCGGGCACCGGGTGGAGCTGCGGGACGTCCACTTCGGTTACGGTCCGGACCGCGAGGTGCTGCGCGGGATCGACCTGGTGCTGGAACCGGGCACGGTCACCGCGGTCGTCGGGCCGTCGGGCGGCGGGAAGTCGACGCTGGTGCGGCTGCTGCCGCGGTTCTTCGACCCGACCCGGGGCTCGGTCGCGCTGGGCGGCGTCGACCTGCGGGACCTCGCCGGACGGGACCTCTACCGGACGGTCTCCTTCGTCTTCCAGGACGTCCGGCTGCTGCGCGCGTCGGTCGCGGACAACATCGCGCTCGCGGTGCCGGACGCGGCCATGGACGACATCGTCCGCGCCGCCCGGCGGGCGAACGTCCACGACCGCGTCCTGGAGCTGCCGCGCGGCTACGACACGGTGCTCGGCGAGGAGGCCGGGCTGTCGGGCGGCGAGGCGCAGCGGATCTCGATCGCCCGCGCGCTGCTCGCCGACACGCCCGTCCTGGTGCTCGACGAGGCGACCGCGTTCGCCGACCCGCATACGGAACTGGCGGTGCGGCGGGCCCTGACGTCACCAGGCGGCGACCGGACGGTCCTCGTCATCGCCCACCGGCTGGAGACGATCGCCGACGCCGACGCCGTCGTGATGCTGGAGGACGGGGCGATCGCCGAGCGCGGCGCGCCCGCCGAGCTGCTGGCGCGGGACGGGCGGTTCGCCGCGTTCTGGCGGTCCCACCTGTCGGCGGCCGGCGCCGAGGCCGCGCCCCGCCCCGGCGCACCGCGAGGAGACGACCTGTGATGATCTCGATGCTGTTCCGCGTGCTGGGGGCCGAGTACGCCCGTCCGGTGCGCCGCACCGTGGCCCTGATGACGGCGACCGCGGTGGTCGAGGGCCTGTCCTACGCGCTGCTGGTGCCCGTCCTCCGGGAGCTCCTCGGGGGCGCGCCCGGAGACGCCCGGCCGTGGCTGATCGCGTTCGGGGCCGCGGTCGCGGTGTACGGGGCGCTGCGGTACGTCAGCGACCTGTCCGGGTTCCGCGTCGGGACCACGCTGCTGCGCGGGATGTACTACCGGCTCGGCGACCACCTGGCCCGGCTGCCCGTCGGCTGGTACGGCCCGCGCCGCGTCGGGGAGGTGTCTGTTCTCGCCGGGCGCGGGCTCATGCAGGCGATGAGCGTGATCGCGCACCTGCTGGCGCCGCTCGTGTCCGCCTGCGTGACGCCGCTGACGATCGTCGCCGTGATGGTCGGCTTCGACTGGCGGATGGGCCTGGCCGCGCTGCTCACGGCGCCGCTCGTCGCGGCGGTCCAGGTCCTGGCGGGACGCGCGATGGCCGCCGCCGACGCCGAGCGCGCGGACCGCGACCACGAGGCCGCGGCGCGGGTCGTCGAATACCTGCGGGCCCAGCCGGTGCTGCGGGCCGGCGGCCGGACCGCCGAACGCTTCCGGATGCTCGACGACGCGCTCCGCGGACTCCAGCGCGCGTCCCGCCGCTCCACGCTGTCGGCGCTGCCCGGAATCCTCGGCCTCACGCTGACGGTTCAGGCGGTGTTCACCGTGCTCCTGGCACTGGGCTCCTACCTCGCGCTGGGCGGGCACATCGGCGCCGCCGACGTCCTGGCGATCCTGGTGCTCGCCGCCCGCTGCGCCGACCCGCTGCTGTCGCTGTCGGAGCTCGGCGGCCGGCTGCGCGGCGCGCGCGCACAGCTGGCCCGGCTCGACGAGGTGCTGAGCACCGAGCCGCTGCCGGAGCCCCGCGAACCCGTCCGGCCGGAGCACGGCGGCCTGGAGTTCGCGTCCGTCACGTTCCGGCACGGCGACCGGACGGTGCTCGACGACGTGTCGCTGTCCGTGCCGGAAGGAGGGCGGCTCGCCGTGGTCGGCCCGTCGGGCGCGGGCAAGAGCACCCTGCTGCATCTGCTCGCGCGGTTCTCCGACGTGGACGGCGGGTCGGTCCGGGTCGGCGGCGCGGACGTCCGGGACATCGGCGCCGAGGCGCTGATGGCGCGGATCGCCGTCGTCTTCCAGGACGTCCACCTCTTCGACGGCACGATCGAGGAGAACGTCCGGCTCGGCCGCCCGGAGGCGAGCGACGCGGAGGTGCGGGCGGCGGCGAGCGCGGCGCGGCTGGACGAGGTGGTCGGGCGGCTGCCCGGCGGCTGGGCGGCGAACGTCGGCGAGGGCGGCGAGCTGCTGTCGGGCGGTGAGCGCCAGCGCGTCTCCATCGCGCGGGCGCTGCTCAAGGACGCGCCCATCGTGCTGCTCGACGAGGTGACCTCCGCGCTGGACCCGGTGAACGAGGCGGCCGTCCACGACGGCATCGAACGCCTGGTGGCGGGCCGGACGGTGGTGATGGTGGCGCACCGGATGCGGACCGTCCGGCGCGCGGACCGCGTCGTCTTCCTGGACGGCGGCCGCATCGTGGAGGAGGGCGCCCACGACGAGCTGCTGCGGCGCGGCGGCCGCTACGCCGACTTCTGGGCGCTGGCCACGAACCCGGTCGCGAGCGGGCGGTGACCTGGTCCGTTCCCGGCCGGCGGACCGGCCGGGAACGG
Organism: Actinomadura sp. RB99; assembly: GCF_014706005.1. Taxonomy (NCBI): domain Bacteria; kingdom Bacillati; phylum Actinomycetota; class Actinomycetes; order Streptosporangiales; family Thermomonosporaceae; genus Actinomadura; species Actinomadura sp. RB99. Next base: position 23,120 of record NZ_JABMCA010000002.1, on the reverse strand, counting down.
GTCAGCGCCCCATCACCTGGTTCACGCGGGTGCCCTCGGGCAGCGGGCGCAGGATCGTCCACAGCGTCCGGACGTGCGACTTCACCATCGTCCAGCCCCCGTCCTCGACGACGTACTCGTCGTCGTACTCCGCGGCCATGAGCAGCTCGGTGCCGTCCACCCGGTTCAGCTGCCTGAAACGCAGGGACCAGGTGCCGGTCGCCGTGGAGTCGTCCAGGACGGTGATGACGGGGTGGAAGCCGTGGTGCATGTCGAGCACCGCGTACCCGCCGTCGACCTCGCGCAGCGCGATCTCGGTGAACACCCTGGTGAGCGCGTCCGCGTCCGTGAACGTGCCGAGCGAGCCATAGTCGATCGACGCGGGACCCTTGGTGAAGCTCTCCCGGAACGCGACGGGGTCCTTGGCGTCGCACGCGCGCCAGTAGCGGTGCTTGAGGGCCTTGATCGCCTCGATGCGCTCCAGGTCGGCCACCCGCTGCTCCAGGGAACGGTGCCCTGCGTCGTCCGCCATGTCGAACCCCTCTCAGAGTGGATCGCGCAACGCTAACGGCGCGCGCCGCACGGCATGGCGGGCGTTCCCGGCCAGCGGGAGCGCGGGGAATTCCCGGCCGTCCGAAAAAGGGATTGGGCGGGACGGCGGCGGGCTGATAACGTACGCGACGCCGTGAAACCGCGCGAGGAGGTGAGACCCATGAAGGCTGTTCAGAAGTGGGTGCTCCCCTTCGCTCTCACGGTCGGCGACTGACGCAGGTGTCGCCGGGAGCGCCCCCACCAAGGCGATCCCGAAAGGCACCACCATGAATTCCTTGCGTTTCACCGCGGAGACCACGTCGAACGGCGTCGTCGAACGCGACTTCACCCTCGGCGACGTCACCGGCGTCCTCTGGTCCCCCGCCTCCGGCCCGGCCCACGCACCGCTGGTGCTCATGGGCCACGGCGGCGGCCTGCACAAGAAGACCCCCGCCCTCGCGGCCCGCGCCCGCCACCTCGCCACCGCCTGCGGTCACACCGTCGCCGCCATCGACGCGCCCGGGCACGGCGACCGGCCGCGCACGGCGGAGGACGAGCGGGCCCGCGCTGAGCTCCGGCAGGCGATGGCGGCGGGCGAACCGATCGGCCCGGTCAGCGCCCGGTACGGCGCGTCGCTGGCCGAGCAGGCCGTCCCGGAGTGGCGGGCGACGCTGGACGCCCTCCAGGACCTGCCGGAGATCGGCGCCGACGCGCCGGTCGCCTACGGCGGCGGCATCACGCTCGGCACCGCGATCGGGATACCGCTGACGGCGGCCGACCCGAGGATCACCGCCGCGATCTTCGGCGGCGGGTTCGTCGTGTACGACGCCCTGCTCGAGGCGGCCCGGCGGGTCACCGTCCCGGTCCTGTTCATGCTCCAGTGGGACGACGAGCACGTCGACCGGCAGGCCGCGCTCGGGCTGTTCGACGCCATCGGCTCGAAGGAGAAGACGATGCACGCCAACCTGGGCGGGCACGGCGGGGTCCCGGCGTTCGAGGACCCGGCCCCGTTCCTCACCCGGCATCTCGGCACGGCGGTCGCACCGGCGGCGTGACGCGACGGGCGTGACGCTCCGGGCCTGACCTCGAGCCGGCTCGAGGTCAGGCCCGGAGCCGAGCGCATCACCGGGCGCTCGCAGGGCATTGGTGAGGCACTCCCCCGAACCGGCCGGCGAGGTGCGAGGGGGAGGTCGTGACGGTGCGGCGGACGGCGACCTGGCACCGGCCCGGGGCGGTTCTCGGCGCCGTCGCGATCCTCCTGGTGGCGTGCGGGCGGAGCGGCGCGTCGCAGGCGGACGGCACGGTCCACCGGACGGTGCCGCTGGGCAGGTCCGTCCAGGGCCGTCCGATCTCCGCGGTCGAGCTGGGAGACCCGCACGCGGCGCGGCGGGTGCTCGTCGTCGGCTGCCTGCACGGCGACGAACCGGCCGGAGCGGCGGTGGCGGACGCCCTGGCCGCCGGGCCGCGCCCGGCGCACGCCGACCTGTGGATCGTCCCCGCCCTTAACCCGGACGGGATGGCGGCCCGCACGCGGGGCAACGCCCGCGGCGTCGACCTCAACCGGAACTTCCCGTCCGGCTGGCGCCGGATGGACGCACCGGGATCGGCCCGCTCGTCCGGTGCGGGGCCGCTGTCGGAACCGGAGTCCGCGGCGGCCGCGCGCCTCGTGCGGCGCGTCCGGCCGACCGTGGCGATCTGGTTCCACCAGCAGCTCGCCGTGGTCGACGGCTCCCAGGGGCCGAGGGACGTCGAGCGGCGCTTCGCCCGCGACGTCGGTCTCCCGCTACGCGCACTGCCCGACTATCCGGGAAGCGCGACCGTCTGGGAGAACACCATCGTCGGTGCCAGCGCGTTCGTGGTCGAACTCCCCGGCGGACGGCTCTCCTCGGAGGCCGTCCACCGGTACGCGAACGCCGTCCGCCGCGCCACGGGGAACTGACCGCGCGGCTACCGGGTGACCATCCGGAGCAGGGCACGGCCCAGCTCCCGGACGGAGTCCTCGGCCTCGTGCAGAGCGTCCTGCAAGTCGGTGGACTCGTCCTTCCCGTCGCCGGAGTCGGACGGCGCGGCCTTCTCCGCGTCCTCGGATCCTTCGGATCCTTCGGCTTCGGCGGTGTCCTTCGTCTCCTTGGCGGCCTTGCCCTCACCTGCGGCGGTGTCTCCCGCGCCTCCACCGGCCTTCGCGACGCCCTCGGCGGCACTTCCCGCCCCCTCGGCGGCCTTGCCGGCTCCTCCGGCGGCCTGGCCCGCGCCTTCGCCCGCGCTCTCCGCGGCCGCACCGGCCCCTTCGCCGACGCTGCCCGCGGCGTCGCCGGCTCCTTCGCCGACCTTGTCGACGGCACCACCGGCGCCCTCGCCGACGCCCTTCGCCGCACTACCGGCGCCCTCGCCGACGCCCTTCGCCGCGCCGCCGGCGCCCTCGCCGACCTTGTCGACGGCACCGCCCGTGCCCTCGCCGACCTCCTTCACCGCGCCGCCGGTCCCTTCGCCGACCTTGTCGACCGCACCACCGGCGCCCTTCCCGACATCCTTGACCGCGCCACCGGCGCCCTCGCCGACCTTGTCGACCGCGCCACCGGCGCCCTCGCCGACATCCTTGACCGCGCCACCGGCGCCCTCGCCGACGTCCTCGACCGCGCGGCCGGTGCCCTTCCCGACGTCCTCGACGGCGCCCCGGGCGCCCCGGCCGACCTGGCCCACCGCCTCGCCGGTGCCGGACCCGACGTCGCGTGCGATGGCCTCCACGCCGCGGCCCAGGTGCTGGAGGATCTCCGGGTTCCGGTCGAGGGTCGTCAGGACCCGGTCGACGATCTCGGCCACGTTGTCGAGCCGGACCTGGAGCAGCGCCTGCGCCGCGACGCCCTTGATCTCCAGCTTGACCCTGCCGAGGCCCACGTCCGCGCCCACGTTCAGCTTGAGCAGGTCGAGCACCTCGGCGACCAGCGAGACGTGCGCCTCCAGGTCGTTGACCTCCAGGGAGATCTCGTCCACCTTCAGCTCCGGGACGTTGAGGTGGACGTCCGGCCCCTCGGCGGACGGGCGCTCCTCCTCCGGCGGGACGATCCGCCCGGTCTTCTCCTGGACCTCGCCGGACTCGCTCCGGTCGGGCTCCCGGTTCGTGACGTCCGCGTTGTCGGCCATCGCTCCTCCAAGCCGGGGATCGGGACGGGGCGGGGTCAGTCGTCGCCCGCCTGCTTCTCTTCCTTCAGCGCGTCCTCATGGGTCTTGACGACCTCGCCGTCGCGGATCTCGCCCCGCCAGCCCTCGACGTCGTCCCGCTGGAGCATCGTCCGCGTCATCATGTGGCGCTCGATGTGCTTGAAGTCCAGGCGGAGCCGGCGGCCCTGGGCGCGCCACAGGTTCGCGGTCTTCTCCAGGAACCCGTCGGGGTGGTACTCGGCGACCAGCAGGATCCGGGTGAGGTCGGGCGACAGCTCGTGGAACGTGACCGCGCCGTCGACGTAGCCCTTCGGTCCCTCGGACTTCCAGAGGATCCGCTCGTCGGGCACCTGCTCCACGATGGTGGACTCCCAGTCACGGTGGGACAGGAAGATCTTGGCGCGCCAGTTGAGCTTCTCGTCGGACTCCTGCTCGACCTTCTCGACCTTGCTGGTCATGCTGGGGAACTCGGCGAACTGCGTCCACTGGTCGTAGGCGACCCGCCGCGGCAGCCCCACGTCGAACTTCTCGACGATGTTGATGACCTTGGCCTCGTCCTCGCCGCCGCCCTTGCCGTCGCCGCCTCCGACGGCGTTCTTGGCGGTCTCCTTGGCGCCGGTCATGCCCGCCTTGAGTCCGGCCTTGAGCGGCGACTTCCCTTCCTGCAGGCTCTCGACGCCGCTGGCCGCCATCTTCGCGCCGGCACCCCCGCCGGAGTCGGCGAGCCGCTCGGCCATGTCCTTCACCGGACCGGTCGCGCTCTTCAGCGCCTTCACCATCAGCGCTTGGAGGAGTTCCTGCCCGGCCTCCTTGAGCTTGTCGATGGGAAGTCCGTCCGTCGCGCCGTTGCCGGACTCGCGCTTCTCGGTGGTGTCAGTGTCGGAAGAGCTGGTTCGAGCCATCGTCACCACTCCGTCCTCGTCGTGATGCCGGTCATTGTCAGAGATGCCGGATTCACCGGCGATGAGGGATGCGCATAGCTATGTTCGCCACGTCGCCTCTACCCCTTTTATGCAACATAGCCCGTAGCGCGCGAGCCAACGTCCAGAGATGCACTGACCTGCGGAAACAACGATCTACACGCGCCCCGGCACGGCACCGTTCCGCGTCGCCACAGGGGGCGCCGGCCGTTCGCCGCACGGAGTCGGCCGTTCGCCGCAGGGGGCCGTCCGGCGGCGTGTCGGCGCGTATTGAAACGGTTAAAAAGCCGGGGGTGAAATCGCCCCGAGCCCGCGGCCGCCCCAGCGGTCGCGGCGGCGATTCGACATCGCATAGGAGAACCTCCTTGAAAATGCATTACAAAGCGGCGATAGCCGTCATGGCGGGCGTCATGGGCACCGGCGTCGCGACCGCGCCGGCCGCCCTGGCGGACGCGGGCCGGACGGGTCCGGACCGGGTCTCGGCCACGGCCCACGTCGCCAACGCCTACCCCAAGGGCCGGGTCATCTCCCGCCACCGGCTCGCGATCCGGAGCCGGCCCACCACCCGCTCCCGGCGCCTGGGCTCGCTGCGCCCGGGGCAGATCGTCGACATCAAGTGCTGGGCGCTCGGCCAGTCCGTCAGGGGCGACCGCACCTGGTACCGGCTCGGCATCAGCACCCCGGAATGGGTCGCCGGGCGCTACATCAGGATCATCAAGGGCCGGGTGCACCACTGCTAGGCCCTCTCCGCCGCGTGCGGCGGGCCGCCTGCCCGGCCTGCCGCACGCGGCATCGCGCCGCGCGGACGGCACGCGAAGTTTCCCGAGCCATGAATGCCCCCTGATAAGGCTTCGGCGCGGCGTGGGCATCAATCACCGGTGAGCACACCGATGTACACGACGGACCGCATCCCGGACGACCAGGAAGGCGTCACCACGCTGGGGATCAGGGCGGGCCAGCCCGCGTCGAGCCCCGAGTCCGCATTCACCAACCTCGAACGCGCCAGCGCCGACCTCCGGCCCGACGCGGTCATGGGGGTGTGCCTTCTCGCCGTCCCGAACGTGGTGGGCCGCACCGACTTCACCACGACCGACGTCATGCGCATCAACACCGAGACCCAGTACATCGCGTACGGAACGTGCGTCCGGTTCGAAACCTGATGAGCGGATCGGCACCGGCGAAACGCCCGCGCCGTCCGCGCCGGCCGTGCCAAGGTTCGCCGTCACCACGGGCAAGACTGCGTCCGTCCTGCTCAGGCCCGGTTTCACCGGCGCGGCGCCCGGGGTAGATCGGCGCTGATGACCGGGGGGACGCGATGCCGCAGCAGGGACAGCCGCAGGACGTGCTGGCGCCGCCCGCGACGGCGGCGATCTTCCTGGTGGTGACCGTCCGGCCGGGCGGCGAGGACGCGGTGCGCGGGCTGCTGCCCGACATCGCGGGGCTGACGCGCGCCGTGGGCTTCCGGGCCCCGGAGGACGGCCTGAGCTGCGTGACGGGCATCGGCGCGCACCTGTGGGACCGGCTCTACGGCCCGCCCCGCCCGATCGGCCTGCACCCGTTCCGGGTGCTGACCGGCGCCGTCCACACGGCGGTGTCGACGCCCGGCGACCTGCTGTTCCACCTGCGGGCCCGCCGCGCGGACCTGTGCTTCGAGCTGGCGCGGCGGCTCATGTCCCGGCTCGCCGGGCACGCCGACGTCGCCGACGAGGTGCACGGCTTCCGGTACTTCGACGAGCGGGACCTGCTCGGCTTCGTCGACGGCACGGAGAGCCCGTCGGGCCCGGACGCCGTCGCCGCCGTGACCGCCGGCGACGAGGACCCGGCCTTCGCCGGCGGGAGCTACGTCGTCGTGCAGAAGTACGTCCACGACATGCGGGGTTGGAACTCCCTGCCGGTCGAGGCGCAGGAACGGGCGATGGGCCGCGAGAAGCTCAGCGACATCGAGCTGCCGGACGAGGTGAAGCCGTCGAACTCGCACGTCGCGCTGAACACGATCGAGGACGCCGACGGGACGCAGCACCAGATCGTGCGCGACAACATGCCGTTCGGCTCGATCGGCGCCGACGAGTTCGGCACCTACTTCATCGGCTACGTCGGTGACGTCGCCGTCATCGAGAAGATGCTGGAGAACATGTTCATCGGCGACCCGCCGGGCAACCACGACCGCATCCTGGACTTCTCGACGGCGGTCACCGGCGGCCTCTTCTACGTGCCCACGGCCGACTTCCTGGACGACCCGTCGCCCCGCCTCGCCCTCGCGTCCGCCGAGGCCGCGGCCGGCCCGCCGCCACCGCCGCACGCGGACGGCCCGGCGGGAGGCGGCCCGGCCGGAGACGGCTCGCTCGGCATCGGCGGCCTCAGGAGGAACGGCACCGCATGAACAATCTGCACCGCGAACTCGCCCCGGTCTCGGAGGCGGCCTGGACCGACCTCGAGGCCGAGGTGCGCCGGACCTTCACCCGGCACGTCGCGGGCCGCCGCGTGGTGGACGTGGTCGGTCCGGCGGGCCCGGCGCTGTCGGCCGTCGGCACCGGGCACGTCGACCCGCTCGGCTCGCCCGCCGACGGGGTGCTGGTGCACCGGCGGCGGGCCCAGCCGATCATCGAGCTGCGGGTCCCCTTCGAGGTCGCCCGGCAGGACGTGGACGACGTCGAGCGCGGCGCGCGCGACCCGGACTGGCAGCCCGCGAAGGACGCCGCGAAGCGGATCGCGTTCGCCGAGGACCGCGCCGTCTTCCACGGCTCGGGCCCGGCCGGGATCACCGGGATCGTGCCCGGCGCCTCCAACAGCGCGCTGCCGCTGCCGGCCGACGCGCGGCTCGTCCCCGACACCGTCGCCAAGGCGCTGAGCGCGCTGCGGCTCGCCGGCGTCGGCGGCCCGTACAGCCTGCTGCTGTCGGCGGAGGCGTACACCGCGGTCGCGGAGACCACCGACCACGGGTACCCGGTCCACCACCACCTCGCGCGGCTGCTGCCCGACGGCGAGATCATCTGGGCGCCCGCGCTGGACGGGGCCCTGCTGGTGTCGACCCGCGGCGGCGACTACGAGCTGCATCTCGGCCAGGACCTCTCGATCGGCTACCTCTCGCACGACGCCGAGCACGTCCGGCTCTACCTGCAGGAGACGCTGACCTTCCTGTCCGTCACGGCCGAGTCGAGCGTCCCGCTCAGCGCGGAGGGGCGGCACGCCTAGGGCGGCGGCCCGGTACTCGTGCCCTCGGTCTCGCGGCGAGCGGGGACGCCTGGGCTACGTGCCCGCGAGGTCGCGGCGCAGCCGTGCGACGAGGGCCTGGAGGCGTCGGCGCATGTCGTCCGGTTCCAGCGTCGGGCTGATGGTGCCGTGGGTGGGGACGACCCGCGTGAACGCGTGGCGGCCGAGCCGTTCGAGCGAGTCGACCTGGACGGGCCATGAGTACCAGCACATGTACGGCTCCGCGCCGAGGTCGTGGCGGTAGGGGTCCCATCCGAGGGAGTCGCCGGTGAAGAGGGTGCCGTCCTGCGTCAGGTACATGACGTGGCCTTCGGTGTGCCCCGGCGTGGGGATCGCCAGCACGCCGGGCACGACCTCCCGGGGGTCGGCGCCCGTCAGGATCCGGTCGGCGAACGGAGCGGCGTCGGCGTCGGCGGCATGGACGGCGACCTGCGCGCCGAACGCCTCGGCGTAGCGGTCGGCGTCGCCGACGTCGTCGCGGTGGGTCAGCAGGATCGCCGTGAGCCCGCCGAGCGATCCGATCCACGCTTCCAGCGCCGAGGTGAAGCGCGGCGAATCGATGAGCACGTTTCCGGCGGCGCCTTGCACGACGAAGGCGTTGCCGCCCGCGGCCTTGGGCGAGTTCGAGCCGGTCCGCCAGACGCCGGGGGCGATCTCCAGGGGATGATGCCGCGGCCACCTCGCACCGGACGCGGTGCCGATGGACCGTGAAGGGCACACCTCGGCCGCGAGCTGCGCCAGGCGGACCTCGTCCTCGGTGGCCGGCTGCCGCGTCATGACGAAGCGCCGGCCGTCGCTCGCCAAGGTGAACAGCGCGGGAGCGATCGAGACCGCGCCGCCGCAGCCGATACAGCGATCGTCCACGTACCAGTCTCCGGCCGCGCTTTCCGGATGACGCCTGTCGCCGCGAGCCATGCCACCAACCTAGGCCCCTCCCCAGCGGCGGGCCACCCGGCCGCCGGCGACGGCCGCGCACGGGCGCCCGCGCGCGCCGCCTCGCCGGGGCGCGGAAACGATCATCTGGCGGCCACTCGCGCGTCACCGGCCGCGACGATCATGACCGCATGAGACGTCCCCTTCTCGCCGCGGCGCTGTCCGCCGCCGCCGTGGCCGCCCTCGCCGCCCCAGCCACGGCCTCCGCCCCCACCGCCTCCGCGCACGCGCCCCTCCCCCTCGGTCCCTCCGGCCTGCACGAGCAGCGCGAGACGGAGCGGCTCGCGCCGGGGGTCACGCTCACCTCGATCGTCCGCGGCGAGACGTCGGACGCCGATTTCTGGACGCTGCACGTCCGGCTGTCCGTGCCGGGCAACGCGTCCGCCGTGATCGCGCCCGAGGCGACCGCCGAGGACGCCGCACGCCGCCTGGAGGCGGCCGGGCTGCACCCGCGGGTCGAGGCCGTGGACGGCCCGCGCTTCGCCGACGTGCCGGCCGGACGCGTCGGCTACGTCGTCCGGGTCGGCCGGTACGCGACGGAGGCCGACGCGAAGAAGGACCTCCCGGCCCTCACCGCCGCCGGGTTCTCGGCCGGCACGTCCTACACGGCCGAGGACGGGACGGCCGCGACCGGCCCCTGGCGCCTGCACGTCATCACCGTCGACCCCCGCCGGTTCGGGGGCCGCGTGGTCTCCTCCGTCGGCGGCACGCTCACCGCCACCGACAAGGTGTCGGACCTGGTACGCGACAGCGGCGCCGTCGCCGGTGTCAACGGCACCTACTTCACCTCCGCCGGCAAGGGCGGCTCCGCCGGGCTGCACGTGCTGAACGGCGAGCTGACCAGCGAGGCGAACAACGGCCGCACCGCGATGATCCTGCCGCAGAGCGGCCGCGGCGTGCGGTTCGCGCAGCTCGGCACCGAGCTGCGCGTCCGCGCCCAGGACCGCGCGGCCCGCGAGCTCGACGGCGTCGACCGGCTGCCCGGGCTCGTGGACAACTGCGGCGGTGTCGGCGGCGACCAGCCGACCGAGCGCCCGCAGCACGACGTGACCTGCACCGACCCCGACGAACTCGTGGCCTTCACGCCGGTGTACGGGGCGTCGAGCCCGGCCGGGGCCGGCGCGGAGGCCGTCCTCGACGCGTCCGGCCGCGTCACGGAGCTGCGCGAGTCGCGGGGCACCGCGATCCCGGCGGGCGGGCGCACCGTCCAGGCGATCGGGACGGCCGCGGACTGGCTGCGCGCCCACGCCCGCCCCGGCACGCGGCTCGCGATCTCGGAGCGGGTGCTCGACCACGGCCGCCCCGTCCGCCTCGACCCCCGGACGTCGATCCTCGGCGCCGGCCCGCAGCTCGTGCGGGACGGCCGGGTCTGGGTCGACGCCTACGCCGACGGGCTCGTCCACACCGGCGGCGACCAGTCGTTCTACTACAACTGGGTGCTGCGCCGTAACCCGCGCACCATGGTCGGCGTCGACCGGAGCGGGCGGCTGCTGATGGTCGCGGCGGACGGCCGCGAGCCCGGCTACAGCGAGGGCCTGTCCATCGAGGAGGCCGCGAAGGTCATGCGGTCGCTCGGCGCGGTCCAGGCCATGAACTTCGACGGCGGCGGCTCCACCACCATGGCGACGGCGGGCGGCGCCCTCGTCAACCGCCCGTCCGACGCCGCGGGCGAGCGCAGCGTGGGCGACGGGATCCTGCTCCTCCCCGGCCGCGGCTGACCGCCGGCCCCGCCCGGATCGCCGCGCGTGCGGCGATCCGGGCGACGAGCAACAAGCCGGTTCGCGGGTAACAAGTCGGGCCGCGAGCGATGAGTCCGGGCGGCGCGGCCGGTAAGTACCGGCGAGCACCGACCGAGAGGAACACCATCGTGAGCGTCATCGTCATCGAGTTCGTCACCCTCGACGGCATCGTGTCCGACCCGGACGGATCCGGCGGCACGCCGCACGGCGGCTGGGCGTTCCGGCACGGCCCCGGGACGGTCGCCGGTGACAAGTTCCGGCTCGGCGCCGTCCTCGACGACGGGGTCATGCTCCTGGGGCGCCGGACCTGGGAGCTGTTCTCGCGGCTGTGGCCGGGCCGCGACGACCCGTTCTCCGCGCGGATGAACGCGGTCCCGAAGCTGGTGGCCTCCCGCACGCTCGCCGACGCCTCCGCGTGGCAGAACTCGCGGGTCCTCCAGGGCGGCCTCGCGGAGGCCGTCCGCGGCGAGCGCCGCGACGTGGTCGTCACCGGCAGCCTCAGCGTCGTGCGGGCGCTGATGGCCGAGGACCTCGTCGACGAGTACCGGCTGCTGACCTTCCCGACCGTCCTCGGCACCGGCGAGCGGCTGTTCCCGGCCGGCGGCCCGCCCGCGTACCTGGAATGCCTGTCGGCCGAGCAGACCGGCGCCGCCGTCCTCTCGCGCTACGGGCGGGAGACCGACCCGGTGCCGGTGCCCTAGCGGCCTCAGTTCTCACTCGGCATGGAGGACGGCACCGCGGCCGGCACGCCACCGTCGCGCTCGATCCCGCGGACGCCCCGGGCCTGGCCGGGACCGCCGCGGCGGTCGTGACCACGCTCCCTGAGGGTCAGCCCAGCCGTTCCTCGCGCCGGCGGATCACCTGTATCAGGTCCGCGGCCCGCTCCTTGATGAGGTCGAGCCCGGCATGGCCCCAGGGGCGCGGCTCGCGGTCGATGACGCAGATCGTGCCGAGCACCGTTCCCGTCCGGTCGATGAGGGGAGCGCCGACGTAGGTGCGGATGCCGAGCTTGTCGACGACCGGGTTGCCGGCGAACCGCGGGTAGTCGCACACGTCGTCCAGGACCAGCGCCTTGCGCCGCACGACGACGTGCGGGCAGTAGCCGTGGTCCAGCGGTGCCTCCCGGCCGAGCTCGACGGCGTCGGCCGGGTCGGCGCCCGGCTGCCGCGGCGCGTACAGGCCGCCGAGGTACTGCTGGTCGGTCACGAAGTTCACCATCGCGAACGGCGGCAGGTCGGTGCCGGCGAGGTGCCGGGCGGCCTCGGCGAGGTCGCGGGCGAACGCGTCCAACTCGGCGTCCGGGGCCTGCCCGAGCCGCAGTTCCCGCAGCCGGACGACCCGCTGGGGCACCTCGGGGTCGACGGGCGTCAGCAGGTGGCCGGACGGTTCGTAGAGCGGGTCCTGGATCACGGGGGCTCCTGGGGCGGGTCGGCGCTGGAGGCGGGGTGGTATCGGACGGAAGCGGTGTCAGACGGCGGCGGACGGGACGGCGACAAGGAGATGGCTGATCAGCGCCCGCAGCACCGCCGTCGCGGAGCCGCCGTCCCGCGCGTCGCAGAGGACGATCGGCACCCGCGGGTCGAGCCCGAGCGCGGCGCCGACCTCGTCCGGGGCGTAGCGGAACGCGCCGTCGAACTCGTTGACCGCGACGAGGAAGCGGGTCCCGCGGTTCTCGAAGAAGTCGACGGCCTCGAAGCAGTCCGCGAGCCGGCGGGTGTCGGCGAGCACGATCGCGCCGAGCGCGCCCGCGGACAGCTCGTCCCACATGAACCAGAAGCGCTGCTGGCCGGGCGTGCCGAACAGGTACAGCACGATGCCGTGCTGCTCGATCGTGATCCGGCCGAAGTCGAGGGCCACGGTGGTGGTGGACTTGCCCTCGATCCCGCCGAGGTCGTCGGAGCCGGCGCTGGCGGTGGTGATGAGCTCCTCGGTGTTCAGCGGCTCGATCTCGCTGGCGGCGCCGACGAACGTCGTCTTCCCGACGCCGAACCCGCCCGCGATGAGGATCTTGACCTGCGTCGCGGACGGCGCGGACGCGTCAGGCTCGTTGAAGGCCATCGAGCAGTTTCTCCAGGAGGGCTCGGTCGGTGGGGTCGGCCGCGGTGCGCCGCGCCCGCGTGCTCATGGCGCGGCAGTCCAGCAGGTCGGCGAGGAGGACCTTGGTGACGGTCACGGGGAGCCGCAGGTGCGCCGCGACCTCGGCGACCGACGTCGGGGCGCGGCAGCAGGCGAGCGCCTCGGCGTGCTCCGGGGCCAGTTCAAGGGGGCGCCGGCCGGTCGCCACCACCAGCGACAGCAGGTCGAGCCGGACGGTCGGGCGGGTGCGGCCGGCGGTCACCGTGTACGGGCGCACGAGCGGCCCGGCGGCGGCGTCGACCCAGATCTCCTCGCCGCCGGCCGTCATGGCGAGGGGGCTCGGTCGTTCGCCGCGGCCGCCGGCCGCGCCGCGGTGTGCAGGAACGGCCGTACCGCGCGGATCAGCCGGGCCATCTCGAAGCCGACGACGGCCGGGTCGGCGTCCGCGCTCGTCATCACCGCGAGCACGGAGTTGAAGCCGGCCCAGGAGATGAACAGCTGGCTCGACCGGAGTTCGGCGACGACCTGCCGGACCTCGTTGCTCCCGTCGAACCTGGTGCCGGCGCTCCGGGTGATGGAGAAGAGGCTGGAGGCGAGCGCCGCCATCTGCTCCGCGCTGGTGCGGTCGAATCCGTGGGCCGCTTTCAGCATGCCGTCGGCGGACAGCAGCACGCTGCCGCGGATGGCCGGGACCTCGTCGCCCAGCCCCCGCAATAGCCAGGCGAGATCCTGCTCCTCGTTCGGGGGCACAGCATTCAATGGGAGCTCCTCGTCATTTCCTGGTGGCTCGTCATTTCCCGGTGTCCGGCCCGTCCACGGCGCCGTCATTCTCCAGGGCGCTGCGCATGCCCTTCTGGAATGCCGCCATCAATCCCGGATTGTGCTCGGCCTCCTGGTCGGGCTCCCGGTGGACGGGGGCGTTCGCCAGTTCGGGCGACAGGTGCTTCTGCGCCTGGCGGCGCGGCAGTTCCGGCCGCTCGCCGTCCGGCTGCGGGACGGCGGGCCCGGCGGCCTGGACCGGCATCGGCGGCTGCGGCCCGGTCTCCCATGTGGGCGCCGCGGGCCGGTGGGGGGCTCCGGGTGCGGGTTCCGGCCGCGGGGGTGCGGCGTGCCGGGGGCCGGGCGGCGGCCCGGCCGGGGCCGGTGCGGGGGCGGCGCGCCCGGCCTGCGCCGGGGTCTCGGCCTCCTCCGGCCCGCCCGCCAGCTCCGTCGGGATCACGACCACGGCCTGCGTCCCGCCATAGACGTTGGTCTGGAGCTGGACGCGGACCTTGTGCCGGCGCGCCAGCGCGGAGACGACGTGCAGGCCGATGCGCCCCTCGCCCAGCAGTTCCTCGGTGTGGCCCCGCTCATGGTCGGCGAGCAGCTCGTTCAGCCGCCGCTGGTCCTCGCGGGGGATGCCGAGGCCGCGGTCCTCGACCTCGACGGCGAGGCCGGCGGCGACGCTTTCGACGCGGACCAGCACCTGGGTGTGCGGCGGCGAGTACTTCGTGGCGTTCTCGATGAGCTCGGCGAGCAGGTGGACGATGTCGGCGACCGCGCTGCCGTGCACGCTGCCCTCGGCGGGCGGCACGACCTTGACCCGCTTGTAGTGCTCCACCTCGGCGATGGCCGAGCGGAGCATCTCGTACACGGTCACCGGCCGGGTCCACTGGCGGCGGGACGCGGCCCCGCCGATCACCGCGAGGCTCTCGGCCTGGCGGCGGGTGCGGGTGGCGAGGTGGTCGACCTTGAACAGCCCCTTGAGCAGGTCGGGGTCCTCGACCTGGTTCTCCAGCCCGTCCAGGCCCTGGATCGCGCGGTGCGACAGCGACTGCATCCGGCGGGCGAGGCTGACGAACACGCCGACGCGCCGGTCGCCGGCCGCCCGCCGGCTCGCGGCGTCGAGCACCGCGTTCCACGCCTCGCCCTGCGCCCGGCGCAGCTCGCCGGCGAGCTGCGCGGCGGGGTCGCCCGGGTCGGCGGGCGGCGGGTCCTCGGTCCAGCGGGCGACCGGTTCGCCCGCGCCCAGCCGGTCGGCCATCTCCCGCAGCTCGCGCCGGCCGCGCGCGGTCAGGAAGGCGAGCTCGCCCAGCTTGCGGCGCACGGCCTCCAGGTCGCGGCCGGCGCCCTGGGCCCGGTGCCGCTCCACCCGCCGGGTCGCCGCGTCCGCCGCCCACGCGGCGGCGAGCAGGACGGTGACGGTCCCGAGCGCGGCGACGACCAGGACGGTGCGCGCCGACCGCGGCGGCGCGCCGCCGTCGTACAGCGCGGCGACGGCGACGGTCCCGAGGAGCCCGACGGCGGCCGCGGGAAGCACGGAGATGGACAGATGGACGACGCGCATGCCGGTCTGGCGGTGCCTGCCGTAAGCAGGGGTCCTGTCGTAACGCTGGACGTCCCGGCGATCGGCCCCGGCGGCGGGTTCGAAGAAGTCAGGCATCGGCGTCCTCGGTACATCGGACTTTGAAGATCAATAAACTGAGCGGTACGAATTCGTCCGCCCACGGCCGCATCCAGGCTGACACAATGCCTCTACGAGGACGCGCGGAATGCCGAGATTCCAGCGATCCGGGTGCGATTTGCTGTAATTAGTCCGCAATGTCGCACTCACCCTTGACCGCGGATTGTCGCCCTGCAAAACACCATCTCAGCGCATATGGCGTTCTGAAACGGTAGGGAACGGAGCGCTATTGGAATGGTCCAATAGCGCTGGCGGGACCGCGTTTCAGCGGGCGGGCGGCGGGTCCCGGCGCACGCGCGTCCAGGGCCAGGTGATCACTGCCCAGCCCGCCAGGAGGATCAGGACCTCGGCCAGCACGTACCACGGCCAGGGGCCGAGCAGGTCCAGCGCCGAGCCGGTGGTGGGCTTGGCGTTGAGGTAGCCGTAGTTCGTCCCGGCGATCTCGTTGAAGACGAACGCGCCGGCGGCCCACGCCACCGTGACCGCGACCGCGAACCGGTAGGAGCGCCAGTCCGGCCGCATCCCCAGCCCCCAGGTCAGGTACACCGCCGCCCACACGATCATCAGGTGCATGCCCCAGAAGGCCAGATAGTCGATGTCGGGGTAGTCGCCGCCGTTGAGCGCCGGCGTGAGCAGGCCCTGCACCGACAGGGTGAGCCCCCAGTAGTAGGTCAGCGCGTACCAGCGGCGGCCGAGCGTCCACAGCGCGCCGGCCGCGGTCAGCCAGGCCACGTCGCACAGTTGCAGGGGCAGCGACCCGCCGATCCGCCACTCCGCGGGCAGCAGGGTGTGCACCTGCGTGCCGACCATCACGAACAGGATCGCCAGCGCGTAGGCCCGGCCGAAGCCCTTCGCCTGCTCGCCGGGCGCCTCGCCCGGCTCCGGCGCCCGCTGCCCGCGGCCGAGCACCACGAGCACGGCGCAGCCGATCGCGAACACCCCGAGCACCGCCCAGTGGGACGGCCCGTACGCGACGAAGCGACCGGCTGCGATCAGCGGCATTCGGTGATGCTAGCCGCTCGGGCGCCGCCGCCGGCCGAGCCGCTACGGCGAGAGTGTCGGCAGGGGCCGTTAGGTTCCGGGGCCATGATCGAGACGGTGGACATTCCGGTCGAGTGGCGCGAGCACCTCCATCCCCGGCACGGCGGCGTCGCCGGGCCGGACGTCGTTCTGGACGAGAAGGCCGCACGGCGGGCGCGCGAATGGGACCGCGCGGCGCGCCCGATCGCCGCGGAGATGGCGGCGCACGAGCGCACCGCCCCCGCCCTCCGGGAGGCCGTGCGGGCCTGGCTGGACGGCGTGGCCGACCCGGTGGGCGCGGCGGTCCTGGCCGCCGTCGCGGTGAAGTACCTCGACGACGTCGACGGCGCCGCCTTCGTGGACGCCTGGGTCCTGGACCATGGCCCGGCGTTCGCGGCCTGCGCGCTCACCGAGGCGTCCTCCATCGCCCTCGGCCCGCGGCCGAGGCCGGCGACGCCGGGGCCGGACGGCGTCATCCGCGTCGTCGTCCACAGCTACACGGTCCCGCCGAAGGGATGGCGTGGCGAGCTGCGGCGCACGGCGTCCCGGGACCACTCCCTCGACCATCGGTGGATCGCCGAGGACGCCGCGGTGAAGCGGCTCCGCGCGCTGCTGGCGGCGGCTCCCGAGGACGAGTACCGCGACGCCGTCGCGCGGCTGGCGGCGCACCGCGGCGACCCGGCGAGGCGCCGCACGGCCTCCTACCTGGCCCCGACCGAGTCGGCCTGGATGGACGAGGCCCTCGCCGACCGGTCCCAGACGGTTCTCGGGCACGACCACCTGCTGTGCTCCGCGTCCACCCCCGACCATGTCGGCCGGATGGGCTGGACGCCGGTGTCGCCGGGCGTGCTCGCGACGCTGCTCGACGGGCTGGGCGCGGACGCCTTGCCGCTGCTCGAACGCGCCCTCGCCCACGACTGCCGCCACATCGACGAGGCGCGTCCCCTCGTGCTGAAGGCGCTGCTGGGGATCGCGGACGAGGGGATCTTCCCGATCCTGCTCGGCAATATGGGGATCAAAGGCGTGCCGGCCGCGCTCGAGGAGGCGGCCGATCGGTATCCGGTGGAGGCGGTCCGGGCGCTGGCGCCGTTGGTCCACGAGGGGTCGGTCCGGGGGCTGCAAGCGGCCGGGCTTCTGCGGGGCCTGCTGCACGCGCGGCCCGACCTGGCGGAGGCGCTGCCGCAGGGGACGGCGGAGGACCTGCTGCCGCGCCCGGCCGTCCCCGACTGCGACGACCTGCCCGCCGTGCTGGCCGGCAGGCCCGCCCGCGGTACGAAGACCGACTGGGCCGACCCGGGCTCGCTCCCGCGGATCCTCACCCGCGACCGCGACCGGGCGCTTCCCGCCGACGCGACGAAGCGCCTGCTCGGGCTGCTCGCCAGGAAGGCGCCCGAGGCCGCGGACGTCCGGGACTTCTGCGACCGGCATTCGCTGGCGGAGTTCTCCTGGGCGCTCTTCCAGCGCTGGTACGCGCTCGGCGCGCCGACCAAGCACAACTGGGCGCTCGCCCAGCTCGGCCTGATCGGGGACGACACGACGGTGCGGCGGCTCACTCCGCTGATCAAGCAGTGGCCGGGCGAGGGCGGGTCCGCCCGCGCCGTCGCGGCGCTGGACGTGCTGGCCGGGATCGGCTCCGACGTCGCCCTCGCCCACCTGTTCGAGCTGACCCGCCACGGCAGGTACAAGGGGTTCAAGGCGAAGGCGGCGCAGAAGATCGACGAGATCGCCGCCGCGCGCGGCATCACGCCGGACGACCTCGCCGACCGCGCCGTCCCCGACTTCGGCCTGGACGGGAAGGGCACGCTCGTCCTGGACTACGGCCCGCGCCGGTTCACGGTGACGTTCGACCAGCAGCTCGTCCCGCTGGTCGTGGAGGCGAGCGGGAAGGTGCGCAAGAGCGCGCCCAAGCCCGGCCCGAAGGACGATCCGGCGCTCGCCCCGGCCGCGCACGCGCTGTTCACCGGCCTGCGCAAGGACCTGCGGACGATCGCCGACCGGGAGATCAAGCGCCTGGAGAAGGCCATGATCGCCCGGCGGAACCGGACGCCGGACGACTTCCGCCGCCTGTTCGTCGAGCATCCGCTGCTGGGGCACATCGTCCGCCGGCTGGTGTGGATCACCGATGACGGCACCGCGTTCCGCGTCGCCGAGGACCGCACCTACGCCGACATCAACGACGACGCCTTCGCACCGGCGCCGGACGCCCGGATCGCCATCGCCCACCCCCTGCTGTTGGGCGATGACCTCGACGCGTGGGCGGAGCTGTTCGCCGACTACGAGATCCTGCAGCCGTTCGAGCAGCTCGGGCGCCCCGTCTACCGGCTGACGGACGACGAACGGAGCGCGCGCAGGCTCGCCCGCGTGGAGGGTCTCGTCCTGCCGTACGGCAAGGCGAAGGGCCATTCGCAGGGGCGCTGGGAGTCCGTGGACGCCGACGGCGCCTTCGCCGGGGGATGGCTCGCGCGGCGCGACCCGGCGGGCCTGTACGTCGTGGCGGGCCTGAGCCCCGGCCTCGGCCACTACATGTACGGCGAGGGCGATGACCAGGAGATCACCTGCCTGTGGGCGGGCCCGGCCCCGGCCCGCGAGCCGCAGGACTCCGTGCCCCTCGGCGACGTGGATCCGGTGACGATGAGCGAGGCCGTCCACGACCTCGTGCGCAGCGCATCCTGACCGTCGCCGCCCTCTTGGCCGGACCCGGCACGCGGGTGACGTGAACCACTCAGATGAGACAATGATGTCTCATACGAGGTAGCATCGTCTCATGACGTTCGATCGCGAGCGGGTCCTCGCCGACGCCGCGGAGCTGCTGTCCCGGAAGGCGACCGCCACCCAGGACGAGATCGCGCACGCCGCCGGGATCAGCCGCGCCACCCTGCACCGCCACTTCGCGGGGCGGGACGGCCTCGTCCGCGCGCTCAAGGAGCTGGGCCTGCGCCGCCTGGAGGCGGTGATGGACGAGGCCCGCCTCGACGAGGGCACCGCCGCCGACGCGCTGGTGCGGCTGGTCGAGGCCAGCCGCCCGGTCGCGGCGTTCCTCGGCTTCCTCGCGACCGAGAACCAGCTGTTCGAGGGCGAGCAGATCAACGCGGGCTGGGAGCGGCTCGACGCGCGCATCGCCGCGCTGTTCCGGCGCGGCCAGGAGTCCGGCGAGTTCCGCATCGACCTCTCCCCCGCCTGGCTCACCGAGGCCCTCTACGGGCTCATCGCGTCCGCCGCCTGGGCGATCCAGGCCGGCAGGACCGCGCCCCGCGACTACACCGCGATGATCACCGGGCTGCTGCTGGGCGGCGTCGAGCGCCGCCGGAAGACTTCGTAAGGACCGTGCCACCATGACCACCGCGCCGCCGCACGCGCCCGTGCGGCACGACCGCGCCCCCGGCCGCTGGGTCTCCCTCGGCGTCCTCGTCCTCGCCGTGCTGCTGGTCGCCGTCGACGCGACCGTGCTGGGGCTCGCCACCCCGTTCATCAGCGAGGACCTCCGGCCGTCCGGCGCCCAGCTGCTGTGGATCGGCGACGTCTACTCGTTCGTCATCGCCGGCCTGCTGGTCTCGATGGGCGGCCTCGGCGACCGCATCGGGCGCAAGCGGCTGCTGCTCGCGGGCGCCGCCGCGTTCGGCGCCGTCTCGGTGCTCAACGCCTACGCCACCGGCCCCGAGCTGCTCATCGCGGCCCGCGCCCTGATGGGCGTGGCGGGAGCGACCCTGATGCCGTCGACGCTGGCGCTGATCCGGAACATCTTCACCGACCCACGGGAACGTTCCATGGCGATCGGCGTCTGGGCCTCCAGCGTCTCGGCGGGCGCCGCCGTCGGCCCGCTGGTCGGCGGCCTGCTGCTGGAGCACTTCTGGTGGGGCTCGGTCTTCCTGATCAACCTGCCGGTGATGGCCGTGCTGGTCGTGGCCGGTGCGCGGCTGCTGCCGGAGTCGAAGGACCCGTCGCCGGGGCCGTGGGACCTGCCGAGCGCCGCCCTGTCCCTCGTCGGCATGATCGGGACGGTCTACGCGATCAAGGAGGCCGCGGCGCACGGCTGGTCCGCGCAGGTCGGCGCGGCCGCCGTCGCGGGCGCCGCCGCCCTCGCCTGGTTCGTCCGCCGGCAGCGGACCCTCGCCTCGCCGCTGATCGACGTCCGGCTGTTCCGCGACCGCGGCTTCAGCACGGCCGTCGCCGCCGACCTGCTCGCCGTGCTCGGGCTGGCGGGGCTGGTGTTCTTCCTGTCGCAGTTCTTCCAGCTCGTCCAGGGCCGCTCGCCGCTCGAGGCGGGGCTGGCGGAGCTGCCCGCCACCATCGGCTCCATCGTCACCGGGCTGCTCGCGGCGCTGGCCGTGCGGCGGACGTCGGTCCGCACCGTGGTCGCGGGCGGGCTCGCGGCCATGGGCCTGGCGCTGGCGCTGCTCGCCGGCCTGCACGCCGGCACCGGCTACCCGCTGCTGTTCGCGGCGCTGCTGCTCGCCGGGGCCGGCGCCGGGTTCGCCTTCGCGACGACGTCCGACATGATCGTCTCCCTGGTGCCGAAGGAGCAGGCCGGGGCCGCGTCCGCGGTCTCCGAGACGGCCTACGAGCTCGGCGCCGCGCTGGGCATCGCGCTGCTCGGTTCGATCACCACCGGCGTCTACCGGGGCTTCGCGACCCCGGACGGCGTCCCCGCCGGCGCCGCCGCGGCGGCGCACGACTCGATCGGCGGCGCCGCCCAGGCGGCCGCCGCGCTCGGCGGTCCCGAGGGCCAGGCGCTCATGGAGGCGGCCCGCGACGCCTTCGCCGCGGGCCTGCGCTACACCGCCGGTGTGGGCGCCGCCGTCCTGCTGGCGACGGCCGTCGCCGCCTGGATCCTTCTCAAGCCGCAGCGTCCGGGCGCCACCGCCGACTGAGGCCCTGTCCCGGACCCGGCCGGGCGGGACGGACGGCGGAGCGCCGTCCGTCCGGCCCGCCCTCAGCGGTGCGAGGGGTTGTAGCCGAGGCCGCGGAGCTGGTCCGCGGCGAGCCGGGAGACGTTGTGGTCATGGTCGGTGGACGCGTACTGGTGGATCGTCCACTGCTTCCATGGGGACGGGGCGGTCACCCGTCCCGGCGCCTTCCCGTAGTGCGCCACCCACAGGGGATAGCCGGCGAGGCCGTCGCCGTGCTCCTGCGCGAACGACCACGAGCTGTAGAAGAACGCCTTCACGCCGGTCTTCCGCTGGACGTGCTCCAGCCAGCGCTTGGCCCACGCGTTGACCTGGTGGTCGGACCGGCCGTCGGTCGTCTCCAGGTCGAGCATGAGCAGGTCGCCGGGCTGGAGGCCGGCGGACGCGACCGCCGACAGGAAGTGGTCGGCCTCCCGCACCGGGTCGTTCTTCGGATGCCCGTAGTGGTACGCGCCGCGGACCAGGCCGTTCTGGCGGATCTTCGCCCAGTTGGCGGCGAAGGTCGCGTCGTCGTGGCCGGTCCCCTCGGTGGCCTTGGCGATGCCGAACGCGAGGCGGCCGCCGCCCCAGTCGACGCCCCGGTCGTAGGTGGACACGTCCACCCCCTGCGGGAGGGACCTCGACCGCTCGACGGCATGGGACGGGGCCGCCTTCGGCGCGGCGGCATCGGACGGGACCGCGTTCGATGGAGCGGCGTTCGATGGAGCGGCGTTCGATGGAGCGGCGTCGGACGGGGCGGCCAGGTGGAGCAGGGCCCCGCCGGCGATCGCCGACGCCGCGAGCAGCTTCGCGAGCCGTTTCATCGGTCCTCCTCCCTTGTGGCGGGTGCCGTGGTGGCCGCCGTCGTCGCGCGCCGGTGCTTGAGGAAGACCAGCAGCGAGAGTGTCAGGAAGAGGACCGCGCCGACCGCGCTCCACAGCTCGACGGGCGGACCGTCGGTGGGAGCCGGTCGGGTATAGGCCATCGCGGCCGTCTTCGCGCCGCCCCCGGATGGGGGGCCGCCGTGATGCGCCGGTGCGGTGGTCGGCTTGCGGCCGATCGGGACCTTCTCGGGGTGCCCGTAGCCGACGACGTCGTCCTGGTCGCGGACCTTGCGCTTGACGAACCGCCCGTCGACGTTGCCCTCGATGGTGTGGATCCGCCCGCCGTCGACCTTGGTGACGATCCCGACGTGGTCGATGCCGTCGATGCCCTTGCCTCCGGACCAGTCGTAGAAGACCAGCGCGCCGGGGGCCGGTTCGGCGTCGAACGCCTTGTGCTTCTTGAAGAACGCCGCGTGCGAGGGCGTGTAGGCGTACGTCCCGACCTGCTTGGCGACGCCCGCCTTCGTCGCGCCCCAGACGAGGAACATGTCGCACCAGGCCGCGTTCGAGAAGTCGTAGGAATGGTCGACGTTCTTCGAGTACCAATCCCCGAACTTGGTGTAGCCGCCTCCCTTCTCCGTGTACCCGAGCTCGGACTCGAGGTTCTTGATCATTTCTTGGATGCCCGTGTCCAAGGGCCGTCCACCTCTCCTTTTCCGCCTGCCGGGTTAGCTGACGGGTTCGGGCCAGGAGACGGCCCTATCGCTGGCGACCAGCGGATTCACCCCAACGAACCTGGGTCCCCGGCTCCCTCTGGAGGGATTCGGCGGCCGGCCGGACTTCGGCCGATGCGGTGGAGACTAAGCACGAAATAAGGGCGTCACCAAATTTCCACGGCAAATAAATTATGCATAAAAAGGCACGCCGGAAAGCGAAATCCCCGGCGCCGTCGCGGTTCGCGGGCGGACTTTTTCATGCACCCGGGTGCCGCATCAACCGATCGGTGGACCCGCCAGGTCGCCCGGACGGCGCGCGCCGTTCCGACCATCACCGGATGGGACCGGGCCCGCCGGCGGCGATCGTGGTCCTTGAACGGCCGGAACCGAGCACGAGGAGGACGTCCGTTGAACGACACGATCGGCGCGGCGATCCGCCTGCGGCGCCGCGCGCTGGGCATCACGCAGGCCCGGCTGGCCCGGATGGCCGGCCTCGACCAGCCGGCGGTCTCCCGCCTGGAGTCGGGTTCGCGCCTCCCGCCGCTGCCGGTGCTGGAGCGCGTCGCGAACGCTCTCGGGCTCCGCCTCATCATCGGCCTGGAGCCGCCGGCGGCACCGCCGGACGACCCCGCCGCGCCGCCACCGCGCTGAACGGGCCGGGCCCGGCGGCCCCGCCCGCCGCCCGGC